>NZ_JAIVFV010000130.1 GCF_020829445.1 Nostoc sp. CHAB 5836
ATACAGTTTGACCTCTCTCCAAACCTCTCTCCTAAAAGGAGAGAGGCTTTGAATATTACTCCCCTTCCCTTGCAGGGAAGGGGCTGGGGGTTAGGTCTGTATTCCATGCAATTGAGAACCGCTATAGCTGTTCGCGTCCCAATTTATGAAGTAGGAGAAGATTTAGTAAATTTAGGTATTCCTAAACAAGATATTGTCATCGGCTTTCATTCGCCATTTAAGCGCCAATTTACAGATTATGCCGTGGTTTAAATATCAACCATCCACTAATCAGGTAAAAAGTCTTCATCTAAACATTCATCCGCAGTAAAGGGAGAGTCTACACCAAAAGTTTCAAGCGATAAACCAGTTTCATCACTGGCTTGTTTCCTTGCATCTTGATAACACTCAGTCCAAATTTCCTGGAAATATGGTTTTAAACTAGGACTATCCTTAAAAGTTCTTCTCAATCTGCGGCGATGTTCTCTAATAGTTCCTTTCCAACTATTAGAACGTTTTTCTGGCTGATATTTATATTTTAGTAGATGCATTAATAGAACAACTAAATTACTCGCAAGTGCGTGCTTTTCACTTCTCCCCATGCATTCAATCTCTTCAATCAGATTTCCTAAATCAATCTCAGAAAATCTGCCTTCTTTTAAGAATTTAGCAGTTGTCTCTATCCACAGATAAAAATCTTGCTCGTAAAGATGAGAGTTTGTAAAGATCGTTGGTTGAGGTGCTGTCATCTGATTTTTCAACCTCCCAAAATTCTTGCTATGCCCGTGATATGTCTCAATAGATTGCTTTTGGTATGTATTATCCCAAATATAAGTCAATACAGTTCAGTTAAGGCTAAAACTCTTTGCCAAAGTCAATTTGTTTAACGTAGACGCTTCGGCTTGCCGCAGGCTACCGCCTTCGCGAATGCGTCTCCCCTTCTCCCACTCGTGAGAGGCTAGCGCCTTTGCGAGTGGGAGAAGGGAGAAGGACGCCAAGGACGCAAAGAAAGAGAAGAAAGACAACAAAGAAATGCTTAACTCAACTGTATTGAAATATAAGTTGAGACTTAGCAAGTAGCAGCGTGAGTACATGATAACGAAGTCTCTAGCAATTCGATTTGATTTTTGATATCACACAATGACTGACCGATCGCAAACTTAAAAAACACAGACAATAATCTTCCGACGCCAGCAAAATCTAGCTGTACTAACCTTCCTGCTAGGAGTTGATGATGAATGAATTCATCAGCAAACTGCATGAACCTGTTGGCTCATGCAGTTTGTTTTTATTAACCAGAAATGCGGATGAAAGGACTTGAACCTTCACTCCTTTCGGAACTAGAACCTAAATCTAGCGCGTCTGCCAATTCCGCCACATCCGCATCAGTCTTTTATCGTACCATAAGAAATTATTTTTTGGAATAGGGGAGTGGGGATAAATCAATTCAAAATTGAAGAAAAATACTGAGAGGCATGAGGTAGACAAGGGGACAAGGAGAATAACCATGCCCCATGCCCAATTACATAACTGCAACACGAGGCAGACGATGCTTAAACCCACAAAGAATTTCCCAGGAAATAGTATTTAATTGTTCTGCCCAATCGTCTGCGGAAATTTCTTCTTTTCCCTGTTCTCCTAGTAAGGTGACTACTTCTCCTTCTTGAATATTGGGTATGGTACTCACATCCAGCATCAACTGATCCATTGTAATTGTCCCGATTTGGGGCACCCGACGACCACGAATTAACACCTGCATTTTGTTGGAAAGACTGCGAGGCACACCGTCAGCATAACCAATTCCGACGACGGCGAGGCGAAGTTCACGCAAGGCAATAAATTGATGGCCGTAACTAACAGCTGTTCCTGCGGCAATTGTTTTAACTTGGGTGACTCGTGCTTTAAGTTGCAAAACCGGCTTAAGAGCGATCGCATTTTGTAAATGGCTTGCTGGGTAGAGTCCGTAAACAGCTAAACCTACTCGCACAATGTCATAGTGCAATGCCGAATCTGTGAGTGCGGCGGCTGAGTTTGCTAAGTGTAAGCAAGGCGGTTGAATTCCCATTGCTTTGATTTGAGCGATCGCTTCCTCAAATCGTCTATGCTGTTCCTCCATTGCCGTAGTATCAGGATCATCTGCTGTTGCCAAATGAGAATAAATACTGGCAATAGATAGATGTGGTAAGCGCTGCACTAATTGCACAAATTCACCAGCTTGCTGCCAATTAGTTCCCAACCTAGACATTCCCGTATCTAATTTGATGTGTACGGGCACTGGAGAACCATAATTCATCGATTCTAGGGTGTCGGAAAATACCAAAGCTTGTTTAGGGCTACAGAGTGTGGGCTGAAGTTTCCATTGTGCGATCGCATGAATCTGCTCTGGTGTATGAGTTGCCCCTAAAATCAAAATAGGCGCTTGAATCCCGCCTTCTCGCAATTGAATAGCTTCTGGAACTGTCGCGACTCCCAGCCAACTAGCTCCCGATTGAATTACGGTTTGAGCAACCGTCACCGCTCCATGTCCATAAGCATCAGCTTTTACTACTGCCATTAACTGAGTACGCGGCGATAAAAACTGCACTAATTGCTGTACATTGTACGACAACGCCCCTAAATCAATTTCTACCCAAGCTCGTTGCGAAAACCACGCGTAGGTATCGCACTGCTGATTAGGAACTACACCAGGGATTTGTTTGCGACTTAACATTTGTACTGACTCCTATCCCACCACGGCTAAACTTCCAAACTATCTATCTATACACGCTCCTAAAAGCGAGATCAGATTAAATAGGAAGTTTAACCTTCATATTGGAATTGACACAAGATGTTGCGGCACTCAAGTAAAAGTTAAGAGTTATGAGTGAGAAGTTAGGAGTAAATCTTATGGCTCGATTTTTCCCTGTGTTCTTCTCTAGGAGACGGTGCGCGATTGCATTAGCCTACGGGAAGCCTTTTTGCGATCGCATGGTATTATTAGACCTCTTGCAAAAAAGTTTTGTGGTATATTAAAGGATTAAACAAATTGGCAAAAAGTTAACTAGCATTTTGAAGGTCACATCCATTGCTACTGTCTTGGGTTTGTGTGATGGTGTCAACAATGACTTTTTTCCTCCTAATCGAAACCTCCCGGAATTGACTAAAATATTTTCTACCCAATGAACAGTACGACAAATCGTTGCTTCTGACACTTGCCAGTCACTGGCGATATGGAAATAAGTTCGATATTCACGCCAATACGTTAAACATACTAACGCCTGGTCTTGCAAACACAGCTTTTTAGAACAACAAGAGTGTTTGTCTGTGACTTGCCGCATCTTCTAGTACGTTGACTATCTCATTAAATGTGTGTCTTTGTACCCCAACCAGACGTTTAAATTCTCGATTGGACAGTCGTTTTGTTTGTTCGTATTGCATTGGCAGAGCAAATTCATGTCAAAATCCTTAATTATACCATAAAATAATTCTGCAAGAGGTCTAATATCTAGAGATTTAATCTCTATAATTGTGCAGGGAGGTATTGCGGTAGCTGTTATCTTTGCAATGTCGTATTTTTGCCAAATCCTTTTAAAGTCCATCGCTCAGTTGATCAAGGATCAGAATCAAAAGAAGAAGTAATATCAAATTCCCATGAGGGACTGACAACAAATAAATTACCCAATCTTGTGGGGTGGCCCGAAAAGCCCGCCCTTGTACACGGACTCTCGTGTCGCCCACCCCAGAAGAAGTAGTTGAGTATTTTTTTATTTGGAAGTCCCTGAACCAAGATTCTACGACTCTCCTTGATCAAGGTAAGAGGTGAATATCCTTGTCCCTTACCTTTTTTCAACACTGCGATCGCCAATTTGCTGTAATTATGGCTGTATGACGTTACAAATGAAGTTTCCGTGGTAATGACGACTTGTGCATTTGTTACGAATTTTGATTTTTTAACAAATTAATCCGAGGAGTTTTAGGTGATAAAAAACAATAGAAAAAAGGCTGTCGCTCAAGCTATTTCCACAGCTGTTGCTCTTGGCTGGGTGATAATGCTGGAATCAGCGCAAGCTGCTACCTTCGTCGTTAACAATCTCAATGACAGTGGGGTTGGTTCATTGCGAGATACTATCAACATTGCAAATAGCAATGACGTGGTAGAGTTCTTATTGGGAAGTCATCCTAGTACAATTGCCCTAACAAGTGGCGCACTTGCGATCGCAAAAAACCTTACTATTAATGGCCCAGGTGCTAACTTACTTACCATCAGTAGTAATAATCAATTCCCCGTATTTGACATTAGCGCGGCGGATGTTGAATTTTCTGGGCTAGCGATCGCTGGTAATATCAACGCTTACAATTCTAGTAACCTAACGTTTACCAATAGCACCATCAGCGGTGAAAATGTGAAGATAGATAACCCGACTGGTAAACTGACACTTATTAATAGCACTATCAAGGGTAATAAAAGTGTAGATATCAGTAGTAATGCTCTCAGCCTGACCGGTGGTAGTCAGGTAAGGGATCTAAGTAATACCACTAACGCCGGCGATTTAACTATTTCTACTGGTAGCTTAAGGATTGTTGATGGTGCCAAGATCAATTATGAGCAAACCAGCAATGGTTCAGCAGGTAACATAATTCTCAAAACCGATCTTCTTATATTGAGATCAGGAGCTATACTAAGCACGATCCCTAGTGGTACTAATAATTCAGGACTGGGAGGCAACATAACTATCAACATCCCTAATGGTTTTATAATCGCACCACCCAACGAACCAAGTGCGATCGCAGGTGGTAGTAATAGTTCACGAGCAGGAGGCAACATAACTCTTACAGTCAGTGACGTTGTTTTACTGACAAGAGTAACCGAACCAAGTGCGATCGCTGGTAGTATACTTGTTGGTAGTCTGGCTTGGCTGATGAAGAGAAAGCAAGGAGCATTTGGCAAAGCGAAAGTATAATTACGTATCAGAATAAATTCGCAAATAGGTTTAAATACGAAACCCGCGCAGAGACTAGTCTCTGCGCGGGCTAATTATTTTATAGGCAATTAGCTGGACATAAGTAAGTCGGTGAAAATAAATCAAACTATGTGACGAAACGTAAACAGGCTTGAAACCCTTACTAAGGACGAATGACAAAGGACAAATGACAGCCATCACGAGTTATCTTTAATTGCGCCGACCTACTTAATATCAATTCGCTGAAACTAAAATACTTTCAGGAACCTTCGTTAAGACTCAACTTTGACACCCTTCCAGAAGGCGACATAACCTTCAATATTCTTAGCCTTCTCCTTAGCGCTGGGATAATACCAAGCAGCATCTTTGTTGATTTGCCCATCAACGTCGATACTGTAGTAACTGGCGACACCTTTCCAAGGACAAGTAGTGTGGGTGTTACTTTCTGTAAAGTACTGCTTGTTAATGGTGTCAACAGGAAAATAATGGTTGCCTTCCACAACTATGGTATTATCACTCTCGGCTAAAACGGTTCCATTCCAAATTGCTTTCGGCATAAATGACTTTGTAAATAAACTATACACATCACATTTTGACACTATTAAACAAAAGCCGATCTATTTGAACTACATCTGTTGTAAGCGTACAGGATTACTGTCCTTTTACGACAGATGTGGTCTATTTAGCACTCTAGCAAATTGGTGTAGTTAAATGCATCTGCGATATTTGATGTGATAAACCAGACCACGGTTAACAAGATCAAAATAGTCAAGGGTGGCTATGCCGACACCACGAGCTACCATCGAAGCATTCACCTGCATATTCACACTGTCGCCACAGGCCGACCAAATATTAGTTATGTTCACCAAGTTATCTCGGACGAAATAGTTACTTCCGCCGACCAAATTCCGAGTAAAAATCGGGCCGCGCTCGCCAGCGAAAGTGTACTCTGATCGTAGCGTCCCAGTGGTTGCGGGACTAACATAGCCACGGTAATCAGTATCATAGAGGGAAATTTGAAAGCCTTGGGGTAATTTGATCGCAATGCTCACATTACAGCTTTTGCGGCTTTGTATTTGGTTATTAGCTATGGCTATAAACTTGTCAAATAGAATCGTTAGCTCTTGACCATCAGGGCTAATCTGCACTGCCGCCGAGTTTTCGGGGCAACCACTACCACCATAGATTGCGTTTACAATTTTAACTTTTTCACCCGCAAAAGCAGCACTAACTGATGTAGTAATTAATGTAGCCGCAGCGATAAATGCTCTTACAAACTTCACCATTTAAATTTTTTCCTCACAAGTTGACTAAGCGAATTTACTATAACATTCTGCTGTTACTCATGATTAAATTTCTTTTAAGTAGAGCGGCGTAAATAAAGCTAACTGGCTAAGGCTGTCATTTGTCATTTGTCCTTCGTCATTTATAAGGGTTTAAGGTGTATTTGCATTTCGTAATATAGTTTGGTTTATTCTTGCCGAATTACTTACGTTTTATAAATTGTACTAAAAGCATTAAAATCGTTACAAAAATCTGAAGTCCAATTGCGACAAAACTATGCTTTAGAAACTACTCTCAACATCCTGAGTAGTAAATTTTATGCCCAGGTGCAAAGGCACTAAGAGGTTGTTTGAAAAGTCTTTTCCTGTGACTTTAGATACTTTTAGATCCCTCCTAACCCCCTAGGAACTTCCAAGAAATAAATTACTCAAATAAACGTAGACGCATTCGCGCAGCGTCTCCAAGAGTTGCGGCTTGCCGTAGGCTACCACTCCAGGCACAAAGAAGCCAGCGCGTTGCGGGGGTTCCCACGGCAGTCCTTCGGGAAACCCCCATGCGCGGCATCGTCTCGACCATAACCTTTTCTCAGTCGTCTTGAGACGACTTTCGCTATTAGACTCAGAATTAATTCTGAGGCGGGCTAGATCAGAATGAAATAGCCCTGAGTGTTGTACTTAGTTTAATTGCTTTCCTTGTGCCCACTTGTACTGAGCGGCGTCGAAGTAGCGAAGTCGAGGTATTGCGAATTGAATTGATTTGATTTGATTTGGAAATGCCTAAACAAGATTTACAGCAGATTTTATCTATTTAAACAACAAATATTTGATTTTTTCAGAGTAATAAAAGAGCGCTAGTGTATCTACATGAAAATAGCTGTAAAACAAAATCCTTATTATTTCGTTACAATTGGCATATGGGTTAGGCATTCAAGAGTTATAGCCATGAAATTGATTTCCGATGCACCGATTCCTGTAAAAATTCAAAAGATGAAGGAACGGGTGCGGTGGATGCATCCAAGTTTTGTGCAACGGGGAATTGACCAAACCAGCATAGTTATTGACGATCGCAGGCAGGATAGTCCAGAATTTTCCTTTATGGTTATTGGTGATTCCGGCACTAAATCCCGTTCTCGACACCACCCCCAACGAAAGGTTGCGGAACTAATGCTGACTCACCGCGATGATTGCAGTTTTGTGTTGCACACGGGCGATGTAATCTATGTGGTGGGTTCCCAAGAGTATTATTCAACAAACTTTATTGAGCCTTACCGCGAATTTATTGTCGGTGGGGACAGCCCGAAAAGCATTCGTTACGATCGCATGGTGTTTAATCTGCCATTCTTGCCCGTACTTGGTAATCATGATTACTACGATATTCCGTTGATGTACCGTTTATTTACGGGCACAACATCGTCACTACGTCGCCTGTTCCGCTACAAAGATATCGAGATTGGCTGGCATGGTTCATATCAAGGCAATGCTTATGCACGGGCATTTATGGACTGTACAGGGGCGATCGCTTCCCCACAAGAATTGGAACGTCATTTAGATCGGCACTACACTGCTAAGACGGATACAGGGCGCTGTTTGCGTTATCAACCTGGACAGTTTACCCGCTTACCCAATCGCTATTACACCTTTCGTTACGGCGGAATTGACTTTTTCGCACTGGATTCTAATACTTTTAATACACCGTCACCTTTGCCTGCAACTCAAAAGGGGGAAATTTACCGCCGGGAATTGCAAAAGCGTCGCCATGATATAGATCAAGAAGAATTGCAGATTTTGAAAATATGCGATGGCCTCAACCCAGATAAACCCACCGAAGCAGAACAACTTGATGAGCTTAGTGCCAAATTAGACCAAATAAATGAGATAAAAATCGACATTGAGAAACAACTAGCATCTCATCAAATGCCTGCGATCGACTTTGAACAACTTGAATGGTTGCGCAGCAGACTAATTGAATCTTGGAATACCTCCGAAGTGCGCGGACGTGTAATCTTTTTCCACCATCCACCCTATGTCACAGAAGCTACCAAGTGGAATCAGGCACAAACCTTGGCGGTTCGCCACCGCTTGCGCTGGGTATTTGAACAAGTGGCAGAAACTCTTGGTTCTTTAATTAAAGAACGTCCTATAGTTGATTTGATTTTAAACGGTCACGCTCACTGTTTGGAGCATCTTTGCACAACTAATACCGGATTTGCTGACTCCCACATTAACTGTATTATCTCTGGTGGTAGCGGTCATCGTCCTCGTTATCAACGGCGAGAGGGGACTGAATTGATGGAGACTTTTGCTGAGATTGCAGGTAAACCTACTCGGAAAGTTGCAGATTCAATGCTTTTTGTGGGTCGTCATGACTACAATTTCCAGAAGCGACTGCCTTACTCATGTGTGCGGATTGATGTTCTGGATGGTTGTCCGCCCAAGTTTATCATTAGACCGTTGATTACTGAACGGGTTGAACAAGAGTGGAATAACCGCGAACTTGAACCTTTTGTGATTTAAGTAAGTCGGCGAAATTAAAGCTAACTGGCTAAGGCTGTCATTTGTCATTTGTCCTTCGTCATTTATAAGGGCTTAAGGTGTATTCATGTTTCGTAATATAGTTTCGTTTATTCTTGCCGACTTACTTACGCAATAACTCTCTGAAACTTTTATTCCTTTGTGTCCTTTGCGTCCAACTCTTACGAGGCGCACTCGCGTTTGCGGTTCGTTTTTTCATTATTTTGCGTAAGTCCTGTCTCCATCTCACTTGAAAATCAAATCTAAGCGCTGCTGAGTTGCTTTGAGTGATTCTGTTGGCGAACTTTTACCCAACAATACAGATTCAATCGCCCGACCTACACTGTCGGAAATCCGATTGTAACCAGGAAATATCGGACGCGATCGCCCATATTTAGCTTGATCTAAAAATACTTTAACCTGTGGTATTTTATTTACAAAATCCTGATATTTTGGACTTTGACGAGACTTCAAATTCACCGGTAAATAGCCAGTTCCCAATGCTAATTCTGTCTGAAATTCTTCACTTAAAGCATATTCGACAAACTTAAAGGCTGCTGTTTCGCGTTTCGGTGTAGTTTTGAAAAAGAAGAGATTCTCACCGCCAATAACAGTAGCAGGTTTCTGCCCAGCAGGAATGGGAAAAACGTCAAAATCGACACCAGTTTTTTGAAATTGTCCCAGAGTCCAAGGGCCATTTAATTGCATTGCGACTTTACCAGCCAGCAAGTCATCTGTCTCATAACCCCGTTCCGGCGCAGATAAAATAGCGGAACCGTCTGTAATTAAATCACGCCAGAATTGCAAAGCTGCGATCGCTCCTTGATTATCTTCCAAATCTATTGCTGCCGCATTCTGTGAATCACCACTCACCAACTCGCCGCCACCACTCCACATAAATGGTAGCCAGGTGAATACTGTAAATTCTCCCTTCCCCAAAGGCAGAAACATCCCATATTGATCTGTTCGTCCATCACCATTGGTATCACGAGTTAATTTTTTCGCAACTTGTGCAAACTCCTGCCAAGTATGGGGTAATTCAGTAATGCCGGCTACCTTGAACAAGCTCGGACGGTAAAATATACCAACATTATTCGTAGCAAAGGGCACAGACCAAATGCTACCTTTGTATTTCATTGATGCATATAAAGCAGGGTCAATTTCGGCTTTTATTGGAGATTTTTCGAGCATTTCATCCAAAGGTAAAAGCGCGTCGAGTTCCACCAATTGACCTGCGATCGTCGGATTATACCACAATAAATCTGGCGGTGCATTTCCTACCACTGCTGCTAAAATCTTGGGCGTTTGCTGATCCTGTTGCCCAACATAAAGCGACTCTACTTGAATATCTTGGTGCAATTGATTGAATTTGTCTACCAGCTTTTGCAGCACATCCCGATTTTGTGGAGGATTTACACCTTGCCACAAAGTTAAATGAATTACTTTATTTTCCTTAACACCAGGTAAGATATTTTGACATCCAACTAAAGCGACTATGCCCACCAATAATAGAAGCAGCAACCTCCTAAAGTAGTGTGACACTTTCTTGCTTTTTCCCTTGACATGGCGAAGAGGGTCAAAAAAATGGTGCATAATAATCTTGATTAAAATGATTGGTCAATTCTCCTCGTTCCCTCGCAACAACTTTGCCACTCTGATGTCAGCTTGCACAATTATCTAAAGTCATGGTTTTTGCCAGTGAATATATCCTAATGTGGAATAGAGTTTTGATAATTTAAGATTATGGCAGGACATAGTAAATGGGCAAATATTAAGCGCCAAAAAGCGGTAGTGGATGCAAAAAAGGGAAAAACCTTTACTCAGTTATCCAGAGCGATTATCGTTGCGGCTAGAAGCGGAGTACCAGATCCGGCGCTGAATTTTCAACTTCGGACGGCAATTGACAAGGCAAAGGCTGCGAGCATCCCCAATGATAATATTGAACGAGCGATCGCTAAAGGTGCAGGCACTTTTGGCGGCGATAATGCTATCTTTGAGGCGATTCGCTACGAAGGTTACGGCCCTGGTGGTGTAGCGATTTTAATCGAAGCCCTCACAGATAATCGCAATCGCACTGCTGCTGACTTGCGTGTCGCTTTTAGTAAAAATGGTGGTAATCTTGGCGAAACAGGTTGCGTTAGCTGGATGTTTGACCAAAAAGGCGTTTGTGTAGTTCAGGGTGTGGTTGACGAAGAACAGCTTTTAGAAGCATCCTTTCAAGGCGGCGCCCAGTCTTATGAGATGACTGAAGATGAGATGGCTGAGGTATTTACTGACATAGGAAATTTAGAAACCCTTAACCAGACACTCAAAAATCAAGGCATTAAGGTAATTGATGCCGAATTACGCTGGATTCCCAGTAATAGTGTAGAAGTTACTGATCCGGATCAGGCGCGATCGCTTTTCAAGTTAATTGATACTCTAGAAGGCTTAGATGACTTGCAAAATGTCACAGCTAACTTTGAAATTGCAGAAGAATTGATGGCTCTGAGCATTTCTTAATCAAAATTAATCCGGGAGCATCCCAATGCAAGCTTAAATCTTTTCCCTCACCCCCAGCCCCTCTCCGATGTTTGGGAGAGGGGAGACATAATTCTAGTTACCCAAGCCAGTGCAGATGGCAAGGACGCACAAGGATATTACTCAGGATAGAGCGATCGCTACTCCACAATACCAACTATTTGAACAAGTCCAAACAGAAATTGCCCAACACCAGTTTACCGAAGACCAAGTTAAGGAAAAATCACAGCAGCTAAAAATTACCCTCAATAAACTCAAATATACCCAAAAGCAGTTATTGCAGAACCAGAAAATGGCTAATCTCGGTCAAATGGTGGCGGATATCGCTAACGAAATTAACAACCCGGTAATCTTCATCCCGCCAGTCAATATGCTGAAGACTTAATCACAATCATCGAACAAGATAAATAAGTAAGTCGGCAAGAGCAAATTAAACTATATTACGAAACGTCAATACACCTTAAACCCTTATAAATGACGAAGGACAAATGACAAATGACAGCCTTAAACAGTTAGCTTTATTTACGTCGCTCTACTTAAACAGCAAATTTTATCACTCAAAATTTATGACCTCAACCGTTCCCTCTCAAACTCGAAAGCCACGCACTCAAGCAATAGGAGCTAAAATTTTCCACTCTTGTAACATCATTAGTCTGTTTATCATGCTCACCAGTGGACTACAAATTTACAACGCCAACCCTGTTTTTGGTGGACGTGCAGGTTTGCACATTCCTCCGATATTTACTTTAGGAGGTTGGCTTGCAGGAGGTAGACACTGGCATTTTGCAGCAATGTGGCTATTCTCGCTGAATCTCTTGTGGTATGGAATTTACGTTATAATCACGCGGCGCTGGCGACATCGGTTTGTAGGTGCCAATGACTTCAAAGCATTACAAAAAAGTCAAAATTCCAAACGTCTCATTTATGCTTGGCACCGGATTGCCTATACTGCAATTATTCCTATTTTACTGTTAGCGTTATTTACAGGAATAGGAATGTATAAACCTGCTCAATTTCCCTGGATTGTGGATTGCTTTGGCAGTTGGCAAGCATTGCGAATCGTTCACTTTGCCTCAGTACCAATGGTGATCTTATTTGTAGTAATTCACTCAGGGTTAGGGCGGAAGGCTGGTGGTACTGAATTAATAGAATCAATGTTTTAGTCAGTAGGTCGGCGCAATTAAAGATAACTCGCAAAGACTGTCATTTGTCATTTGTCATTTGTCATTTGTCACTTGTCATTTGTCATTTGTCATTTGTCACTTGTCATTTGTCATTTGTCAGAAGTAAGGGTTTTAAGCTCATTTAAGTTTCGTAAAATATTTGGTTTTTTTTGCGCCAACTTACTTAAACAAACTATGGTCATGGAGATAGAGAGACGCAGGAAATAATAATGACTAATGACTAATAGACCTCTTGCATAAATCAAACAATTTGAACCCCACCCCACCAAAGCTACGCTTTGTCTCCCCTCCCTGCAAGCGGGGAGGGGTCGGGGGTGGGGTGTTAGAGACTTTTGCAAGAGGTCTAATGACTAATGACTAATGACTAATGACTAATGACTAATGACTAATGACTCTTTAAAAAAAATGAACTTTTTTGATAAATTGAATCGGAATATCTTACAAAATCAAAGCTTGTTGTTTGTCGGACTAGATCCAAATCCAGAGATGATGCCTGTGCGTTATGAATCTGAAGAACTCATTGCTGGTTTGGAGAAGTGGTTACAATTCATTATTGCGGAAACTTCTGATTTCGTTTGTGCCTATAAACCGACACTTGGTTTTTATGAAGCGTTAGGCATTCCCGGTTTAAAACTGCTGTACAAAACTTTAGCAGCTATTCCACCCCGCATCCCAGTTATTTTAGATGCCAAACACAGTGACTTAAATACTAGTACCATTTTTGCCCGAACTGTGTTTACAGAATGGCAGGTAGATGCAATCACTCTCAGCCCCTATACAGGACAAGATCATGTAGCACCTTTTTTAGTCTATCCTGATAAAGGGGTATTTATTTTATGCTGTACTTCTAATCCAGGTGCAGAAGCTTTGCAGCAATATCCGACAAAGGAATCACCCGTTTACTTACAAGTAGTAAAAGAATCAAAAACCTGGGGAACTCCAGAACAATTGGGTTTGGAAGTGGGGACTACAAATCCTGAAGTTTTAGCATTGATTCGAGCAGTTGCGCCAGAACGAATTATTATGGCGCGTAGCATTTGGGCGGAGGGTCAAAACCTGAAGGAAATTTTAGAAGCAGGCTTGAATACTAACGGTGATGGTTTGCTGATTCCTGTTCCTCAAGATATGTTGGGAAACACACAATTATCTGAGGAAGTCCAGTCTTTACGTGCAGAAATTAATCAAGTAAAAACTGAGATTATTCATGAAAACTCCACTTGTACTGTGTGGTTTCCTGATGTTTGCTTGCTAAATCAGCACCCTCAACAGGATTTAATCTTACAACTTTATGACATTGACTGTATTATGTTTGGGAGCTTTGTCCAAGCATCAGGAGCTATATTTCCTTATTACATAGACTTACGCAAAATTATTTCCAATCCCCAAGTTTTTAATCAAGTTCTCACAGCTTATGAGGATATTTTGAAGAATCTCACTTTTGATAGGTTAGCAGGTATTCCCTATGGTTCTTTACCGACTGCGACTGGTTTAGCTTTGCGTCTTCATTGTCCAATGATTTTCCCTCGTAAAGAGGTGAAGGCCCACGGAACTAGGAGAGTAATTGAGGGTAGCTTTCATCCTGGTGAAACAGTTGTGGTGGTTGACGATATTCTCATCAGTGGTAAAAGTGTCATGGAAGGGGCAGGAAAGTTGGAATCAGCAGGATTAAATGTTAATGATATTGTGGTATTTATCGATCACGAACAGGGGGTGAAAGATAGGTTACAGCAAAATGGTTATCGCAGTCATGCAGTTTTAACTATTTCGGAAATTACTAATACTCTCTATCAAGCAGGGCGAATAAACGAGGAGCAATTTTTAGCTTTTGCTGAAAGTTAGTAATTGAAATAATGGGGAGTCTTATATCTTGCACCTAGCCCTGGCGATTAGAAATCGCGGCTATACAAACTTTCGTCCGCCTACGCGGACTAACGCCATATTAAGGTTAAATGTCAATACACTTGGGTTAAGCATTTCCTCCTTCTCTTTCTCTCTTCTCTCTGTGTTCTCTGCGCCTCTGTGGTTCGTAAAAAAAAAGAGTTTCAGCCCTTTTGTTAACCCTATTGGGTTAAATGTAGTAACTAGAATAATTTTGATTTTAAATTAATTATGAGTTTTTCCCTGAATCAACTACTTAGATGGTTAATTTTTACGCTGCTATTCCCGCTAGTGTTTCTCAATGGTTGGCTAGCATTTTTGCTTGTTAAAAATTTTCAACCTGTCGTAACTATTCTTGTCTTGGCTACTTTGCTTGCATTCGTTTTAAACTATCCTGTTTCGATTCTCCAACAGGGAGGAGTTAAACGTAGCTATGCAGTAGCATTAGTTTTTATATTGGCATTGGTAATTGTTGTTGCTTTGGGTATCACTTTAGTGCCGATTGTTTTAGATCAATTTCATGAGATGGTTAAAGTCCTTCCCCAGTGGATTGATTCTAGCGAAGAAAAACTTCAGATTGTAAATGATTGGTTTTTTAAGCAAAAATTAAATATTAATTTAAGTCAGATATTAGCACGAATTACTGAGCAATTACCAAATGAGCTAGAGTTTGTTTCAGATAAGCTTTTAAGCATTCTCATAGATACAATTGATAGTATTTCGGAAGCGTTAATCACTGTAGTGCTGACTTTTTATCTATTGTTAGATGGGCCAAGAATTTGGCAGGGAATATTTAAAAAGTTACCTGGGAGTTTTGCTCAGAAGGCAAGCCAGTCTATTCAACAAAACTTCCAAAATTACTTGATTGGTCAGGGAACTTTGGCTTTGCTGATGGGTGTTTCAATAACATTATTGTTTTTAGGTTTTCAAGTCCAGTTTGCTTTACTCTTTGGTTTGGCAGTTGGGCTTTTGAGCTTAATTCCTTTTGGTGATGTCGTCAGTCTTGTTGTAATCACTTTAATAATCGCCACACATGACTTTTGGCTAGCACTAAAGGTTTTTGCGGTAGCTGTTGTCATTGACCAGTTAATTGATCAGGCGATCGCACCTCGTCTTTTAGGCAAATTTACTGGTATTAGACCAATATGGATATTAATTGCTTTGCTTGTAGGAACCAATGTTGGTGGAGTCTTAGGTTTGCTAGTCGCGGTACCTATAGCTGGTTTTATCAAAGATGTCGTAGATGGTTTTTCTAAATCTGGTGATTCCGATAATGTCCTTGAAAGTGAAGCAGCATCAGAATTGTTGGCAAAGGAATCAATATCGCAATGAGTTGCAATACTGCGTAGGTTTTGAATATTTGTAAGTAGGTCGGCGCAATTAAAGTTAACTGGTTAAGGCTGTCATTTGTCATTCGTCATTTTTCATTAGTAAGGGTTTTAAGCTTATTTACGTTTCGTAACATACTTGAGTTTTTTCGCACCAACGTACTTAGGTTGGGTTGAGCCTTTGCGTTACCTAACGAACCCCGCTCTTCGGTTGGGTTTCGTTCCTCAAACGCCACGTGCTACCCTGCGGGAACGCTAAAAGCGAACAAGTCTCTTAACCCGCAAGGGCGCTGTGGCTCCCCAACCTAGACATTTTTTATTTTTTTGCCAAAACCTACGCAGTATTGCAATACGCTTGAGATAAGACTAAAACCCTTGTCCAGTGGACAGTGTAGAGACGTTGCAATGCAACGTCTCTAGAAGCCTATGGTTCTCCAGAAAATCCTTAACCCAAGCGTATTGCGCAGTATTGCACTCAAAAGGAATTGCATAAAAAAACCCCTAGCATTTCTACGAGGGGTGAGAAATAATACCATTTCACTTTATGTTTGTCGGAGATGCCCCTGTTAGTGCCTCTACTTAGATAAAAGGCTAGTAGAATGTCTAAGTTAGTTTTGAGGGTTTGTAGTAAGCACAAAGTGTGCTTAGGAAATAAGGACTTCAGTCCTTACTACGAACTTGCTTACCCATCAATTTAAACTTGACAGACTACTAGATGTTTCTCAAATATTACAGCAAAAAGTGATCAGGTATAAATATTAGCCGACATTTGCCAAGAGTAATTCTCGTTTTTCTGATTTTTTGACTCTTACCTGAGAGTCATCATCAACATCGATAATCGCTGTGTCTCCATCTGTAATTTCACCAGACAGCATTGCTTCGGCGAGAGAATCTTCTAAAAGGCGCATAATTGCCCGACGTAATGGTCTAGCACCATAACTGGGGTTGTAACCTTCTTGTACCACACGCTCTTTGAAGCGATCGCTTACTTCTAGGATAATTCCCTTTTCTGTCAAGCGATTCGCCACATCACGAAGCATAATTTCAGCGATTTGCTTAACTTCATCCTTGGAAAGCTGGGTGAAGACGATAATCTCATCGAGACGGTTGAGGAACTCAGGACGGAAGTAAGCCTTCAATTCCTCATTTACCAAGGTGCGGATGCGGTTGTAACTAGCGTCGGCTTGAGTATCGAAGTCAAAGCCTAAGCCGCTACCACCTTTTTCAATCACCTTGGAACCGATGTTAGAAGTCAAAATGATCAGCGTGTTCTTGAAGTCCACTTTCCGACCTTTGGCATCGGTAAGATGACCGTCATCCAAGAGTTGCAGCAGCATATTGAATACATCGGGGTGAGCTTTTTCGATTTCGTCGAATAGCAGCACTGAGTATGGTTTCCGCCGCACGGCTTCTGTAAGTTGTCCGCCTTCGTCGTATCCTACATAACCAGGTGGCGAACCAATTAGCTTGGCGACGGTGTGGCTTTCCATGTATTCGGACATATCTAGCCGAATCATTGAGTCTTCTGCACCGAAGAAGTAGGCAGCTAATGCCTTCGCCAATTCTGTTTTACCGACTCCAGTAGGGCCAGAGAAGATAAAGCTCGCAATGGGACGATTGGGATTTTTTAAGCCAACGCGGGCGCGACGGATACCGCGAGATACAGCCGAAACTGCTTGCTCTTGACCGATGAGTCGCTGATGGAGAGTGTCTTCTAGGTGCAGGAGCAACTCGGACTCAGATTCAGTAAGTTTGTTGACTGGTACACCAGTCCAAGAGGCAACGATTTGGGCAATGTCTTCTTCATCAACGACGGTAGAGTTGACAGGTTGCTCGTTTGATGTAAGTGTTGCTTGCAGTTGTTCTGCGAGTTTTAATTCTTGGTCGCGCAGTTGAGTAGCTTTGTCAAAATCTTGGGATCTGACTGCTGCTTCTTTTTCTTTGGTGACGCCAGCGAGTTCACGCTTGAGTTCTTTGTTGGGAGAACTTTGAGAGTTCCGCAGACGAACGCGAGAACCGGCTTCATCAATCAAATCTATTGCCTTATCGGGCAAGAAGCGATCGCTGATATAGCGGTCTGATAATTCTGCTGCTGCGACAAGGGCCGCATCCAAGATCGTGACTTTGTGGTGTTGTTCGTAAGCACCGCGCAAGCCGTAAAGAATTTGTACGGTTTCCTCTACTGAGGGTTCGCCAACCTTAATTGGTTGGAAACGACGCTCTAGGGCGGCATCACGCTCAATATGCTTACGATATTCATCAAGGGTAGTTGCGCCGATGCACTGGAGTTCACCTCGTGCTAAGGCAGGTTTGAGGATGTTGGCTGCATCCAAACCACCTTCTGTACCACCAGCGCCAACCAAGGTGTGAATTTCGTCAATCACCAGGATGATATTGCCTACAGTACGAACTTCTTCCACGACTTTTTTGATGCGTTCTTCAAAATCGCCACGGAAACGAGTTCCAGCTACCAGTGACCCCATATCGAGGCTGATAACTTGCTTGTCTTGTAAAGTTTCGGGAACATCCTGATTGATAATACGTTGAGCGAGACCTTCTGCGATCGCAGTTTTCCCAACTCCTGGTTCTCCAATCAACACTGGGTTATTCTTAGTGCGGCGACCGAGAATTTGGATCGCCCGCTCAATTTCCTTTTGGCGACCGACTACGGGGTCGAGTCTGCCTTCTTGGGCTAATTTGGTCAAGTTTCTGCCATACTCTTCCATCGTTAGCGGTTGGGTGCGCTTTTGACTACCACTACCACTACCAGCGAAAGCTGGTGCATTTTCACCCAAACGGCGAACTATGGCACTGCGGACACTCTTGAAGTCAACTCCTAGATTTTGCAGTACTTTGGCGGCGACACCTTCACCAGCCTCAGTCAATCCTAAGAGTAAGTGTTCAGTGTTAATGTAATTCTGTCCCAGACTATGAGCTTCTTTAAACGATTGCTCGAAGAGGCTTTTTACCTTGGGAGTAAAAGGAATTTCCGGTGGTACAAAGCCAGAACCCCTACCAATAATTTTTTCTACCTCGCGACGTGCGTCTTTGAGAGTAACGCCTAATTCAGCCAGCACTTTAGCAGCAACCCCAGTTCCTTCTCCCATCAAACCCAGGAGAATTTGTTCAGTTCCTACGAAATTGTGTCCCAGGCGACGTGCTTCCTCCTGAGCTAACATAATTACTCTAATGGCTTCGGAAGTGAAGTGTTCAAACATAATGGGTTCTTGCTCCCTCGCTGCTTGGACTTTGGGTGAGATAAAATTCACCCTCATCTAAAGTTTTTTGTATTTTCTTAAGGACTAATGTAACTTTATTTAAAGTTAAGTGGCAGTGGTGAGAGCCGTAAGACATCAGGTGTACTTGCCGTCTAATGTGAGTTAGGAGTTAGGAGTGATGAGTTAGGAGTTATGATTAAGTAAGGAGTTATCAATTTTACAATTAGCTTTTAAGTGCAGAAGATTATTTTCTTTTGCTTTTTCTGCTCGTCTGCTCTCGGCTAAACTTAAAAACCAAGACTCCAAACTCCAAACTCCAAACTCCAAACTCCAACCTCCAAACTCAGGATTGACGATGACTGAAGCAACGGCCGGTAAAGACCAACAACATCCTCTTTATAACCGCGATCGCCCCCTTATTGATATTTTACTCGCTCAAGAGGCGACGGACTATAACTTAGCAGAATTGGCTAGACTGCGAATGCGTTATCAAGGATTTCCAGGAGCAAGAGACATCCAAAAAGACCTAGATAAAGTCTTGCAGCAATGGGGTTTGACCGAAGCCGAGCTTTTTGAGAAAACTCGTCAAATTCACAATATTGGGGGTATTTACAAAAGTCGCGGCAAGAAAGACGAACAAGATTGGAATTAAGGCATTGGGCATCCCTTCTGGTGCGATCACTACGCGAAGACTTCGCTCAGGGCATTGGGCATTGGGCATTGGGCAATAATCAATAGTTTTACTCCCCCATCTCCCCCATCTCCCCCATCTCCCCCATCTCCCCCATCTCCCCCATCTCCCCCATCTCCCCCATCTCCCCCATCTCCCCCATCTCCCCCATCTCCCC
>NZ_JAIVFV010000131.1 GCF_020829445.1 Nostoc sp. CHAB 5836
GGCTCAAGCAACTCCTCCCGGAACGGAGCCAGTGGACGCTCGGCCGCAGGCCGGGCAAAGTAGGCGTCGACCTCTGCGCGCGAGAAGGGCGTGGTGCTCACGTAGCGCGTCGACCGACCTTTCCCGAGCGGCTTGATGCTTCCTTCGGCGACGAGCGCCGAAAGCTGGCGATTGAGCGTGGAACGGCTCAGCCGCTCCTCAAGGGACGCCATCAGCATGTCCGGGGCCATTCCGGAGGCTCCGGATGCACGGATGAGACTCAGAATCTCTTTGCCCATGACAAGATTGTAGAGAGCTATCTAATTGATTCGCAAAGAGTTTATGTTTTTTTGTCAAACTCTTCTGAAAGTCTCTGAATCTCCTCAGGCAGCTGTGGTGGCGGCGCCCCCTGAAATCGAAGCACGGTTCATCTCAGCACCTGCATTCCTCGGACGTTTGGTGCTGCCACATCGCGGCGTAAGTGCCGCCTAGCGCCATCAGCGTGGCGTGGTCGCCTTTCTCTATGACGGCGCCGCCCGCCAGCACGGCGATCTCGTCGGCATGCCGGATGGTGGCGAGGCGATGGGCGATCAGGATCAGGGTGCGCCCTCGCGAGAGCGCCAGCAGGTTCTGCATGATCTCTTGCTCGGTGGGGGCGTCGAGCATTGAGGTCGCCTCGTCGAGGATGAAGAGGCGGGGGTGCCGAAGGATGGCTCGGGCGATCGCAATGCGCTGACGCTCGCCACCTGACAGTTTGAGCCCGCGCTCGCCGATCACGGCCTCGTAGCCGCAGGGGAGGGCAGCGACGAAGTCATGCAGCTTGGCGAGGCGCGCGGCATCCGCAATGCTGGCGCGTGTCGCGCTGCCCATGCCGAGTGCGATGTTCGCCGCGACCGTGCCGTTGAGCAGGGCCAGGTCTTGCGGCACCACGGCCATCATCGAGCGCAGTTCGCCGACGGGTATCGCATCGATCCGGGTTCCCGCCAGGGTGATGGTCCCGGCATCGGGCTCGTGGAGCCGCAGCAGCAGGCGAACGAGCGACGACTTGCCGCAGCCGCTCGCGCCAACGATGGCCAGGGACTTCCCTGGCGGAACGTCCAGGCTGAAGTCCCGGAGCACGGGTGGGCCTCTGTCATAGGCCAGGCACACGCCCCGAAAGCTGACAGAGACACCGGCCTGGACCGGCGAGGCCATGGACATGACTTTCGCGTTCATCGTGTCGATAGCGCTGGCCGGCTCGCCTCCCGATTTCCCCTGTTGGACCCTGGGTGGCTGCGGGGGTGTGCCCGGGGAGATGCCGAGATCCTCCAGAAGGGGGCGGATGAAGGCCATGCCCTGCGAGGCATCGCGCGCGGCGCTGCTCAGCAGTTCGAGCGGTCGGATGATCTGCACCATGTACAGCGCGGCGAGCACGAAGCCGCCCAGGCTCAAGCGGCCCTGCGACACGGCGAGGAGCGCGATCGCCAGGGAGCTCGCGACGCTGAGGGTGAAGACCACCGTGACCGAGGCTCCGATGGCGAGGCGCCGGTGCAGCAGGTCCCGCCAGTGCGTTTCGAGGGCGAGGCATCGATCACCAAAGCGATCCAGGGTTTCTCGCTCGGCACCAAAGCACTTGATGGGCTCGTAGTTGATCAGGCTGTCCGCCATCAAGCCCTGCACATCGACCATGGTGCCCGTGACCGCGCGTGCGCTGGTGCGCAACTGCGGCATGTGCCTGCCGACCGCCAGGGCGAGTGCGATGCCGGTGAGCGCGAAGGTGGCGGCCAAGGCGGGCTGGCCCAGGGTGAGCAGCACGATGGCCACGGTCACCCCCTCCACCAGGACGGGAATGAAGCCGTGGACGAGGCTGGCCAGGATGAGCTGGTATCCGGAGACCGCCTGCTGAAGACGCTGACCCATGGCGCCGCTCTGGCGCGCCAGGTGGAAGGAGAGCGGCAGGTCCAGCAGGTGCGTGAAGTAGCGGACCCGCAGGCCCGTGTAGAGCCGCTGCTCGACGCCCCCGACGAGGAAGGGCCGGATCTCGGACGCGAGCCGCGCAGCGCTCAGGCAGAGCAGATAGGCGATGCCCAGCGCCGAGACCCATGCCCCAGGGTCGGTGGCACGGTTGTTGGTGTCGCTGGGCTGGCGGCTCACGACATCGATCAGCTCTTTCAGGGCCAGAGGCGCCAATCCGGCCAGTGCGCCACCGAGCAGCGCCAGTGCATTCGCACCTGCGAGGCGCCAGGCCATGGATCGGTCCAGGCCGTCGCACAGGACCATCAGCGCTGAGCGAAGTTCCCGGAGTTCCTTCGGCGATGGCATGCCGCCTCTCCCAGCGTGCGAAAGGCTGCTGCTATCCGAGCCAGCGGGTGAGCCAGGCCTCGACGGCGACCAGCTCATGGATCAGACCGGGCGACCAGTCCAGCGTCGTGGGGCCGCCGCGAAGCGCCGCCTCCAACCGGGCCCGGTTGATGAACCCGCGGCGAACGAGGTGGCCATCGAGCAGCAGTCCGCACACGAAATCGTGGTCGTTCTGCAGCACCGCCTTGATGTGGTCGTCGGTGCCGCCCTTGGACCTGCGGGCAGCGATCTGCTTTGGCAGCTCGGCGGCGAAGGCGCGCCGGGCCAGCGCCCGGCCGCGCCCGCCTCGAATCAGCAGGTAGGTGGGCAACCGAAGGCAGAGCTCCACCAGGGGCTGGGAGAAGAGGGGGTGGACGGCCTCGGGTGCCGCCGCCTGCTCGAACGGGTCGTAGTACCCGATCGGGTGCATCAGTGCGGCGGTCTGCATGTACTTGCCGATCGGGAGATCGGTCGCTGCGCGAAGTTCCGGGTGTGCGAAGCGAAGCCCGTCCACCCGGTCATGCGCGAAGTCGCCGGGCAGCCAATCGGCTCGGGTCGTTGCGGTCCTCGCGGCCAGATCGGGCTTGACATGCTCCCGGGTGGCGAACTTGAGGCAGCGCCAGAGCGAGATCCGGCCAACGCGGGCCGCGTCCAGGGCTGCAGGCAGGAAGCCTGGGTCCCAGCCGCGGTCTCGCAGATAGTCGGCCGCCGGCCACCAGCTGGCCATCTCATAGAAGAGCGGATCACCCCCGGCGCCGGTGAACATCGCGCCGGCCCGGTAGGCCGCTGCGAGCTTGGCGTCCGTGGCTGCGTTCATCGCGCCGACATAGGTGACAGGGTTGGGCATGCGGGCCGA
Organism: Nostoc sp. CHAB 5836; assembly: GCF_020829445.1. Lineage (GTDB taxonomy): Bacteria > Cyanobacteriota > Cyanobacteriia > Cyanobacteriales > Nostocaceae > Nostoc. The sequence continues at coordinate 3,155 of NZ_JAIVFV010000131.1, forward strand.
CGCGAGCACGCGCTGGATGCGGAAGGCAGGATCACGCTCTCGGGTGAGCAGATCGCGTCCGGCTTGGCCGGCTGCGAGCATCGCGTAGCGCCGCTCGTCCGTGTCCGAGCCGGGCGAGTAGTAGTTGATGCAAATCACGTCAGACGGCGACTGGCCGGCCGCGAGGCAGCTGACGAGGATCGAGGAGTCCACGCCACCGGACAGCCGCAGCAGCAGGGTGTCGTAGCAGCTGGCCCACGAGCGTGTGCACGAGCGCACGGCATGGCCCAGCAGGGTCGCCGCTTCGATGCCATCCCGGTCTGCGGCCGCCCGTGCGTGGCTCACGGCGCTCCACAGCAGCGTGGACGTTCCGGCTTCCGAATCCACCAGTTCGCCCGGCAGGACCTGGGTGATCTCGGTGAGGGCGGTTTCGCGGCCATTCTGAGCGCCGTACAGGAAGCGATGAGCGAGGAGATCCCAGTTCACCGTCCGAGCTGCAGGGCTTGCGGTTTCTCCTTCTCCACCGGTCGCGGCGGTGATCTGCAGCGCGTCCTCAAGCCACGAGAAGTAGATCCAGACGTCGCCATGCCGTAGCTTGAAGCAGGGAAGGGAGCCGCTCGGATCGCGAAGGATCACGGTGGCGTCGGAAGGGGCTGGCAGGAAGGCCACGTAGCGACCCCAGAATTGCTCTACCAGCGCGCGGCCGCCGGTGTCCAGGATGCTTTTCGCATCCGCTTCGCTGAGGGTGGCGCCTGGCGCCGGCGTGGCATCGAATTCGACGCGGCGGAACAGCTTGCCGAGCACAAGACCAAGACCGCCATGGAGAACTTGGGCTTCATTGATGCCAGGCCGCTCACCTGTGGTGAACACCTGCAGGCCCGGTCGGCGCAGCGCGGGGCGCCAGTCCGCCTGCCGCTGCCAGGTGCCGCCGAGCCGTTGTGCGGAGGCGGACGTTCTTGGCTGGGACGCGTTCCACACCAGGGCGAGGTACCGGAACATCGTGGCGCATCCCTCGTGTTAGACGACCAGGATGGGTCGGAACTGCCGGACATACTCGTGCTGGTCGTTCAGGACGGTCTGACCTTCCTGTACCCAGGCATGGGCAGCGAACGGCCCCGTTCTGACGCCGAGAACCCAGCGTGGGGCCAGGCCCTCATGCGACAGGAAGTGGAGCAGGGCCAGGGAATCCAGCAGGCATTCGTCGCGAGCGGTGAACACGAAAGGCCGCAGGGCATCGTAGGCCACTAGGGCTGGCTTCATCGCCTCGATGACTTCGTTGGCTTCGGTGGCCTCCTTGCGTTCTGCACGCGACCCGTGGAGTTGGATCCGCCGGCGTGCGATATCGCGTGTAATGGCCTGCAAGGAGCGGCAACGGATCCAGCAGGCGGCAGAGGCCACGCTGCGCACGAAGCGCAGCGATCGCCGGATGTGCACGGTCGTCCGGTGTGGCTTGCCTGGGTCCGAGGTCAGGCCATGACCCAGGTTCTGATCCAGCTCGATGGTCGATGTCGCCTCTTCAATGCTGTCGGCCGGGCCCGTGTGGAACGCGCTGCTGGCGTCGGTGTTCCTTGCCCTGGTGGTCGTGGCGTCCACTACCAGGCCCTGCGAGACGAGCTGGTGCAGCAGGGCGGCTGTGGCCGAGGAGCTGAGGGAGGTGCCGCTGTGCTGCGCGGCGATCGGCCAGCCCTGCAGCCTTTGGGCCAGCATCTGCGAGGCGGGGCCACCGATCCCGAGGTAGCGGCTGCGACGCAGGTCGAGGAGGATGACCTGGCCATCGCATGCGCACGCACGGACATGGCTCGCCAAGGCCAGCTCATGGGGAGCACTGACGTGGATCATCTGGTCCTCCCGCTGGTGGATCAATCTGATCGGCCGCCGCGGCCGCGTCGCGAGGGAGATCGCGATGGTGGGCCGCAGCGGCACTTGTGGCCTCAGGCGTGCGTCGGACATTGATGACGCACGCCGTGGCCGTTCAGGGGACCTTCTTCCCCTCGATCTCGACGCTGTCCTCGTACGAGTTGGGTTGCGGGAGGCCCTGCGTCAGTGCCTTCGCATCGCCCAGGTCGATGAGTTGCGGCTCCAGTGCCGCTTGCGCTTGCTTGTCCATGATGAACTCCTACAGGTTGAGACTCGAACTGCCCTCGGCGTTTCAGGCGTCGGGCGAGATAAAGGTAATGCCGGCTGGTGGGGCCGTCGAGAGTTCATGGCGGGCGATCTTGGGCGTTTGATTTTGTCCTGGGCGATCCACCGCTGGAGAAGAGCTTCAATTCGAGGGGAGCCCCTAACTTCGCAACGACGGTGTTTCGGTTCGATTCCGGTGGCTCGGCATGGGAACCGAGTGGATTGCCGCAGCGGGTGTTTCAATCGCTTACAAGAAAGTGGGGTGCAGCAGGCCTGCGATTTCGTCTTACCGCCATGGGAGCAGAAAAGCCAAAGGGCGAGGCGAGCGCCCTCGAGAAAACCTGGAGCTTGAGCTGGCAGGCGGCTCCAGGCCGCGACTTCCTCGCCCACGAGCGCACGGCCGAGAGGATCCGGGAGCGACTGATTGCTGCGCACCGTCAGTCGGGACGGCAGCTGCTGTACTACGTGCTGATGCCGACCGAGATCCACATCGTCGCGCGCATCGACGACGGGGATGGCATCGTGGGCGTCATGCGTTCTTGCAGCCACATCCTGTCGCGGTGGGTTCGCGCGGCCCATGTACGACGCGGGCCGGCCTTCGCTGCGAAGTGTCGTGCCGAACCCCTCGAGTCCAGACAGGTCTTGCGCCGCGAGATCCTCATGCTGGCATGGCGCCCGGTCAAGCTGGGCCTGTGCAAAAGGCCGAAGCGTTACCCGAACGCGGCACTGAGCGTCGTCACGGGTTTGAAGTCCGGTGAGGGCTTCGATGCGAAGCCGCTGCTGTCGCTCTATGGAGAGCTCATCACCGTGGCGCGCGCGGCGCTCGATGCCACGCTGCGTGCGCGACCCTCTGACGAAGCGTGGCGCGTGTGGGAGCTCACACGGGGCCTTGAGGAGCCGGTGGCGCAGCAGAGCCTTGCCTCTGCCGCAGCCACTCGCCGAGCTGTTGATCCCATGGCGGCATCACTGATTGCCGCAGGCGGCGGCTATGGCGTCGAAGGCGCACTGTCGCTGCTGGAGGCCTGGGTGTGTGCCAAGATCGACGCATCCGGAAGGCTCGATTCGCCGACATGTCCCCGCGGGCTGAAGGTCAGGGCTCGCGCCCTGGTCGCCTGCATGGCGGCCGATTGCCGGCTGTGTTCCTCCGCATTTGTCGCGCGACATTACGGCTGCAGCAAAGGCACGCTGAGCGTGCAGATGGCCCGCCGCCGGTCTCATGTCTCGGATAGGAAGCTGCTTGCGATGCCACTCCAGCGGGTTCTTCAGGACGTGGCGGAATTGCGCAGGGCAGGTTTGATGCGGAGCATCCCCGGAAAAGATCATGCGTAGGTATCTGCTGCGTCGGCCTCGCCTCCGGCTGAAGACCGATGCCGAGTCGCGCCGCTGGCGATACTGCGCCGCGCAGTGGCTACACTTCCCACATGGGTGCAGTACCAGATGCCAGTGTCTTGGCGGAGTCGAGTGAAGCGTTGAAGTCACGGGTTGCCAAGCTGGTCTCAGACGTGGACGCTCTGGCCGTGGTGCTGCCCAGGGCGTTCGCGAAATCCCGTCTGGAGACGGTGCGGATCATGGCCAGGGATGTGGCCGAACGGTCGCAGGCCGTCGTGCTCTCGATGAGCTTGAGTCGGCCACCAGCGGAGATTCTCGAGACGGTCGAAGCGCTGCGGGCCTTGCTTGCTCGTCTGCGCTTGTTGAGCGCCCGAACTCGCATCGAACAGGGCGCGCTGCTGTCCATCGTGCTGATGGAGAAGCTCACCGCGAGCTTGTGCGTGGACTTGGATGCATGGCACGCGAGTCGGGATGCAGGTCTTTCGGTTGCTGACGCCGGTTGATCAGGCAGTTGACGTGCGCGCTTCGATCCAATCGTCAATGTCTGTCTGGCGCCAAGCGACGGCCCTGACGCTGATTTTGATCGGTCTTGGAAACAGCTTCTTGGCGATCATGCGATAGATCGTGGATCGACCCAGCCCGGTGGTGTTCATGACCTTGGGTAGGCGCAGCAAAGCCTGGGGCGTCAGACTCGACGACACGCTGTGTGGATGCGCTTGCATATTGTGCTCCCGTGTCCTGTTCCATTCAGTTTAGGCACGGACAGCTCGGTTCTAGCTGCTGAAATTCAGCAAAATTCAGTGCTTGCGCTCCTGCCTTGATCGCCTGGACAGCTTCTGGGGCGGTTACGACCTCGAGTTCAAGCTCGCCCCGACCGAGTAGTACGAGGACCTGAAAGTTATCTCTCCGCTCGTCTAGTCGCTTGCCTGGCACGTTGCATGGGCGGGTACCGCCGGCACGCGATGCCAGACCGCTGCTGTTCGTCGCGGTGGTGGAGCTTGGGCAGGAACTTTCGCTCAAGCCGTGCGGCCCGTACCCGTGCCAGGGGTCGGCGGGCTGGTTCCTTCCCGCTGCGCGTGAACGGCCCGCCTGCCGAACTGGCTTGCCAGATCGGCCCCCTGGCACCCGCCACGCCCGATGCCGGGCCGCTCCCCCTCGCGCTGTGCAGGAGAAGGTGCCTTGTTGCGCAAGGGTTCGCCAGTTCGCCCGGGCGAGGTCCTGCCCAGCCCATGCCCGAATCTTCCGCCTCACGGTGTGGGAGCGGCACGAGCGGCAGCCCTGTGTCCTCAGGGCCGCGACAGGCGCTGCATTGAACTGCCTTGGAGCGCCTGTCCCCTCGCGCCTCACCAGGTGCTTTCGCGGCATAAACCGCGCCTGTCCGAGGCCGCACCAGGCGGCGAGCCGTCCGGGTGCGGTCTAGGCAGCCGCTATTTATTCCACGTCACCTGGTGTCCCGCCCCGCTGCGGCGGCTGCTTGCGGGCATGGGCTGCACACCACTGGGGGCATGCGGTCCAGGGCGCGAGCTTAGCTGGACTGGTTTGCGTCGCCCGCTTGTCGGAGACGTTCATGCTGACTCGATCCCTGCCTTCCTCTTCGTCCTCCTCTTCCTCCTCGTCCATGCCGCTGCCGCGCAACCAGGTCGTTCGCGGAGACTGCTGCACGGTCATGCAGGCCTGGCCCGATGCCTGCGTCGACTTCGTGCTGACTGATCCACCGTACCTGGTGAACTACCAGGACCGCACAGGACGGTCGCTGGCGGGTGATCGGGAGGGGAGCTGGCTGCGCCCTGCCTTTGCCGAAGCGTTCCGGCTGCTGAAGCCGGATCGCCTGTGCGTGTCGTTCTATGGGTGGTCGCATGCGGAGGCCTTTCTCGATGCCTGGCGCCGGGCGGGCTTTCGGGTGGTGGGGCACATCGCGTTTCCGAAGCGCTACACGTCTACGGTGCGTCTGATGCGCTTCCAGCACGAGAACGCATACCTGCTGGCCAAAGGACGGCCCGAGGCGCCGGCCTGGCCGATCGGGGATGTGATCGACTGGGTCTACACGGGCAATAAGCTGCATCCGACGCAGAAGCCGCTGGCGGTGCTGACGCCGCTGATCGCATCGTTCTGCGAGCCCGGTGGCGTGGTACTGGACCCCTTCGCGGGCTCGGGCTCGACCTTGGTGGCGGCTCGCTCGATCGGGCGTTGCTTTGTGGGTGTCGAGGTCGAGGGGGCGGTGCATGCAGTGGCTGAGCGCCGTCTGGATGCCTACGCGCGCGCGATCCGGCGCGGCGACCATTTTGGGGCGGCCTGAGGGCCGCAATGGGACTGGGCCTGCATGCATAGGTTCGAAGGGCAACTGAGCTTGCGCCGGTTGCCGGTCCGGTGCAAACTGTGCTGGCTGCTTTCAAGAGCAGCGGCGGGTGCACCAAGCACACGGACACCGGGCCACAACGTCCCGGTGCCTGACATGAACCAGACTCTGGCTGTCGGGCCTCCCCATTAATTTCTGGAGTTGTCCATGTCCAAATTGCTGGTCAACCGCCGCATTGCGGCAGCCGCTTCGCAAGGCTTCCTCTGCATCTATTGCCGTCTGCCTATGTGCGAAGGTGATCCCGATGGCTTCGCACGCAGGTACGGGTTGAGCTTGCGCCAGGCCTTGCTGTTGCGATGCACCGCCGAGCATCTGCGGGCGCGAATGGATGGCGGAGGCGACGGCAAAGCCAATGTCGCTGCGGCCTGTGCCCACTGCAACATGCTGCGGCATCGCGCGCGGGATCCTCTGTCGCCGCTGGCTTTTGCGGCCCACGTCCAGCACCGGCTGAAGCGGGGCGCTTGGCTGCCTGCCGGGATGCTGGGCAAGCTGGGTGGGCGGGGTGGGCCGGGCGGCGTAGTGCGTCGAAGTTAGAAGCTGTCGCGTTTCGGCGTTTCGCGCAAGGTGGGGGCTCGGCCGCAATTGAACCGGACAGGGCGGCCCGTCCCGTGCCAGGAGCGGCGGGCCTGTTTCCTTCCCGCGTTGCGGGAACGGCCCGCCTGGCCGAACTGGCCTTGCCAGATCGGCAGCCCCGGCACCCGCCGCGCCCGAAGCCGGGCCGCCGGACATGCACGAGCCTTGACCGTTCAGCGTCTGCCTGAACGGCTTGGCGGCACGAATCTGCAGTTCGTCGCGCACCCCTGGCGCCGGTCGCTGTGACTTTCGATACTGACTCCATCGACATCACAAACCCAGCAGGAGCCCGCCATGAACACCACCCTGATCCAAGCCTTCGCCGCCATTGCCTTTGCCGCCGTCACCCCGATGCTGGCCGCTGCCGATTCTCAGGAGGTGAAGCAGCTGCCGCGCGTCGTGATCACCGGAAAGTCACAGCCGGTGGGCCAGCAGGTCGTGCAGTTGCCCCGCGTCGTGATCGTCGGCCGCAGCAGCACCGCGATGGCATTGAACAGCATCACCAAGCCCGCAGTTCATCACGCATGAGAGCCTGCTGATGAGTTCGATATCCATGAAGCAAGAGCCGACGCGCAGCGGCAGCTGAGGCTGTCTCTGCGCGTCGGCTTTGGAGGGGCACATTGGGGGGTATACCGCCCCGTTGTGCAGATGGATCAGCTCGCCGCAGCGGCCTCGGGCCGGGCTTGTTTAGCGCGTGGCTTGCGCGGCGCCGCCCTCTTGGCTGCGTGGGACTTCTTGATCGGAGCTGGCTTCTTTGCGGCTGCCTGAACCTTCTTGGTCTTCTTTGCCGGAGCGGCCTTGGCGGCTGACTTCCTGGGCGTGGGCTTCTTTGCCGCAGTTGTCGGCTTGCCGACCAGGAACTCTTCCAGGACCTTGCCGGCTTCGAGAGCCTGACGCAGCCAGTCGGGGCGCTTGCCCTTGCCGTGCCAGGTGTTACCTATCTCGTCGGCGTACTTGACCGGGTGGTCCGACTTGGCTGCTGCCTTTGCCTTTGGGCTGCGACGAGTCGGTGCAGTGCCGAACAACTGCTCAACAGTCAGGCCGTAGGTCGCGATGTCCTTGCGGATGCGATCGATGACGTTGGTCTGGATGGCCGCAGCTTGCTTCTGCAGCCGGCTGATCTGGTCCAAGATGCGGGAGAGAGATCTCGCCATGCCGGGCACTCCTGTACTGGGGTTGACAAACGCTGCGGGTGTCTACGTCCAGAACACCATAACACCTGTGCGTCCAATCTTCGATGGGGTGAGAAGGCATTTCTCTCCTGCGGACGGGGGCGCATCCAGGCCAGGTTCAGGACCTTCCACAAAGTGCCGGATTGGAGTGAAAAGTTTGTCTGCATCGGCATGCTGGGGAGGCAGCGATGGAGGCGATGAATGTCGTGTTGGCGATGGACCTGGCTCGAGGGTCGGGCGTTGCGACTCACTTCCTGATCGGTGTGGCGGATCGCGCGACGCGCAACTGGCTGGTGAGCCGATCAGTAATGGCGGCATCGTTTGTGGCCCAGCGAATTCGCGCCGGTGCGCGCTTCGAGGCCTGCTGCATCGGCAAGCGCGGGCCGGACCTCGTTCTTCAATCCCTGGGTGATGGAAGCGAGGCCGTTGTCATGGCCCGGCGTGCCGGGGGCGGATTTACTTTGAAGGACATGCCGCCGTGCGGTGATTCGGCCGGGAGCGGGCCGTTCCGAGGCGGCAAGCCGGTCTGACGCGAGCATGGTTCCGCCGGTCCAGCCGGAGTGAACCGCATCTTCCGTCTGACTATCGGGATAGCGACTGGGCACTCCACATTGATTTGTGGCAGTCGGGTACTAAACGAGCGGCTTACGGCACGACTGCGCCAGCGGCTTCCCGAGTAGATAATTCGTCTTTAACCGTCGCCACCAATGACAAGCCTCTGCTACCCACTGACCAAGAAGAAGCTGGAACTGGCCTTTGAGGTCCTCAGCCCGAACTTCGTAGAAGTTTTTCGTCGCTCGCAGGGATGGCATGAGGGTGTAGTGGACGGTGCCTGGTCATTGTCACGCTTGCGAACGCATCTCAAGGTCATCGGGTTCAAGCCGGTTCCGTGCACGGACACCCTGCTTTTCGTCAATGCGTCCGCTGATGTCGGAGTCCAGTTGTTCGGTGCTGAGCACGACAAGGCCAAGAACACCTGGAAGAACTATACGGTTGAAGTGCAGGCCCGAAACGGGTCGGATGTCCGACCGCCCGCTCACTTTGCTTGACTGCGTTTTCCTTGGCATGCGCGGCAGCGAATTGCCCATGGATGGATTTTGTCTTCCAAGTAGTTGTTGTCCAGCGAGGCTCGGCCGGCGCTTAGGTGATGCGTCAGCGCTGTTTAGTGCTTGAGCGCGTAGTCGATATCCTGAAACAAGGTCTGCTCGGTGCAACGACGGCGTGGCAGACGGCTTGTGCCTCGGATGCTGGGCGATCCCGCATTGCCGGGATGAGACGCAGGGCTGGTGTAGTCCTTCCTATGCCCTATGCCCCATGCCCCATGCCCTATGCCGGACTCGCCGGTTGTCTGGCGGCCCTTCCCGTGCCCAGGGCCGTGGGCTGAGTACGCTCCCGCTGCGCGCGAGCGCGCCCACTGTGGATCAGGCTTTTAGCTTCATCGCCCCTGGGCACTCGCCATGCCCGAAGCCGGGCCGCATACGCATGCTGTGATCGCTGCGGCTCGATGCCCGCGCCAGTCGCTGCGCTTGGTGGCACGAGCCTCGCGGAGGCGCCGCAGCTCAGCGTGGGCGGCCGGCTCCGCCTTGCGGCTGCGCCAACCGCAGTGGCTGGCAGCCGACGCGCCAGATGGCCCACTGCGCTCCCCCCACGGCGCCCCCATCCGTGGGTGAGGGGACTTGTGGGGGGATCTTCAAGCAGTGGGCCGAGACAGCGGCGCGCTGCTTGGGCTGCTGCTGAACACACCCCACCCATCCCCCACCCCTTCCCGTGAGGGAAGGGGCCATGCCCACCCCCCGCCCGCCCGTGGGCGGGAGCGAGGAGTCCAAGCGAGAGGATCTGCTGGGAGGCTTCCATCACGGAGCCGGCAGGTTCACTCAAAGGAGTCCCATCATGGCATCCGTTCGTGTGGAACAGCGCAATGCGCATCTGGCCGGCGCGGTCCGGCTTGAGTACCTGGTCAACGGCGAGGAGCGGCTGGCAAAGGCCGTGTTGACCGCGATCAGCAATGTCCGACGCGGCAGCGGCGAGGCGCGGGAGGAGGAGAGCACCGCCGTGCAGTGGACCCTCTGGGGAAGGCTCGCGGAGAACGCAAACCAGTACCTGGGCAAGGGCTCGCACGTCAATATCGTCGGCCGGCTGCGCAACAACAACTACCAGGACAAGAGCGGCGTCAATGTCTACGCTTTCAGTTTCACGGCCGAGGAGACCGACTTCCTGGACAGCCGGGGCAAAGCGTCGGAGCGCGGCTCTGTGCCAGAAGACGAAGGCTGGGGCGAGTCCTCGCTCGAACCGCCGGCCCGACGTGGCCGCGCAGCTGCAGGCGGCTCCAGTGCGCCGGCCAAGCGCTGAATGTTCGGTCCTCATCATCCCTACCGACAGGAGATCATCATGTCCTCGTCTTCCATACTGGCCGCCCGCTTCGGCCGTGGCAGCCGCGTGCTGCAAAGCGCTGTCCCACTGGCAGAAGACCAGATGCGCGCCGCCGCCCCATCTATTTTTGCGGCCGGCAAGCACTGCAGCCGCTCGGATCGCTATGCCTACATTCCGACCATAGAGGTCCTGCGCGCCCTGCACATGGAGGGCTTCGAGCCCTTCATGGTCGCGCAGAGCGCGAGCCGTATCGCCGGCAAGGCCGAGTTCACCAAGCACATGATCCGGATGCGCCATGCCGGGCAGCTGCAGCAGGGCAAGTCTGAGGCCAATGAGATCATCCTGATCAACAGCCATGATGGCGCGAGCTCCTATCAGCTGCTGGCCGGGGTGTTCCGTTTTGTCTGCTGCAACGGCCTGGTGGTGGGCGATGTGGTCGCCGACATCCGCGTTCCCCACAAGGGCGATATCCAGGGCGAGGTGATCGAGGGCGCGTTTCGCGTGCTGGAGGACTTCGAGGCGGTGGATGCCGCCACCGAGGGCATGAAGGCACTGAGCTTGCGCGCCGAAGAGCAGCATGCCTTCGCGACAGCCGCGCTGGCGCTGCGCTACGGCGAGCAGGCGGCGGGTGCCACCACGCCGGCGGCGCCGATCACGGCGCAGCAACTGATGCAGCCCCGTCGCATGGAGGACCAGGGCGACAGCCTGTGGATGAGCTTCCAGCGTGCCCAAGAAAACCTGATGCGCGGTGGACAACCGGGGCGCAGTACCCAGGGCCGGCGCATGCACACACGGGCCGTGGGCAGCATCGACCGAGGCGTGCAACTCAACCGCGCGCTCTGGGTGCTGGCCGAGGAGATGCGCAGGCTGAAGGCCTGAGCGCGGCTCGGGATGTAGTGGCCGCACTCGCGGCCGCTGCGCCCGCTAGCACCGCCCATCAGCCCATGAAGTACAAGGTCAGTGCCGAGGAGAGGATGGCAGAAGCGAGCGCCGACGCGGCGCAGGCCCACCCGTAGACCTGCAAGCCCCCTCGACGCTCTGCGCAGGCTGTTGCAGCTTGCTGGAGGCTGTGCAAGGTCGGGTACAGCTCGGAGTGGAACAGCGCGCTGGCGAAGGCCGCCATCGAGTGACGCTCGGACTCGGCTGCGGAGTGCAGGATCTCGCGGGTGCTCCGAGCGATGTGCTTGGCCGCCACGCCCTGGGCATGCTCGGCCAATTGGGCCATGCGCGGCTCCATCGCGGCTGCCTGGGATTGAAGCCGCTCACTGGCTTGCGTCACCTTATCGCCAGTGGCGCTCAACTGTGCAGCCAGCGCGTCAACGCGGTCGAGCAGTCCCGCGATGTCGCCCAGCGCTTCGAGGACGAGCGCTTCGCGCGCTGTCTGGGCCGCGTTCACGAGTAATGCACCGCAGATGAAGTGACCGGGTTCGCGAGCTCGTCCAGGTCAAGCGAGGCAAAGCAGGCATCCAGCTCGGGAAGAACGCCGATCGCCAGCCGGCGCGTGGCCAGCTGCTGCGCCAGTTCGGACTTCTCCGCAGCGCCCGTCGCTTGCTGGATCATCGCCTTGTAGTCGGTGGTGTCGAAAGCCAACTGGCGCAGATCCCGTCCGCTCGCCGTCGCACGCCGGTACACCTCATTGAAGGACAGCCTGCAGTCCAAGCTGGCATTCGCGATGGGGTGCTCCGCTAGGAAGGCCAGCAGCACGAAGAACGAGGCCTCGATGCTCTCGATGCCGTCGTTCATGTTGAACACCAGCTTCATCCGCTCAGGCGGCACGCCGAGCCGCGACAAGTCCACCAGCGTGGCGATGGTGTCCTTCTGCTGCTTCAGTGCGGGCACGGTGGGGATGACGAAGGCGTCGACATCCTCATGGCTGCCCTGATAGCGGCGCATCAGCGCGAGCAGGTCCTCGACATTGCTGGCGCCGATGTCGATCACCGCGTGGTCGATCGTCTGCAGGTACTCCTGCAGCGCCCCGAACTCGCGGCCGCGCACGGCCCGCCCGGTGTTCTCGTCGGCGTTCAGGCTTTCCACCGACAGCAGCTCGGCGTCGGGGATGCGGGGCAGAAGCAGATGACGGGCGATGGTGGACTTTCCGACATTGCCCGAGAAATTGATGACGGCGATTTTCATCGATGACTCCTTGAACGAAACAGCGGATTGGTGATGACGGTCTTCATGAACGCGTCGGCGAGGTCCCTGCCGGAGGTAGGCTCTCGCGGCGCGGGCGTGATTGCGGGCCGCGTGGTCGGTGATAGGGCTGGCGAAGGCCATGTCGAAGACACTGCGACAGCCTCGGGATGGTCGCCTGCGTACGGGCCAGCCATGGCAGCACCGCTCACGCCGACATGCCGCAGCTCTCGCGAAATCGTCGCGAGACTCACCTCGATGCCGGCATCGGCGAGTGCCTGGCGAATCGCTGACAGCGTGTAGCCCAGCGCGCGCAATCGCACGATCTCGCCGTGGTACACGAGTGCCTTGCGGCTGGCTCGACCCGGCGGGCCGGTGGGTGTCAGTCGAACCATGGTGTCTCGCCCTTCTTCAGAAGGCTCCTGGGGGCGATGGATTGAGCTGACGGCAAAGGAACGTCTGTCTGCATGGTTTTCACCTCTTTGCAGTTGCTTTGCACTCCCTTTGCATCGGGCTCGTGGGCCGACGCGGTCGGGGTCCATGCCCTAATGTTCGTCCACAAATCGACGATTTGAGGTGCTGAATTTTGCTAAAAATCAGCGCCAAAAGAATGCGATTTCGGACCAATACTTGGTTATGGGTTGAGTGCAGAGATAGGCGCATTGGCGCAAGTCGTCTGACAGCCATCTTGCGATGGGAGCTGACATGGCCGAAGCACAACGGGACCGCCTCAGCGTCGACATGCGGGGAATGAAGGCCGCGCTCATGAGACGAGCGCGTCAGGACAACATGTCGCCGTCATGTTTTGTGCGGCGAGCACTGGAAGCGAAACTGGGCAGCGAGGCGTCGGGGGAGGCTGTGCCTTTTCCCGTAGCTTCGCGCGCCAGTGGCCTCAGGTCCGTGCGCCTTTCCCTGCGTCTGTGCGCTGGCGATGCACAGTTGATCCGTCAGGCCGCCCGACGCGCGAGCATGCCGGCCGGCGCTTATGTGGCCGGGCTCGCCCGAGCGGTGCCTGTACTGGCTGAAGGTGGTGCCCGGACGGCGCTGTTGTCGGCGCTGCATGAGTCCACGACCGAGATGGCGGCCTTGAGCCGCAGCCTGCTGCACCTGGCGGCGCTGCTGGAGCGTGGTCGGACGGAGAAGGCGCTCAGCTATCGGGAGATGCTGGTTGGCCTGGACAAGCCAGTCCGTGCAGTTCTCCGCGTCGCCTCGGACGCATTGGCTGAGGCCGGTCTGGTACCGAGAGCTCGGCATCGGCGGATCGCGAGAGGCGGTTCCAGGGCTTCCATGCGAGGTGGCCATGAGCGCTGAGGGGCTTCGCATTGATGGCCTTCTGGTCCAGTGGGGCGACCGCCTCTTCTATCCCGCGAACAGGATCGTGAGAAGCACAACGCCCAGGCTCTCCGTTCTGCAAGTTCGCGAGCGCGCCAATGAGGTCCGTCGGCGCATCGCGTCGATGGTGGCGCTCCGTGCGCCGCAGGTCATGGTCAAGGTCACTGGCGGTGGACGGGGCATGAAAGCCATTGCCTCGCACTTTCGGTACATCAGTAAAGCGGGGCGCCTTGAACTCGAAGACGACATGGGGATGAAGATCAGCGGGCGCGACGCAGTCCGGGAGCTGGCGGAGCAGTGGCGCTATGGTGGCGCGAGGATCCGAGAAGAGGGCCTGCGGCGGGAGGCGATCAACGTCATGTTGTCGATGCCGTGGGGCACTGATCCGCTCTGCGTGCAGCGAGCCGCCAGGGAGTTTGCCCAGATCGAGTTTCGGGACCACCGCTACGTGATGGTTCTGCACGATCACCAGGCCAACCCACATGTACACCTCAGCGTGAGGGTGGAGTCGAGATTCGGTCACAGGCTCAACCCCAGAAAATCGGACCTGCGCCGCTGGCGCGAGCTGTTTGCCGAGCGCCTTCGAGGGTGGGGTGTCGACGCCGGTGCGAGCTCGCGGGGCACAAGAGGGGCCGTCAGGGGCTACGAGCCGCTCTGGCGGATACGGGCCCGAGCGGAGGGCCGACCTGCGAGAAGTGAATTCTCCGAGAGAACTGGGTCAGCGGGAGCGGCCGCAGTGGCTCAATCGGCGGCGTGGTCGGCCATCCTCGATGTTCTGAGCGAATCGCACGAGCCGGAGGACGTCAGGCTGGCCAGGTCGGCGCGGCGCTATCTGGCGTGGAAGCAAGAAGGCGTACATCCAGTTGCCGAAAGACCATGGGCCGCCAGCGCGCAGCGAGACCGGGACGGACCGCACCGCTGAGCCAGGGCGCGTGCTCTCCTTGAGTCCGTCGGCAAGGTTTGAAGCCCGTTCTTCGAGCCTAGGCAGCCTGCGCTCGCATGTCATCTTGCGGACGCAGCGCTGTGCATCGGCTGTATGTGCCGTTGCTCGCCGCAATCTCATGAGCCAATGAGATTGCGGCGCGAAGATGCCCGGGATTCCCATTGGCGAACGCCAATGCGCATCTCCAGCGGGACACCTCCTGCGCTTGACCGAACGCTGGCATGAGGCGTGAATCGCACGAGCAGTTCGTGACAGCGTGCACCGTGCCTCGGCTCGTGCACGGCTGCCCGTTGTGCTCGGGCAGCCGCTCGACGGCTCAGAGGCGGGGGGAGGGGGTTTGGCCGCAGTTCGATCGGCGTGCAGCGCGAGCCGCGTCTGCCTCGCGCCATGGAGACATCACGATGCGCTTGCGTGGCTTTGCTACAGCAGCGGCTGGGGCTTGGGTTGGAGCATCCTTTGCTTGAGCCTTGCTGGCCAAGTCCCACAACAGTTCGCTCCATGCCTGCAATGCGGTCAAGCGCTCGTCAAAGTAGTCGTGGCGGTCGTAGACCCCCTCAAGGCCCTTGAGTTTGTGGTTTAGCGCTCGCTCGGCGACAAAGCGATCAATGCCGAGCCGCGCAAGGTGAGTTCGGGCCGTGCGCCTCATGTCGTGGACCGTGAAGTGCTCGATGTCCGGGATGTCCAGGCGCCTGAGTGCAACGTTCAGGGTATCGGGGCCTACGTGCTGGAAGCGGTTCGATGTCGCCTGTCCCAAACGGCTTCTGACCAGGCGGCGAGCGGGGAACACATAGGGCCGGCCACAGGCGAGCACGCGAGCTTCCTTGAGCCATTCAACGACGGGGTCTGCCAGGGGAATGACGATTTCGCTAGAGGTCTTGGTGCGGGACTTCTGCAAGGTCCAGGTCTGAGCTTCAAGATCGAAGGCATCCCACCGTGCGGACAGCAGTTCCATCTTGCGCACGCACAGTGCGAGCAGCAGCCACATGGAGAGTTCGTTCTCGCGTCCAAAGTTCGGTGTGTTGCGCATGGCCTCGGCCAGTTGCTGCAGCTCCGCTCGAGAAAGCGCTCGCTCTCGAGCAGGTCGATTGCCGCCCGCGTCCTCGAGTTCGAAGTCGGCGGCCGGGTTGCGGTCCATCCATTCGTTGCGCACACCCATCTTGAACATGCGGTTCATGTAGCGCAAGGCGCAGGTGGCCATGGTCGGTGCGTTGTTGGCAACCGCTCGGTTGAGCACGAGCTCGACGTGCATCGGTCCGACGTCTTTTGGCGCCAGCGACCCGATGACCGGAAAGACGTGCTTTTGCAGCACCCGCAGGACAACGTCGGGGTGCTTGTGCTTGTTCTGGATGTAGCGTTCGTGCCAACGCTCACCAAGACCACGAACGGTTGCGACCTCGACCAGGCGGGCCTTGACCGCTTGCTTCACGGCGGCGACGTCGACGCCGCGTTCGATCTGCTTTCGGTCCCTGCGGGCCTGCTCGCGCGCGTCCTTCAGCGACATCTCAGGGTAGCGCCCCAGCACTTTCTCCCTGGCGCGGTTGTTCAGCCGAAAGCGCAAGACCCAGGTGGCCCGGCCGTTGAGCGCGGCGGTCGCGCTGGCCACGAAGGTCAGGCCCTCGCCGATGCCGCGGTCGGTGGCGCCGGTGGCGAGGAGGGCCCTCAGCTCACGGTCGGTGAGCGGTCGTTTTTGCTTGTCCATGTCCCAGTTCTCCATAGAGAGTTGTGGGGGTTTTTTTCGGGCAAGTGCTCGAAAGGGCGCGAATCCCGAAAAAACCCCACAATAAACCCCACAGGATGCGCGCGCTTCGCTGCAACGCTGTGGGATCTTCTGGGACAAAAAACCTTTAAAATCAGTAGGTTATCGAAATTTCAGGGAAGTCCTGGGACCCCCTGAAAACCTACTCTAAATTTTGGACCTGCTCGCGCATCTGCTCGATCGCCACCTTCATCTCGACCGAGACATTGGTCAGCTCCAGCGCGGCGGACTTTGAGCCCAGCGTATTGGCTTCGCGGTGTAACTCCTGTATCAGGAAGTCAAGCCGCTTGCCGATCTCGCCGCCTTTTTTCAGCAGCCGTGCGATCTCTTCCAGGTGAGCGCGCAAGCGGGCCAGCTCCTCGGCCACGTCGATGCGGATCGCATAG
>NZ_JAIVFV010000132.1 GCF_020829445.1 Nostoc sp. CHAB 5836
TTTTTTTTTTCAAAGCAGAGGGCGGCATACGATTTACTTGATGGTGCCTGGAGTTAAGCGGTGTGCTCTTCCGAGGAGGGGGATGGGGGGGAGGGGGGGGATGGGGGGGATGAGGGGGAATAATAATTGCTTGCTTTTTCATCTCCCCCTACTCCCCCCACTCCCTCATCTCCCCCTACTCCCCCCACTCCCCCTACTCCCCCCACTCCCCCTACTCCCCCCACTCCCCCTACTCCCCCCACTCCCCCATCTCCCCCCACTCCCTCATCTTTCCCACCATGTACTTAAAAACTCTAAACCTTCGACAATTTCGCAATTATCAAGACCAGAAGGTTGAGTTTACTGCTGCCAAAACAATTTTGGTAGGTAATAACGCTCAGGGAAAGTCGAATTTATTAGAGGCGGTGGAGTTGCTGGCGACATTGCGATCGCACCGAATGGCCCGCGATCGCGATTTGGTTCAAGAAGGGGAAGCCATAGCCCAAATTAATGCCACCCTTGAGCGACAAACAGGTGTTAGTGACCTTACCTTAACCCTCCGCCGGAATGGTCGCCGTAGTGTTGCTGTCAATGGTGAATCCATCCGCCGTCAAATGGACTTTCTCGGCGTTCTCAATGCAGTTCAATTTTCCAGCCTGGATTTAGAACTAGTACGCGGCAACCCGGAAGGTCGCCGCAACTGGTTAGATACACTTTTAATTCAACTTGAACCAGTTTATGCTCATATTTTGCAGCAGTATAACCATGTGTTACGGCAGCGCAATGCTTTTTTAAAACGCCATGTAGAGACGTTGGATGCAATATCTTTGCACTCAGAACTGGCGGTGTGGGATGCACAGTTAGCGACCACAGGAACCAGGGTAATTAGACGACGCGATCGCGCCATACAAAGATTAGCTCCCATTGCTAGTGCTTGGCACGCCAGTATTAGCGGTAGTACAGAAGTTTTGCAAATCAATTACTTGCCTAATATTCCTTTAGAGGATAACCATCCAGAAGAAGTGCAGCAAGCTTTTTTCGCAAAAATCCAGCAGCGAGCTGTTGCCCAAATGCACCAAGGCACTACCCTTGTCGGCCCCCATCGCGACGAAGTAGAATTAACCATTAACCAGACACCCGCTCGTCAATACGGTTCTCAAGGTCAACAACGAACACTAGTTCTAGCGTTAAAATTAGCAGAGTTACAATTAATAGAAGAAGTCGTCAAAGAGCCACCATTGCTATTACTTGATGATGTTCTTGCCGAACTAGATTTATCCCGTCAAAATCAATTGCTTAATGCCATTCAAGACCGCTTTCAAACCGTGATTACTACTACTCATTTGGGTTCTTTCGATTCCCAATGGCTGAAATCCTCACAAATTCTTTTAGTGAAAGCAGGAGAATTAATTCGACCGTAACTTAGTACAATATTTCATAAATTCGTAGCGAATTCTCTCTGCGTTCCTACCCTGCGGGAAGGCGTTCGCGTAGCGTCTCGTAGAGAAGCGCCTATGCGCTTCCCTTTGCGCCCCTCTGCGTTTAAATTTAAACCCTCAATTGGCCAAGATTTTACGCAAAGCTGTACTTAGTCCACGGAGGTGGACAACGCTAGTGTAGTAGCGAATTCTATTCGCCCAATACTTTTCAAACAACCTCTTAGTTTTTCTTGGGTATAAAATTAACAAAAACATCCTGAATTTTGACTCCTAAACTCTGTTTGATATTAGGATAATGTCGTCATTATGAACTATTATGATGTTTTTCTAACCTTTTAAAAACGTTGAGAACTAAAAAAGTCAGCAAAGAACCGATTAATCCTAACTGCCATAAACCAGAGCCAGCAGCAGATCCCAATGCAGCCGAAACCCAAATAGCTGCTGCTGAGGTGAGTCCGTGAATTTCAAGTCGCTGTGATTCTTGAGAAGATTGGCGCACAATTTCTCCAGCACCGAGGAATCCTACACCAGCTGCAATCCCCTGAATCACACGGCTAAGTGCATCAGCACTGGTCTGCTGTCCTCCTGTTTGCATGATTATCAAGATAAACATGGCTGAACCTAAACTCACCAGCATATGAGTTCTTAAACCGGCTGGTTTATGCCTAATTTGGCGTTCCAAGCCGATAATTGCTCCAACAAGCAATGCAATACATAGCCGGAAGCTGATATTCAGCCAATCATTTGTTGCAAGGTAGTAAGTGTTTGGCAATGCTTAGTCTGATGAAAAATTATATATACTAGGTTAACTGCTAATTTTTTTATAAAATTGGTACAAAACTATTTTAATCTTTTCTGCGGGAAATTAGTGTTTTCTATGGTGAAAATTAATTTTCAGTAAGATATTATTCTAGTCAGTAAATCAAAGTTTGCATTGTGATTGGGCAAACAACGTGACTTTTAATTTGATTAAATAATTTTTGAGCTATTCAAAATGGCTGAATTAGAGAATTCTACCTGAAATTGCTAGATTGAACCCATACACTCAATAATTAAATATAGTACCGCCATGTACAACTCGCTCAAAGAATTAACAAAGTTTGGGGGTTTAATTCCCCTGCCTAACAAGGGCAGCACGAATTGAAGCCTAAGCTAAATTCCCGTTACAAAACGTAATTGCGAATGGGCGTGCTGAGTGACCTCATAGATAAATCTAGGGGATTGAAATAAAGATGCTTTCAACTAACAAATTGAGTGGATAAACTCTACTGGCTAGACCAAATTAAACTACAAGACCGGGCGAAAGTAGGTGACAAAGCGTTTTACTTAAGTAGAATCATGCAGCTTGGCTATCCGGTGGTGCCTGGTTTTGTAGTTTCGGCAGAAATTTTGCGGCAATTTCTCGAAAATCTCAACAGTTCAGAGTCATTAGTGGCTGACTTACCCCATTCTTCCTTACACCTGGATGTCACTAATTGGCGTCAACTTCAGCAGGTGGCTGGTCGCTTGCGCCAGGAAATTCTGACTGCAACTGTACCTGAGCAGTGGGTGAGTACAATTTTCCAAGCAGCTAGAGAATGGCAAATTGGCTGTTTAATTTTTCGACCTACCTTGGCAATATCCAATCCTACCCCAAGCACGAAGAATATATCTGGGTTGCTGGAGTCGGTATTTTGCCAGTGCGAACCCGAAGCGATCGCACTGGGCTTAAAGCGTACCTGGAGCCAGATATTTCGTGCCAGAAGTTTATTATATTGGCAGCACTCAGGGATTAATCTGCAACAAATTAATCTCGCAGTTTTGGTGCAACCGGTTGAAAATGCGATCGCCAGTGGCTTGCTCACAGCCAACTCTTCTCGGTGGGAAATTGAAGCTACTTGGGGATTAGGAATTGCGATCGCTCTTGGCGAAGTACAACCAGATGTCTACTACATTCAACCGGAAACTGAAGTTGTGCTTGAGCAACATCTGGGCAATAAAATGCTGGCTTATGGTGTTGATCATGGAGCTTTTTTGCAACCCGTGCCCAAATCCGTGCTAACACCAGATCACACTTGTCTGATTACCTACATACTTCAGGAAGCCCAACAAAAACAGTACGCTTTAGAAAAAGAATACTTACAACAAATAATTGCTCTGGGAAGTCAACTGGTGAGTGAACTAGGTAAAACCTTTACCATTAAATGGACTCTCACTCAACAAACCACATCTGGTAAGCTCCAGATCACACAAATCAGTTCTTCCCAATCAACTCCCCACATACACTTTATTCGGGGATTAGGGGCAGCAGGGGGACGTGTTGTAGCCACTGCCCTGGTAATTATGAATCCGCAACAAAAACCCGAAGAAATACCCAAGGGAGTGATTTTAGTAGTACCAACGATTACACCTGATTGGTTGCCATTACTGCAACAAGTTGGTGGTATTATCACAGAACATGGGGGATTAACTAGCCACGCAGCAATTCTTGCTAGAGAATTAGGTATCACAGCAGTAGTCAACGCAACATCTGCCACAACTTTAATCCAAACTGGCGAACGACTGCTGCTTGATGGCGACAGAGGAGAAGTTTATCGGATCCAAGGAGACTCAAAGGAGGAATCGGAGAGAGGAAGAGAAGAAAATCTTTTTTTCCCCCATCGCCCTAACCCGAAACTGCCCCATCCTGCCGTTACGTCTCATTTACCTATGATTGCTACTCAACTGCTGGTTAACTTGAGTCAGTCTACTTTAATAGAACAAGTACAAAGTTTGCCTGTGGATGGGGTGGGATTGTTGCGCTCAGAATTGATGGTACTAAATATATTAGACGGGCAACATCCCAATAGTTGGATTTTAGGCGGGCGACAGGCAGAATTATTAGAGCTATGGACTGAGCAGATTATGCACTTTGCACGTGCTTTTGTACCAAGACCAGTTTTTTATCGTTCTTTAGATTGGCGATCGCCGGATTTACCATCATTGAGTGATAGTTTAGAATCTTCGCCACAGTCGATGTTAGGTGAACGCGGCACCTTTAGCTATTTACGAAATCCCGCAGTATTTCAACTAGAACTGCAAGCTTTAAAGAATGTACAGCAAGCTGGCTACACCAACATCAACTTACTGTTACCTTTTGTGCGGACTGTAGAAGAATTTATCTTTTGCCGTCGCCAAGTTGAACAAGCTCTTTTAACCGAGGTAGCGCAGTTTCAATTGTGGATGATGGCAGAAGTGCCAAGCGTCCTATTTTTACTGCCAGAATATGTCAAAGCAGGTGCAGCTGGAATTTCTATTGGTACAAATGACCTGACCCAATTATTGCTCGGAGTGGATCGAGAACAAGGAGAGCTAGTAAAAGTATTTAATGAACGTCATCCAGCAGTTATGAGTGCGATCGCTCAACTGATCCAGATGGCTCAAAGTGCTGGTATCCCTTGTTCAATCTGTGGTCAAGCACCAGCCCTCTATCCGGAAATTATTGATCGGTTAGTGGAATGGGGTATAACTTCCATTTCCGTTGAACCGGAAGCAGTAGAGAGAACATATCAAGCGATCGCTCGTGCTGAACAACGCATAATTTTAGCAGCAGCACGACACAAAATTCATTAGCAGGACTTACGCAAAAATTCCTAAAAAGCTTAATTTATCGAACCGCTTTCTCTTCTTAGGCTGACGCCAACGCGCAGCGTAAGAAGAGAAGAGCGCCGAGAATTCGTAGAGTAGACCTCTTGCAAAAGTCCCTAACACCCCACCCCGGTTTTGTCTAAAGCCAAAACCTCCCGTCCCCGTGAACGGGGACGGGACTGAGAGGTGGGGTAAAATGACTGTGGAATCAGCTTTCTGACTTAAGTTGACACCAATGATTTATCCCCCCAACTCTCCAATTTATCGCTACCGTGTATACACAAGTCGGCAGACCTCTCCCCAAACCCCTCTCCGAAGCACAGAGGGGCTTTGAAGATTGGCTTTAGTTGCATCTTTCTTTTGATAGGCAATATTCTTGAACCTCCCATGACTTCTAGTCACGAGTGTGCGGCTTGCAGAAATCAAATGTTTGGTGTGTCAGAGTTTGGGCTTCCTGAGTTTATCCCTATTTTGCTATTTGTTTGGCTAAGACCTAAAGTGACTCGTTTCATAATCCAGTACAAACCTGCAAGTATCACAAAGGTGATAGCAATAATTACCAGGGGTTGTTTCCCAAGAATTTCTTCTATTCCTTTGGTAAGTACGGCATCGGGTTGAGTAATAAAATCCCAACTGTTGAAACGCAAAAACCGCCCCCAATATACACCAATAGCACACAAAAAATGAGTAATCAACTCAACTCGCCAAATCCATTGGCTCTTGCCAATGCGATGTAAGTAGTATCCCCAATTAATTAACGATATTACATAAGCTTCAAATCCACTGAGAATTACTAACAAATATACAGGAATGAGTACCAAAGTAATCATCCACACCGATTGGATAGTGCGGATATCATCTATCAGGTGAATTACATCAGTCAACAAATATGGTGCATTTGGTAAGAACGCATAAAAAACTAAGAATCCTAACCACCAAAGCCAAGAGGTACCACGCCGAAAGCGAAATAGCCATACACTCAAAGCTAAAGGTATAAAAGCCAGGAATAAATTCCAAGTCATCCACTTCATATTAATTTGCAAGACCTGCACAACTCTGGCTATCAATTCTTCTTTCATAGATGCTAACTCAGAAGATCTTTGATTGATCTAGACTTACTGTGTAGTGTTAATATTAACCTCTCTACAAGAGGCTACGCCAACATTGCCCAATTTTGCAAATTAGATTATTCTCGCTTGCTACAATACTTATTCATTTTGTTCACTAAGGTATCTGACTGCTTGCCAATAGTTTCAGCGGCTGTCAGTGTTGAATCAATTTCGGTTCTAGCCTTTTGAATTCTTTCTCTACCAGATACCGAGGCTTGTGCTGTCTTGGTCACACCAAGCGCCCTACCAGCCTTAGCGATCGCTTGACTAAGATTCTGAAAAATCTTCACAAAACCGCTTTGAAATTCTTGCAGCGTCGGATCTGTTAAATTCAGTTCCTTAATCGATTTAGTCACAAATTCTAAATCTTTAGAGAGTTGGATACTGGTTATCACTTGCGTTCCTTTATTTTTCTCAATCAGTGATGTTCCTTCATTCACAACTCGAACCAATTGCTGGCACTGGGAAACTTTAGTTTGGCTGCAACTAGTAATGAACAAAGCAATGCCCAAGGTAACAGGAGCAATAACAGTATATTTATGTGAAACAAACATGAACACCCCAAGAGCAATAAAATCGAGAATATCGTATCCAATATTATCAGGACTTACACAAGTGACACAGATAATGTCGAAAAGGGAATGATCGCTTGATAAGTCTTGAAGGTTTGTAGTAAGCAGAAAGCGTGCTTAGAAAATAAGGACTAAAGTCCTGACTACGAACTTGCTTACCCATTAGACATAGGAGTGAAAAAAATGTAGAGACGTAGCACTGCTACGTCTCTACAAGGGTTTTGGGTAACGCATATTTAATTTCACCAGATGTCTAAAATAATTAGGACTTACGCAAAATAATGAAAAAACGAACCGCATAGACGCAAAGCGGCTTCCCCCAGGGTAGGGCGCAAAGGACACAAAGGAATAAGAGTTTCAGAGGGTTATTGTGTAAGTCCTAAGATGATTTCAACTTAACTTAACTTTGTAGTGCGATCGCAAATCAACTGAGTTCAGCAATTTGCCAAGCTTTTTGGTAGAGTATTCTAGAAAATCCACATAACAAGAATAGGCGAACGCTCATTGCAATTGCCAGTTTATTGCTCAAAATCTAGAATGCAGCTGCTATGATCAAACGGCTCCTTGTGGTAGAATCTCCCGGAAAAGTTAAAAAACTCAGTCAAATTCTGGGTTCGGATTGGAAAGTTCTAGCCAGTTGTGGTCACATTCGAGAACTCAGCAATGAAGGGGACGATTCCTTGGGCTTCGTCATGGACGGCAGTAATGTCCGGTGCAATTACGTCCCACGTGACCAACGAGCGAAAGAAACAATCCAGAAGTTAAAGTCTGCGGTTAGGGAGGTTGATGAAGTTGTCTTAGCAACTGACCCAGACCGGGAAGGTGAGACAATCGCTTGGCATCTGAAAGAAACCCTAGGTCTCAGGGAACCGAAACGAGTAATTTATACTGAAATTACACCATCTGCGGTGCAGAGTGCGATCGCTAATCCTAGAAAGCTAGACCAAAATTTGATTGGTGCTGGATTGTGCCGAGATTGCCTAGATAAGTTGGTGGGTTATAAGGGTAGCCCTTTAGTTTGGGCATTGAATAATGGCGCTAAGAGTGTTGGCAGAGTCCAAAGCGCCACGTTGCATTTGATTTGTCAGCGAGAAAACGAAATTCTGGTTTTTGTACCCCAAGATTACTGGAGTGTCTGGGTAGATTATGCTGAAGGATTTCGGGCTTTTTACAAAGGGACGGTCGATTCTGCAAAAGATGCACCAGAGCAAGAAACTGAAACTAATGATGATGCCAAGGTGGGTAATAGCACAGAAACACCAGAGTCTAAGCGCGTTCTTTCCGAAGCAGAGGCTACACGTTTAGTTGAAGAAGCACGGCGACATCCTCATCAGGTGATTCATTTTGAAGGAAAAATCGTTAACCGCCAGCCACCTCCACCATTTACAACCTCCAGTCTTCAGCAAGCAGCCGGTTCCAAGTTGAGGTTTGCTCCCGACAAAACCATGATTGTCGCCCAAAAGCTCTATGAGGCAGGGTTAATCACATATATGCGAACAGACTCAGTGATGCTGAGTCTAGAATTTTGTGCCAGCGCCCGTAAATGGTTGGAGCAAAATGATCCGCAGAATGTACCGCCGCAAGTTGCCAAGCATCGTAGTAGCAAATCGGCTCAAGAAGCACATGAAGCGATTCGTCCAACAGATGTATTTCGTCCCTCAGTTCAATTGCGTTCTGAACTTCCTGATGATGAGTTTAATCTGTACGTGATGATTTGGAAACGGTCAATTGCCTCTGGGTGTCGTGCTGCTCAATTGCGTAAAACTTTGGTGATTACTCAGTCTGGTTCCTTACTGTGGTCAGCGAGAGGGCAAGTAATTGAATTTTACGGTTATGCCCGGTACTGGAACAATCTCAGCAAGGATAGTGTTTTACCTTCATTACAACAGGGACAAGCATTGAAACTGGAGAATGCTGGACATGAAAAGAAGCAGACGCAGCCACCACCCCGTTATAGCGAACCCAAATTAGTGCAACTGATGGAACGTAAAGGAATTGGTCGCCCAAGTACTTATGCTCCGACTGTTGCTACTTTAAAAAAACGAAACTATGTCGAGTTGAAAAAAGACCATCTGCAACCGACAGCGTTAGGGTTAGAAGTTGATGCGTTTTTGCTCAAAGCACTGCCTGATTTATTAGAGGCAGAATTCACAGCGAAAATGGAAGATGCTCTTGATGCAATTTCCGAAGGAAAAAACTCTTGGCAGCATTATTTAACTAGTTGGAATCAGAATTACTTTCTACCAGCGCTTTCCAAAGCTAAAACTGTAGTTGCCAGTTGCCCAACAGGTAAAGCTAATGTGATAACTGAGCGCAAATATGAAACTTCCAAAACGCGATGCCCTGAATGCAACAATTTTCTCGCCAAAATTCCGAGTAGTAAGGTCAAAAAGAAATATTTTTTAAAATGCACAAAAGGTTGTGAAAATGTCGTGCTGTTTTGGAGTGACTTTAATAAAACTTGGCAGCCACCAAGAACGAAAGCAGTTCAGCCTGAAAATCAACAAAAGCCTCCCGTGAAGATGACGGCATATCCCTGCCCAGTATGTAAGAAACCTCTAGAGGAGTACAGTTACATCAAAGATGGTCAGAGCAAGACAATGTTGCGATGTAGTTACTCACAATCGGGTAAAGACACCAAACATCAAGATGTGGCTTATTTCAGTACGCAAAAAGGGTGGTGGAGTCCTAAGTTTGGGGAGATATCAAAAACTTAACTAAAGCATATTGACCGCAGTAAGTACGTTAGTGCCACAAAAGTCAAGTATGTTAAGAAACGTAAATAAGCTTAAAACCTTTACTAATGACAAATGACCAATTGACTTAGGACAGCCTTAGCCAGTTAACTTTAATTGCGCCAACCTACTTATAAGGGTTTGAGATGACAGAGAAATGGCTTTCGATCGTCGGCATTGGAGAAGATGGATTACAGGGGTTAAGCGCGATCGCTCGTTCTCTAGTTGATCAAGCTAAAGTAATTGTGGGAGGCGATCGCCATTTAGCAATGCTCCCTACAGATGACCAACGTGAGAAACTAGTCTGGACATCTCCCATTAGCACTTCAGTTGAGGAAATTATCCAGCGTCGCGGCGAATCAATCTGCATACTAGCAAGCGGCGATCCGATGTGTTATGGCATTGGTGTCACCTTAATGGGACGAATTCCCCTCTCTGAAATGACCATTATCCCCGCACCTTCAACCTTCAGCCTCGCCTGCGCCAGAGTTGGATGGTCTTTAACTGAGGTGGAAACCTTGAGTTTAAATGGTCGTCCATCCTCGCTACTCCAGTCTTACATTTATCCCAAAGCGCGGCTGTTGATTTTGAGTGAAGGGAAGGACACACCCGCCATTGTTGCCGAAATTTTGACAAATCACGGCTATGGTGGCAGCCAAATCACCGTATTGGAGCGTATGGGTGGCGCTCATGAAAGAATTGTGGAAGGTACGGCTGCATCTTGGAGTGAAACTGAAATTGCGGCTTTAAATGCGATCGCAGTTGATTGTATTGCCGATGCTGGGGTTATTTCTTTACCAAGATTACCAGGATTACCAGATAGCGCGTATAACCACGATGGACAGTTAACGAAGCGTGAAGTTAGGGCAATTACTCTGGCAGCTTTAGCACCCACACCGGGAGAATTATTGTGGGATGTGGGTGCGGGTTGTGGCTCAATTTCTATTGAATGGATGCGGAGTCATCCTCGGTGTCGGGCGATCGCGATCGAACAAAATTCTTCTAGACTACTATATATTGCCGATAATGCTGCCACTCTCGGTACTCCCAATCTGCAAATCATTGAAGGTAAAGCACCCCATGCCCTGAAAGATTTGCCTACACCAGATGCCATTTTTATTGGTGGTGGAGTAACAGCAACGGGACTTTTTGATGTTTGCTGGGAAGCACTGCGATCGGGTGGGCGTTTGGTGGCAAATGTCGTGACGGTAGAGGGTGAGCAAACTTTATTTCAATGGCATGAACGAGTCGGTGGTGATTTAACTCGTATTGCCATTCAACGGGCTGAACCTATTGGTAAATTTTTTGGCTGGCGAGCAATGGCATCGGTGACACAATGGGTAGTTGTGAAGTCTGAAAAACTCAATGGTTAATGTATGGGTGCGATCGCTTTTGTAATTTGGTTATAGCTCAATACGCTTGGGTTAAGCATTTCTTTCTTCTCTTTCTTTGCGTCCAACTCTTACGAGACGCACTCGCGTTGGCGTCCTTCTCCCTTGGCGCTAGCCTCTCCCTTTGGGAGAAGGGGAGACGCACTCGCGTTTGCGGTTCGTTAAAAAAATTGACTTTGGCAAAGAGTTTTAGCCTTAACTGAACTGTATTAGGTCATAGATTATTTGCTTGAAAAATCTGTTGAGCAGTTAAATTTAATTCTGGAAATGTGGGCGATTCTATGCGGTCTGTACCTCTAAATTGTTTGCTACGATATTCACCCTCATTATTTAAAGAGTAAATTGTGAGTGTTGGCTGTTTGGGGTCGCCTATCAATAGCTTACTACCCAAAGCAGCATAATCTACAATCCAATATTCTTTAATACCCATTTCTTCATAATCGGCAAACTTTTTGTGATAATCATCACGCCAGTTAGTACTAACTACTTCAATCACTAATGGTATTGAATCAGGGTTACTGACAGTTGATTCTTTTTTCCATTGTGGTTCATTTACTAAATTGGTTAAATTCAATAAAGGAATATCTGGAAAATAACCCGATTTTTCACTTACAGGTTTTACTAAGACTGTTTTTGGAATGCCGTAATTAACTTTAAGACGGTTGCATTCAACCATTAGAACTTTTACTAAAAACGCGATAATCTCCTCATGTTCACCTGTCGGTAAAGGCATTTGAATAATGTCTCCATCATACAATTCGTAGCGAATATTGTCTTTTTGAGCTTGTAAAAACTCCACAAATTCATCGAATGTAACTAGCTTTTGTAGTGCTTGAGTCATGGTTGCTAACGTCCTAGTTTAATTGTTCGCGTTCATGTTTGGTTTTCATTTTATTCAATAGAGAATATTCAAGAAGCAATAGAACTTTACCTAAAGCCATTGGAGGATCAAGTTACTTTCCATCCTCCAGTATTAATGTAGACTCAGCCAATCGCCCAAATTCTTCTGGTGCATATTGCAGGTGAACTTGGGCGCCAGTCCAAGAAAATGTACCAGGGGTAACAGAACGGACTAAGTAATGCAAACTATAAACTCCTGGTTCCAAGTGGCCGGCGTAGGCGATAATGCGTAGGCATCGTTCCTTTCAATTCTTCGCACTTTAATTACAATGTGATTGCCATAAATCATTAAAAATAGAAAAGTAGGTTCATTGTCAAGTTATGAAACTTAAAGTTGTATTAGAACCCAGTGACGAAGGCGGATACACCGTCCATGTTCCCTCACTTCCTGGCTGTATCAGTGAAGGAGAAACTGTGGAAGAAGCATTAGAGAATATCCAAGAAGCAATAGAACTTTACCTTGAACCATTGGAAGATGAATTGATTACTCAAGAAGGCGTAATTGTCAGGGAATTGGTACTGTGAGCAAAGTTCCCAATTTACCCTATACTCAGATTATCGCTGCTTTAGAACGGGATGGATGGATAGTTGTACGCCAGCGAGGTAGTCACATTAGATTGGAAAAAAGCATACCGGATGAAGTCTTGAAATTGACTGTTCCGGCTCATCGGTCAGTTAAGCGTTCTACCCTAGCCAAGATTTTAAAACAGGCTCGTATAGACTTGGAAAGATTTTTAGATTTGTTGTAGTCAAAGAAAGATGGCATAAATAATTACTTTCCATCCTCCAATATTAATGTAGACTCAGCAGTACGCCCAAATTCTTCTGGTGCATATTGTAGGTGAACTTGGGCACCAGGCCAAGAAAATGTCCCAGGAGTAACAGAACGGACTAAGTAGTGGAGACTATAAACTCCTGGTTCCAGGTGGTCGGAGTAGGCGATAATGCGATCGCGGTACACATTCCTAAAGCCAAGTTCCCAGCTATCGGCTTTTGCTTGTAATGCAGCTGTGGTAGTTTGAAAGCTTGCATCCACTGCCTCAAAACCTGCTGGTAGCGGATCTTTAATTACTATATGATCCACGGGGCGATCGGCGATGATTTCTAAACCAATATCAAATACCTGTCCAGAGGCTAAAGTCAAGGGTTTATCGAAAGCATAAAGACCTGTTTTTTGTAAAACTTTCTCTTCATTTCCTTGACTAATTTCTCGTGTTATGCGTAATCCATTAAATCTCCCTGGTTGATTGCCCTGCAAGCGATAATTATAACTAACCAGATAGTGCAAAGTCCCGTTACCTGATTTTTGCAGGGTTAAATCATGACGACCACGAGGTAATTGATTCATCGGCACATTTAGTTTTAAACTAGAATTTTGATAGCCATTAAACCGATTTTCTCCTAACTTTTTACCAGCTAATTGCACTGTGGCTACAAAATTAGGCGGTGTGGGTTGTAGTTGGCTATATTCTATCAAAGCAGTTAATGCTTGAGCATTGTTATAGTTAGTTTCCCATGTACCATTCCGTCGCAATGCCAGAAGACTTTGGAATAACTTATCTATAACTTCAGGTTTACTCTGCTTGGCAATAAACAACCGTAAAGCTTGCGCTTGCGTCGTGGTAGATGAACTCATCCATCCCCAACTACGTGGTAAACTTACAACTGCTGTGCGACCAGTTTCATAGATATCCTGTTGCAGCTTATTCACTAATTGTTGAGATTCATCTTGCCATTCTGGGAATTGAGATAAGTATCGCGCTAGTTTAATTTGAGTTACTACATCAAAGTTATTGCGCTGTTGATAAATATCTGCAAGGAAAGTATTGCGCTTTTCACCTATTTCTGCTAGGGCAATTAAAGCATGAAGTTGCAGTTGTCTTTTACATAGTAGTTGTTTACAAAACTGATATTCCCCAGGGTTCGCCAGAACTTTTTGCAAATAAACTTTGAGGCGAGATAGCATTGCAGAATCGACTAAATTAGGGAACACCTGATTGGCTTTAGCCAAAGATTCACTCCCATAGGAAGAAACCCAAGGGTCAGATTTTTCTTGTCCTGGGAAAGCTGCAAAACCCCCATCGGCTATTTGGAGTTTTTGTAATTGTTCAATTGCTTGATTTGCTTGTTGTCTGGGATTAAAATCTGCAAAATTCTGACCATATTTTTGGGCAATTGTTTGCAGATTAGCAGCAATGATTAACTGACTTGCAGCAGGTTCTGTGAACGGTAAATCATCATCTTCTAAAACCTGCTTGGCTGGTGCTTGAATCTCCGTTATCAAAGTACTCGCCAACTGAATATCTAAACCTCCCGCATCAGGGAAGGTATTTTTATCGACATTCAGGGGAATCTTCACCTGTTTTTCAGTGACACCAGTTTCAACGACTTGTTCTGTAATTTCAATTGGCTTAATTTCCAAAGGAATTTCAAAAGCATCTGCGGCTGTACTATTTAGCTGAGTGGTAAAGCGAACTTTACCAATTCCCACACTATCTGCGACCATTGGAAAACGATAAGCGTGAGTTGCAGATTCAGCTTTGGTTTGCAAAGAAGTCGCTGTGGGATTTTTGTCAGCAAACTTCACAGTCCCGCGAAGTTCGGCATTAATTGAGAGATTTCCTGTGTTTCCAGTGTTGTTAGTTACAGATAAACCAGCGAGGATGCGATCGCCTGGACGGGCAAACTGTGGCAATATGGCATTAGTTAGCAGTGGCTTTGTAGTGATCAACGTTGCGTCCCCATTCCCGAAACGTAGATTTCCATCGGTAGCGACAGCCATCACTCGCCATGTAGTTAAGTCATCCGGGAGTTTAAAGGTTATCTGTGCATTACCATTAGCATCGCTGAGAACAGAACCGTTGTAGTAAGCTAAGGCTTGAAAATCGGTGCGAGTGCGAGTATTTGCAGCACTACTTGAGAAACCACCGCCATAACCCCAACCTTTGGGTTTAGCTACATCTTGTGGTTGTAATATAACATCCGGGCGATTATCGCTAAAGCGGGTAGAAATTGTCTGTTCTGCATAAACTGTATCTACCAAATCTGGTGGACGATAACCAGAAAGTTGTAACACCGCTTCATTTACCACCATGACTGTAAACTGTCCTTTGGTGGGGTTTCCTTGATTGTCTTTCAATTCTAGTTGTACTGTTTCCTCTGCACCAGGTTCTAATGATGCTTGCACTGGCTTAACTTGCAGTTTTAAATACTTATCTTCTAAGTTAACTTTAAAAGGTGTAAAACCAATCTTCACCAAGTTATCTAAACTTCCAGCTTCCACTTGATTTATGGGTTTACCTTGTCTGACTAAGACAGCTTCGATGGCTGCATTTG
Source organism: Nostoc sp. CHAB 5836 (assembly GCF_020829445.1). Taxonomy (GTDB): domain Bacteria; phylum Cyanobacteriota; class Cyanobacteriia; order Cyanobacteriales; family Nostocaceae; genus Nostoc. The sequence goes on from NZ_JAIVFV010000132.1 coordinate 15,068, forward strand.
GCAACATTTCTGGCGTAACTTGAAACTGAATTTGTGGTGCGCCTCCCTGAACTTTGATCATTTGCTGATAAAGGGGTTTGTCTTTAATCACAGCAAAGTATAATTCTGCATCTGGATAGGGAGATTGAATGAGTGCAGTAGCCGTTTCACCTGTTTTGAACTCTTTTTTATCTAGCTTAACTTCTAACATATCTTTTTCTCTCGAACCCCAAAATACCGGATTTTCTCCAGTTGCCCAAATTTGTAAATCTGTGGCACTTAATTCGCTTTTTGCATCGCTAAAATTAACTCTAATTCGGTATGAACCAGATTCGGTTGCTGTTAAATTTACCGATTGGGGATTACTCGCAGATGTAATTTCTGCTTGTCCTACCGTTTTATATTCGACTTGATTTTTTGGTGTTCGGCTACCTTCCACTAACTGCGTGACGCTGCTGTATTTTATCTGTTGTAATTCCAGCCGTACCCGTTGACCTGTTATTGGTTTTCCTGTAGGGTCAGTAACAATCACTTCAATAGGAAAAGCCTTACCAGCATCAGCGATAAAATTACTTTTTAACCCGATAAGGCGATTACTTGGTAAGGCTGTAAAAGTTTTGGAATTGGCTACTGATAGATTAGATACATCTGCAACTTCCACATCTACCCGGTAAGTCATGGGATATGGCAAATCATCAGCCACGTTCACTGTTTGACTACTTTTACCATTAGCATCCAACTGCGCATTAGTTTGCAATACATCACTAGATATAGTCGGGGTTTCTTCCGGCCATAACCATTGCCTCCCAAAAGTGAATTCCTCCCAACCTTTGGGAATAAAATTAGCCTGTTGACGAGTAATAAAATATTTCGCTTCTCCACCTTCTACAGGTGCGCCAAACAAATAATTGCTGCTAGCATTAATATCAACTTTCTCGTCGATCAAAGCAAATTCTTTATTCAAATTGAGTTCGACCTTAAAGTTAGGTGGCTTAAACTCAGCAACCCGAAAGTCTCCAGAAATTTCTTGCCCATTCTTCCCCTTAGCCTGAATTGTATAGTAGCCTAAGCGCTGAGTAGTCTTAATTGGCAATTCCAGGGAAAATGTGCCAAATTCATTTGTAGTTTGCGTACCTAAATTGATCTTTTGTCCATCAGGATTTACCAAGGTTAATTGGTAAGCAGCATTTTTATCTTGCTGGATTGCACCATTTTGTAAAAAGTCTGCAAAACCAGTGAACCAAGCTTTTTCGCCTGGTTGATATAACTGTCTATCTGAGAAGATTACCCCGCGTGATTCTGGTTTACCATCTTGCCAACCTGCATCAATACCGTAGCCATAAACACCGCTATATTCTTCTGTTCTCACAAATGCCCAATCTTGATTTTCACGGGCAATAACTAATAACTCTGGCGATTTACTAAAGCTTTTATTCCCAGAATAACATTGCTGTAATCCTTCACGAACAATTCTCAAAAGTCCATTTTCATCAGTTTTACCTGTTGCACAAGGTACTGGTTCAGGGCGAGATTTTGCTTGTAATTTTGATTGATAAATTTCAATCACGCTATTTTTCACAGGCGAACCATCTGTAAGATGATTAACGCGAATTAACCCTGACTCAGGAAACCACTGAGTAAATACGCCCAAATTCGTTAATTCAACTAAGCCATAAGTCGTAGGTTCTCGCCAGAGTTCCTTACCATTCTCCTGATATTTATTAGTGCGGGCTTGCACTCCATAAGCTAACATCCCCGTAGCCGCATTTATTTTTTCCCGCAGAGGAACAGCAATATCAACTGATTGATTTTTCTTACCCGATACCTTAAAGCTTTGCCAGTCAGAAGGTTTTGGTAATAAATCACTACCATTATTAAAATAAACTAAATCTGTCGGTTGAACTACTCGATAAGCTGCTTTATATTTAGATTCTGGTAGATTTCCCGTACTAATATTTAGCTGTAAATCTTTACCTGTGGGGAAAATATTCAAATCTGACGGCACCCAAATATCCCCGGCTAAATCTCCAGTATCATATTTAAGTGTTACAGGTTTACCCAAAGTTTGTCCAAACTTATCTTTAAGATTTCCACCGATAGTAATTGTATAAGTTGTGGCAGGTTCTAGCGCGTAAGGGTTGATACCGACAATTTTGTCTTGATCATTGATTTGGATAATTCTCGAAATGGCTTTTGGTGTTGGATTAATGGTAATATTTTCTTTAGCTGAATCTGGCAGTAACACATTATTAAATTCTAGCTGCGGACTGCCTTTAAGAAATCTTCCAAAAGTTCCCCCTGCATCTGGCTGTCCGTAAAAGTTAAGATTCTGAAATGCCAAAGGCGAATAAGTTGCTAACTTAGTTGAAACTTCTTTCTCTGTAGATAAATTGCCATAAGCAGGGCGTATTCCAGGAGAAAATACCAGGCGATAACGAGTTGCTTTTTCGAGATTTTGCTGGGGAATCAGGTTATAAATCCAATTGCGTACCGAAGGGTCAAATTTTTCTAAAGGGTCTTCTTCATTTTTTAATGGTTTTTCTTCTTTGTTTAATTCGACTTTGAAGCGTACACCCTGATTCTTTCCTTCTGGAGTTAGTTGTAAATGTTCTTGTACAGAAGCTAAATCTAATTCGACATTAGAAGTAAACTGTAACTTCTGTTGTAAATCAATTGGTTCAATATCAGCTTTTTCAATGGGGTTAACACCAGGTAGATTAGTTAAATTGATCGATTCAGTATTGAAAGTCCAAGGTAAATCTTTATCTAAGCGATGATTTTTTAAATCGGCTAATCCTGCTTTGAGAGTGACTTGAAATCTTGTTGCTATTGGCAATGCTTTATCAGCTTGAAATCCCACCATGCGCGGTGTTAAAAAGCGAAATTGACCGGCTAAAGGCGGCCAAATAGCAAATTTTTGTAATAATTTTTGCTGTTCTGGACTGTCAAGACTTTCAACTGGAATTAAAGCTTCTTGAAAACGGATGCGGATTTGGTTGAGGGGTTTAGCATCCCCAATGGGACTTATTTGTTCAATCCAATCTGGTAATTTTGGTGGTGTGAGTGGGGATACTACTGGGAGTTGTTCTTTGGTTGAGTTGATACCAAATAAATTACACCCTGTCATTACTAGTATGAATGTAAATAGAAGAAGAAACTGTATTATTCTCTTGCGTCTTGAGGAATGTGCCATTTTTTTTAACGAACCGCCAAGGACGCCAAGGACGCAAAGGAAGAGATGGAGAATTTTATAGGGAGAATGGAGTAAAACTCTGATAATCATATTTTTAGTAATTAAAAATTCACAAATTTTAGCGAATAAAATAGGACTTAGGAAATAACTCTCTCAAACTCTTATTCCTTTGCGCCCTACCCTGCGGGAAGCCGCTTTGCGTCTATGCGGTTCGTTTTTTCATTATTTTGCATAAGTCCTATAAAAGTTTGCATTACTTGATTAATTTGGGAATGTCAAAACAATTCTTTTTCACCAGATGTCTAGTTATTTGTACCCATGCTTGAGGTTTAACTATGTTTATTTACATTGATAACTAACTCCGTATAATTGTTCCAAAAAATAACTACAATTCTTAACTATAAAGCAATAGGGTTCACAAAAGGGCTGAAACTCTTTTTTTTACGAACCACAGAGGCGCAGAGAACACAGAGAGAAGAGAGAAAGAGAAGGAGGAAATGCTTAACTGAACTGTATTGAACTATAAAGAAGTATTGAAATTTTGCAAACATTAATTGACATTTGCTAAGTGAGTAAAATTTAATTATTAAGGATTTGACATATTTCCTCATGTAGATGTAATGGCTGCGTCAAAATTAAGGTAGATTTTCTTGGGCAGGGAATTCCCTGATGAAACTCATTTTACGATCGCTACTCAAGATGAAGCGCACTAGCAAAGTTATCCTGGCTGTGCTGGTAATCTGTCTATTTGTACGCCTACTACCTTATTTTGCGCCTGTTCGTGCCGCAGATATTGCTCAAAATCAGTTGGCAATGCAATTTAGCGATCGCAATGGTTTACCATTAGGAACACTACTCACCCGTGACCAAGAGCATACATCAGTAGTACCACTAAATCAGGTTTCGCCCCAGTTTATCCATGCCATTTTAGCCGCCGAAGATGGTAGCTTTTACCATCATGGGGCGTTGGATATGAAAGCTATTATCCGCGCCACCAAAGAAGCCATCCACGCGAAAAGGATTGTTTCCGGTGCTTCCACCATTACCATGCAGTTGGCGCGGATGTTAGATTCACTGCCCCGCAGCTTCTCTGGTAAACTGAGTGAGATTTGGCTATCTTGGCGGTTAACAGCAGGGATGAATAAAGATGAAATTCTCTGTGCATATATCAATCGGCTGCCAATGGGAGGCAATATATATGGTGTGGAAGCAGCCGCACAGACTTATTTTTCCATCCCAGCTAGTGAATTGAATCTTGCTCAAGCTAGTTTGTTAGCTGCTATTCCCAATAATCCCACATACTTTAACCCTTATGAGCATTGGGAAC
>NZ_JAIVFV010000133.1 GCF_020829445.1 Nostoc sp. CHAB 5836
CAAAAGCTAGATGGCTAGTAGAGGCGACTGCGGTTGAGACGGGAAACCCAAAAGACGAATAAAACCGTCGTTGTTGTAGTTGAAATTGGAAGCCCCTTTTTCAGCGAAGCAAAAAGGGGTACTTCACAATTGTTTTATAGCTATGTTTGATTTAATGCCGATCGCTTATAGGAATGTGAATCAACTTTGGGCTTATATTTTAACAGAGACGCTAAAGCGGTTGGGATTGACTTGTGTGGTAATTTGTCCTGGATCACGCTCTACACCCTTAGCGATCGCCTTCGCTCAACAAGTACCTGAGATTGAAGCGATTTCCATTCTCGATGAACGTTCCGCCGCCTTTTTTGCTTTGGGACAAGCCAAAGCAACCGGACGGCCTGTGGTACTAGTTTGTACCTCTGGTACAGCAGGAGCAAATTTTTATTCAGCAGTAATTGAAGCCTCATATAGTCATGTACCACTGTTGCTATTAACCACCGATAGACCGCCAGAATTGCGAGATTGTCACTCTGGGCAAACTATAGATCAATTGAGATTATATGGAAACTACCCAAATTGGCAAACAGAGTTAGCCTTACCCTCTGCTGACATCGGAATGCTAGCTTATCTGCGACAAACGGTAATTCATAGTTGGGAAAGAGCGCAAACTCCTACAAAGGGGCCAGTACATTTGAATATTCCCTTTCGTGATCCTTTAGCGCCTGTTGCTGATGGAACTGATTTGAGTTATTTGCAATCACAGTTTCAACCAGAAGAATTTTTCGCAGGAATAACAGACAGATTACCCATTCCCCATTCCCTATTCCCCATGCCCCAACAATGGAAGGAATGCGATCGCGGTATGATCATTGCAGGTGTTGCCCAACCACAGCAACCACAGGAATATTGTAGAGCGATCGCCCAACTTTCCCAAACTCTCAAATGGCCCGTGCTAGCAGAGGGACTCTCGCCACTCAGAAATTATGCCCAACTCAACCCTTACTTGATTTCCACCTATGACCTGATTTTGCGAAATCAGCAACTAGCAAAGCAGCTAGCACCCAAAATGGTGATTCAGGTAGGAGAAATGCCTACAAGTAAAGAACTGCGTACCTGGATAGATGCAACCCAAGCACGACGCTGGTTAATTGACAAGAGCGATCAAAACCTCGACCCTTTACACGGGAGGACAATCCACCTGCGAATTTCAGTAGAACAACTGATTTGTGGGGGAGATAGTCAGGAAAATACGGCAGTATCTTCCTCATCTTTTCCTGACTATCTCCAACAATGGTGTACAGCAGAAACGCAAGTCAGGTTATCTGTTGACCAAACGATGGGGAAAATAGATCAAGTCATTGAGAGTAAAGCAGCTTGGTTAATTTCTCAGATTTTACCGCCCGGAACGCCTCTGTTTATTGCCAATAGTATGCCTGTGCGGGATGTGGAATATTTCTGGAAACCGAATAATTTAGGAGTGCGATCGCACTTTAACCGGGGTGCAAATGGTATAGATGGCACATTATCCACAGCTTTAGGAATGGCACATCGCCAGCAAAGTAGTGTGATGTTAACGGGAGATTTAGCTCTGTTACATGACACCAATGGTTTTTTAATTCGCAATAAGTTTGTCGGACATCTCACGATTGTGTTAATTAACAACAATGGTGGTGGGATTTTTGAAATGTTACCCATTGCCAAATTTGACCCACCATTTGAAGAGTTTTTTGGCACTCCCCAGGATATTGATTTTGCTCTGTTGTGTGCCACTTACAATGTGCAGCATGAATTGATTACTTCTTGGGAACAGTTGCAGCAAAGATTAAACCCGCTCACAACTACAGGAATTCGGGTTTTGGAATTGCAGACAAATCGCAAAAAAGACGCTCAATGGCGACAGGATAATTTCAGTAACTTTGCTGGTTTTCATACAGAATTTATATAATATCATGTCCGGTTTATTACGTACTAAGCCCCAAGAACCCCACCCCGCCAAAGCCGTGCTTTGTCTCCCCTCCCGAAGAGCGGGGAGGGGTGCAATGACTATAGGAATCATAACTCAATACGGTTCACAAAAGGGCTGAAACTCTTTTTTTTACGAACCACAGAGGCGCAGAGAACGCAGAGAGAAGAGAGAAGGAGGAAATGCTTAACCCAAGTGTATTGAATCATAACTAATTACCGGGACATGATATGACTTGAGGTTTGGAACTCGGAACTTCAGGTTTAAAAATGAACTCCACCCTTTGTGAGTCGAAAGAAAGGGTGGAGTTAAAAAGTTGGAGAGTTTGTAAATTCTCCTGACAAATGACAAATGACCAATGACCAATGACAAATGACAAATGACAAATCACAAATGACAAATGACAAATCACAAATCACAAATCACAAATGACCAATGACAAATCACAAATGACCAATGACAAATGACCAATGACCAATGACCAATGACAAATGACTAAATACGCGATTTGACAAATTTCTCTAATCTATCCATTCCCTTTTCAATCGTCGCCATATCTGTGGCGTAGGAAAGGCGAATGTTATCATCAGCGCCAAAAGCAATTCCGGGAATAACTGCAACTTGATGTTCTCCTAGTAAAGCGTCACAAAATTCTAGGGATTTTAGACCGGTTTTGCTGATATCAGGAAACAGATAAAAAGCCCCATCTGGTTTTGCGGTACTCAATCCGGGAATGGCGTTGAGTCTGTCTAGCATTACCTGTCGGCGTTTGGCGAAGGCTTGGCGCATTTCTTCGACACAATGTTGAGAACTTTGTAGCGCCGCGATCGCACCATATTGAGCAAAGGTACACACGTTAGATGTACTATGCCCTTGGATGGTACTCGCTGCTTTAATGATTTCTACTGGCCCTGCTAAATAACCAAGTCTCCACCCAGTCATAGAATAAGCTTTCGCAAAGCCATTACTAATCAAAGTGCGGTCAAAAATTTCCTTCCCTAGAGAACCGATGCTAATATGTTCTGCACCATCGTAGAGAATCTTTTCGTAAATCTCATCCGAGACAACAAAGATATCTGCATCAACTACTACCTCGGCCAGTGCTTTGATTTCATCTGGCGTGTAAACCATCCCTGTGGGATTAGATGGAGAGTTGAGGATAAATAGCTTTGTCTTCGGCGTGATTGCTTGACGGAGTTGTTCGGGAGTAATTTTATAACCCGTCGTTGCGTCTGTAGAGACAATTACCGAAACCCCGCCGACCAAAGTCACCATTTCGGGATAACTTAACCAATAGGGTGCAGGGATAATTACCTCATCACCTGGATCGATCAACGCCACGATTAAGTTGTATAGAGAATGCTTACCGCCATTGGTGACGATGACATTCTCTGGCTTGTAATCAAGGCCATTATCAATTTTAAGCTTGTGGGCGATCGCTTCCCTTAACTTTGGTTCTCCGGCTGCTGCACCATACTTGGTTTTGCCTTCATCCAAAGCTTTGACTGCTGCGGCTTTAATATGCGCTGGCGTATCAAAATCTGGTTCTCCAGCGCTAAAACTACAAACATCTATTCCTTCTGCCTTCAATGCCTTAGCCTTGGCTGCGATCGCTAAGGTTAATGAAGGTGTTACCTGACTTACTCTTGCTGCCAGCTTCATTCTTACTATTTTTGGCAAATCTTCACTTATTTAAGGATATCCCAGAATCTCTACCAATATTTGTTTTTTCTGAATTCGTTGGAGATTGCAGGGTAAGAGCATCTCAATTAAGCTTGACACAAGGACTCAGAAGATTTTAATCTATTGTCATTAGACGTCTGGTGAAAAAAAATGTAGAGACGTAGCACTGCTACGTCTCTACAAGGGTTCTGGCTAACACATATTTAATTTCTGGAGATGTCTAATGAAACAACAGCTGAGAACCTAAATCATATAATTATTATCCATAGCGGTGCGCTTCGTTTTTTTACGGATACTACATTTGTAGGTTTTTTCACGTTTATGGATGAATACCCTACTGAATATGACCAATGACTAAAAAGCAAGAAATAGTTTAAAGGTAGGGTCTAGAATATCAGCACTGGTTAAAATTGAGTTAAATAACAAAATTGAGAGTAAAATCATGTATACAAAATCAAGAAATAGTCTTCAAAATAAAAAGCTTAACGCCAATTCGTACATTACAATCGATGATGATAAATTTCCCCAAGGTAACGTAAGAATGTACGCAATTTCTTTTGATATGGATATTGAAACTTTCAGACAATCCTATGGCGACCCTTACAACAATGCCTATGGTGAAATTAAAAAAGTACTTTCTTCACACGGTTTTACTAGACAGCAAGGAAGTGTTTATTTTGGTAATGAAAGTGTTAACGCTGTTACTTGTGTTTTAGCTGTTCAAGACTTATCTAGAAGATTACCTTGGTTTCCAGTATCAGTAAGAGATATAAGAATGTTAAGGATAGAGGAAAATAACGACCTCTTACCAGCAGTTCAAGCAAATTTAGCTAATCCATAGTTTTTGCGTCATTGTTATAAATTTTCCCGCCCACCTACTTAGTGTTTTAATTTTAGAGGTCTTCTTTTGTTATTCCAAAAACCGTGAACCTGGTACTTGTAGCGCCGAGATTTTGAAGCGATCGCAAAAAAGTTGTGGTCAACCAGATTTCTTACTAAGAAACGTTAAGTAGGTCGGCGCAATTAAAGTCAACTGGCTAAGGCTGTCATTTGTCATTCGTCATTTGTCATTAGTAAGGGTTTTAAGCTTATTTACGTTTCGTAACATACTTGATTTTTTTCGCACCAACGTACTTAGATAAGAAAAGGGAATAGGCAATAGCGCATTAGTTATTAATTCTTTTCCCCCACTCCCTCATCCCCCTCATCCCCCTCATCCCCCTCATCCCCCTCATCCCCCCACTCCCTAAGTACAATATTTCATAAATTCGTAGCGAATTCTCTTTGCGTTCCTACCCTACGGGAAGGCGTTCGCGTAGCGTCTCGTAGAGAAGCGCCTATGCGCTTCCCTTTGCGCCCCTACCCTGCGGGAAGGCGAGGCGCCTATGCGTTTAAATTTCAACCCTCAATTCACCACGATTTTATGCTGCATCTGTACTAAGCTATCGTCACATCTGGCGACAAATAAACATCCTGAATGGCATGAAATAACTTCACACCTTCCTCAAAGGGACGTTGGAAAGTCTTTCGCCCAGAAATTAATCCCGAACCACCGGCACGTTTGTTAATTACAGCAGTGCGAACTGCTTCGGCAAAGTCATTTTTACCAGTCGCCCCACCAGAATTAATCAACCCCACACGCCCAGAGTAGCAATTCAACACTTGATAACGAGTTAAATCAATTGGGTGATCAGTTGTCAATTCTGTGTAAACCCGCTCATCGGTTTTGCCGTAACTCTTACCAGTGGCTTTGACAACAGCACCGTAACCATTGTTATTTTCGGGTAACTTTTGTTTAATAATATCGGCTTCAATTGTTACACCCAAATGATTTGCCTGTCCGGTGAGGTCAGCCGCAAGGTGGTAATCTTTATCTTGTTTGAAGGCGTTGTTCCGCAGATAACACCAGAGAATAGTCACCAAACCGAGCTCATGGGCGCGTTTAAAAGCTTTGCTGATTTCCTGAATTTGTCTGGTAGACTGGTCTGAACCAAAGTAAATTGTTGCACCTACCGCCGTCGCCCCTAAATTCCAAGCTTGTTCCACATCAGCAAACAACACCTGGTCAAATTGATTAGGGAAAGTCAGCAATTCGTTGTGATTGATTTTGACAATAAAGGGAATTTTGTGGGCATATTTGCGCGAAACTATACCTAATGTCCCCAAAGTGGTAGCAACAGCATTGCAACCTGCGGCGATCGCTAGCTTGACGATATTTTCTGGATCAAAGTAAATCGGATTGGGCGCAAAAGATGCGCCTGCTGAGTGTTCAATCCCTTGGTCTACCGGTAAAATAGACAGATAACCAGTGTTTGCCAGACGACCAGTAGAATAAAGTAACTGGAGATTACGCAATACTTGAGGGTTGCGATCGCTCTTTAGCCAGATTCGATCTACAAAGTCTGGCCCCGGCAAATGCAGTAAATCATGAGAAACTTTTGCTTTGTAGGTAAGTAAGTCTTCTGCCTCTTTACCTAGCAATGACTCAATAGAATTAGCCTCTTTGAGCGTTGTAGTCATGGTATTATCCTCAAAAATTGAGCAAATGACCTTGCTTTTAAGATAGCATTTTTAATACTGCTAACCTGGGTTGTACGGTCATTACTTATGTGTATTCTTTTTGAATATATAGCAATCTTCTTTTATAAATGAAAACCAAAAGGCTGAGATTTCCCACTTATTTTAATAAGTCGGGAATCTTGTTATGAATGATTAAGTAGGGCTATACTACCGGAGGTATTCAATCAACTTTCGGAATTGATGTTTTCAACCTCAGTTAGGGACTTCTAATTCAAAAAATACTCAACTACCAACACTGTTCGGTTAAGAATATTCGTAGGTTGGGTTGAGGAACGAAACCCAACATTTTCTTTCTCTTTGTTGGGTTTCGCTTACGCTCAACCCAACCTACACATTTTTATTTTTAGTCTTAATCGAACCGTATTGACTCAACTACTTCATGTGGGATGGGCGACACGAGCGCCCCACAAGATTGAATAATTTATTTATTGGAAGTCCCTGATCAGTCCAAAATAGTACAATTATACTGCTTTAGATTCATGGCTGAAAATTGAAGTTGGGCCCAATTATTAGTTAGCGATCGCTATGTATACTGATATTCTTTGTCACAGCAGTTCCTTGACTTTAAGGTTAACCTGTAGGGTATAACTTACGTTAGAGTTGGTTCCACCTCTAGCTTCGATGGATCGATCACACTCATGACTGAACTGACGCTACGCCTACAAGAGGGAGATACCGAGACAACGATCACAGTTGGCCAAGATGTATTTACAATTGGTCGTTTGCCGGAATGTAACTTGTACTTACCTTTTGCTGGAGTATCCCGCAATCATGCTCGCGTGGTGAAAACGGCTGAGGGTGTGTGGACTATCGAGGATCTGGGCAGTAAAAACGGGACGCAAGTCAATAAATGCCTTGTTAGCTATCCCCAAGAGTTACATCACGGTGATATCGTTTGGCTAGGCAATGTCACCCTGGTAGTGCTACTCACAAGTTATGTTTTAAAATCGACATCTGAGTATCCCAAAACTTCGGAAAATAATGAGCAAAGAACAATCCTTCACAATGTCGAACATTTACAACAGCAATGGATTGCAGATAATAGCAAGGATGGCAACATCAGCAATAAAGATAAAACCATTGCCCGTCTCAAAGATTTAGTGGACATAGCGAAAAATCTCTGTGGGGCGGCGTCTATAGAAGAGATTTTTTGTCAGGTGCAGCAAGTGGTTTTTCGTTACCTTGATAGTATCGAACGCTTGGCATTATTAATTGATGTCAACGGTCGCGGCCAGTTGGAATTAGTCAATGCTGCTACTAGAAATATTTCCCAACAGCAATATCTTCCCTCTGATGGTAGTTGGATTAGTCGTAGTATCTGTCAAAAGGTATTTGATGAAAAAGTGGTCATTCAAACTGGCGATACTCATGAAGACGAACGGTTTGCTAGTGAACAGAGTATTTTGGTCAAAGGCATTCGTAGCGCGATGGCGGTGCCTTTATGGGATGAAAATAAAGTTGTGGGCGTACTGTATGCCGATGCCAATCTTTCTTCTTACCATTGGGTAAATGAAGGGGAGGAAGAACTCAGCTTTTTTTCGGCTCTAGCAAACCTTGTCGCTTCTAGTGTGCAGCGTTGGCTACTGGTAGAGAAACTCAAAACTGAAGAGATGATTCGTCACCGACTAGAACGCTATCATTCTCCAGCAGTTGTACAGCAGTTGATATCTTTAGGCGGATTACCGGGTGGTCGTTTAGCTCCCACCGAGAGCGAAATCAGTATTTTGTTTGCAGACTTGGTTGGCTTTACGGCAATTTCTGAACAGTTAACACCAACTGCGATCGCCCAACTATTAAATAATTTATTTGAAGAGATGCTAAAAGAAGTGTTTACCTACGGCGGCACTTTAGATAAATATATTGGCGATTGTATTATGGCATTTTTTGGCGCTCCAGAACCACAACCAGATCATGCCGATCGCGCTGTTGCTGCTGCCAAGGGAATGCTTACTCGTCTCGATCATCTGAATGCCAATGGTTTTTGGCACGAACCCCTTCAATTACGTATCGCGATTAATAGCGGTAAGGCTGTGGTGGGAGATGTCGGTAGTTCCCAAAGGGTAGACTATACGGCATTAGGAGCGACAATTAACCTTGCGGCTCGCATGGAAGCAGTTTGTCCCCCTAGTGAATGCGTGATTAGTGAAGCCACCCATAAAATGCTTTCACTACCTTCAGACTTCGAGGAAATGGGAGATTATCGCTTCAAAGGTATTGAGCGATTAGTAAAAATTTATCAGACAAATTTGCAACAAGTGCCAACTATCATTGCTCCAATCATTAATCTTTAGGGATTGTGCATAGGCAGGCTTTGAGGTCTAGATTTTGTAAATCATCTAGTTACAAATCGGGTTATTTTAAAATAGGCTCGTTCTATAGACTAATACACTTGGGTTAAGCATTTCCTCCTTCTCTTTGATCTCTTTTCTCTCTGTGTTCTCTGCGCCTCTGTGGTTCGTAAAAAAGAGTTTCAGCAAAAATTATGACTGATTTATCTCCCTTAAAAATTATTACTAAAGCGCCCAAAATTATAGCGTTGTTTGCCGGAGGATTCAGTGTAATTTTGGGATTTGTGGTGATGGTTGCATGGCATATTCACTTGACAGCTATAATCCAAGTTCTGCCAGATTCTCCTCCCATGCGCTACAACACTGCTATAGCATTTTTTCTCAATGGGTGGGCATTGCTAGCTCTGATCAAAAAATGGCGACAACTTGCAGGCGGATTGAGTTTATTGGTTGCTTTCATTGGCGGCTTGACTTTGGCGCAATATATCTTTCAGGTCAACTTTGGTATTGACCAACTTTTTATACAGGACTACCTGACAAACACTCTTCCTACTTCCAGCAGCATCTTGAGGATTAATGAATCAATCCACCAATTTCTGATTACAGTTTCCAGTCCCTTACCAGGTCGCCCTTCTCCCAATACAGCATTAGGTTTTACTCTATTAGGTATAGCATCGCTGTGCTTATCTCTAGTCAGGATGAGCAGGCGTTTATTAATTGCAGCTGGACTGTCATCAGCAGGGGCGATCGCCATTGGAATTGTCCCATTATTCGGCTACTTTAGTGGTTTAAGTACAACCTACAAATGGGCAACTACAGGTGTAGCAATTCCGACTGCACTAGGTTTGCTGATTCTTGGAGTTAGCCTCCAGCTTCTGGCTATTGAGCGAGTCGATCGCCTACCACAATGGTTTCCCATAAGTATTGGTTTTGGGATTTTGACTGGAAATCTGTTTGTCTGGCAAGCAATAACTAGTTGGAACAATATACTTATTAAAGAGCTATCAAATATTACTCCAGAAGTTCAATTACTGCTAACTCCGGTAGCCCGACTAGTGCTGCTAGAAGGACTATTCCTCTCCTTGCTGGTGATGCTAGTTCTCTACTTTGCTCAACTTGCCCAAAAGCAAGCAGCGCAGTTGAAACTGACGAATTATGACTTGCTAAAGTCTAACTCATTACTTCAGGCAACCATAGAATCCACGGCTGATGGCATTTTGGTTCTGGATGCTGACGGGCAAAAAATTAACTTCAATACTCAGTTTATTCAGATGTGGCAAGTTCCAGACTCAGTTATCAAAGCGATGAAATGGGGAGAGGAGCAGTCAATATTGTCATTTATTGCTAGTCAATTCCAAGATCCAGAGGTGTTTTTGCAAGTGACAAACCAAATGCTCAACCGCCCAGAGGAGGAGACTTACAATGTTTGGCAATTTCAAAATGGGCGAGTTTTGGAGTTATATACTCGTCCGCAATGGATTAGCGATCGCCCCATCGGACTAGTTTTCAGCTTTCGGGATATCACTGATGGCCATCGCGCCCAAGAGCAACTTTGCTTCCTCAAAACAATGGCATTTGCGATCGCCGAGTCCCCAGATTTTAACTCGGCATTAACACAAGTTTTGCAATTAGTCTGTCAAACAACCCATTGGGACTATGGCGAAGCCTGGATTCCTTGTCCGAAAAGTCATGTTTTGCAGTCTAGTTCGGCTTGGTACATCAATCACCATTTGCATCCAGATCATATATCTCAAATCCAAGAATTTCGAGCGGTGAGTGAAACATTTACCTTTCCATTGGGCGTTGGTTTGCCTGGAAGAGTCTGGGCATTACGGCAACCAGAGTGGCAAGAAGATACTTCCAAGCAGACAGAAACTACTTTTGTGCGTCAATCCATAGTCTTAGAGAATGGCATCAAAACCGGATTGGGAATTCCTGTGGTTGTCAACCACCAAGTATTAGCAGTGCTGGTATTTTTCAAGTGTACAGCCGCTCCTGAAGACAAGCAACTAGTAGAAAATCTTTTAACCATTGCCGCCCAATTAGGTTTATTACTACAACGCAAACAGCTAGAAGTCGCGTTGCAAGAGAGCGAAGCCCGATTCCAAGCATTCATGAATAACAGTCCGGCTTTGGCATTTATGAAAGATGAAGCGGGGCGATTTGTCTATGTCAACGAATCATTGGAGCGGGTATTCAATATAAAATTAGCGCATTTGCAAGGGAAGACAGATTTCGATTGGCTACCAGAAGAAACTGCAAGGCAAGTGCGTCAAAATGATGCCAAGGTGTTAGCAACGGGTCAAGCTGTAGAATTGCTAGAAACGTTTCCTACACCTGATGGCAGTCTCCATTACTGGTTAGTCTTCAAATTTCCTTTTCAAGATAGTTATGGGTGCAAATATGTTGGTGGTATAGCAGTGGACATCACCGAACGTAAACGGATGGAAGAAGAACTATTTCACGAAAAAGAATTGGCCCAAATCACGTTACATTCCATCGGTGACGCGGTAATTACTACAGATGCAACTGGCAAAATTGAGTATTTTAACCCCGCTGCTGAAATCCTCACAGGTTGGTGTCAGCAAGAGGCAAAAGGTTTACTACTAAGGGAAGTCTTGAGGATTTTCCATGAAACCACAGGAGAACCAGCCGAAAATCCGGTAGAAAAAGCTTTAAAATCAGGGCAGATTGTCGGTTTGGCAAATCAAACAGTCTTGATTACCCGTGACGATCGCCAAATTGCTATTGATGACTCCGCCGCCCCAATTCGCGATCGCCAAAATCAAGTTGTCGGTGCAGTTATGGTGTTTAATGATGTTACCCAAAAGCGTAGCCTTTCCCGTCAAATCACTTGGCAAGCAAGTCACGATTCTTTAACGGGGCTAGTGAATCGCCGCGAATTTGAACAATGTCTAGATCAAGCGGTGAACAATGTCAAAACACACAACCTACAATACGCTTTATGCTATTTAGATTTGGATCAATTCAAGATTGTCAATGATACTTGCGGTCATGCAGCCGGTGATGAACTCTTGCGGCAAATCACAACACTATTGCAAACTAAGATCCGTCAGAGCGATATGCTAGCACGACTAGGTGGAGATGAGTTTGGCGTACTGCTTTACCAATGTTCTTTACAGCAAGCCATACGGGTTGCGGAGGTATTGCGTGAGACTATTCAAGACTTTCGGTTTGTCTGGCAAGACAATATTTTTTCCATTGGAGTCAGCATTGGCTTAGTAGAAATTAACGCCGACAGTGAGAACCAAGTCAGTCTTTTAAGCTATGCAGATGCTGCCTGCTACGCTGCTAAAAATAAGGGACGCAATCGCGTTCATGTTTTTCAGCCCGACGATGAAGAACTTTTACAACAGCGTGGAGAAATGCAGTGGGTTTCACGGATTACCCAAGCCCTTGCAGAAAATCGTTTTTGCTTGTATTCTCAAGCTATTGTAGCGATCGCACCTACGGCAACAGAAGAGAGTCATTACGAAATCTTGCTGCGCCTGAGAGACGAGGAGGGGAATATAATTGCGCCAATGGCATTTATTCCGGCAGCTGAACGCTACAACCTCATGCCGACAATTGATCGCTGGGTGATCAAGACCCTGTTTAAGTCTTGGTCATTGGCAGAACACGATGGTAAGACTATTTATGCCCTCAACCTTTCGGGTACTACTATCAATGACGATCAGTTTATTAGCTTTTTGCGTGAGCAATTTGCATTGTATCAAGTGCCACCACAGTCGATTTGCTTTGAAATTAGAGAAACCGTAGCGATCGCAAACTTAACAAAAGCCAGCCAGTTCATTAGTGAACTTCAACGCTACGGCTGTCGTTTTGCCTTGGATGATTTTGGTAGTGGTATGTCCTCTTTCGCCTGTCTTAAAACCCTCCCAGTAGACTATTTGAAAATCGACGCCGGATTTATTAAGAACATTATGGAAAATTCCGTGGATGATGCAATGGTAGAAGCCATTGCCCGCATCGGGCGTATCATCGGGGTAAAAACCATTGCTGAGTTTGTCGAAAATGATGATATCTTAGAACGAATCAAAGCCTTGGGAGTCCATTATGCTCAAGGCTATGGGGTGGCTAAACCACGTCCTTTAGTATTTATTTAGAGGATGTTTTAAAAGTCCTCTGGTCGGTAGCGAAACGTTTTAGATCCTCCTAAATCCCCCTTATAAAGCAATACGGTTCACAAAAGGGCTGATATCGTGTCCGGGTAATTTAGCTATGATTCTCACAGTCATTGCACCCCACACGCCAGATGCTCTACTTGGGGAGACCCCAAGACCGCACTGGCTCCCCTTAATCCCCTCCCCGCCTGCGGGGAGGGGAGACAAAGCACAGCTTTGGCGGGGTGGGGTTCTTGGGGTTTAGTAAGTAATCAACCGGACATGATATGAAACTCTTTTTTTACGAACCACAGAGGCGCAGAGAACACAGAGAGAAGAGAGAAGGAGGAAATGCTTAACCCAAGTGTATTGCCTTATCAAGGGGGACTTTGATTCTTCCCCCTTAAAAAGGGGAGCCAGCGCCTTGACTGGGGTCTCCCCAAGACCGCGCTGGCGTGGATTAGGGGGGATCTAGAAGTGCCTAAAATTATAGCCCACCACTTTTAAAACATCCTCTTAAAGCCAATGGGGAGTGGGGAGTGCTGAACAATTACGAATTAAGAATTACCTGACTGTGCTAGCCCGAAAAATTTGCTCTGCCGTCAAATTCAACTCTGGAAAAATTGATGACTCGATGCGGTCATCTCCTCGAAATTTACTAATGCGATACTCACCTTCTTCTAAACAGCAAATTAAAATAGTCGGTTGTTTGGGTTTGCCAATAAATTCCCTACCGCCCAATGCAGCATAATCGACAATCCAGTATTCAGGAATTCCCATTTCTTCATAGTCAGCATATTTTTTCAGATAATCATCACGCCAGTTTGTACTTACCACCTCAATTACTAAAGGAATTGATGCTGCTTGAGTAACAGTTGATTCTTTTTTCCACCGAGGTTCATTAACTAAATTAGGCTGATTTAGTATCAGGACATCTGGGGAATAGGCAGATTCGTTCTCAACTGGTTTGACGAATGCTGTTTTGGGGATGAAATAACGAAGATTTAAGCGACTATATTCTAAAGTGATTTGTGTCGCTAAAAATCCAATCACCTCTTCATGGTCGCCTGTAGGTGGTGGCATCTCAATTATTACTCCATCATATAGTTCGTAACGTTGTCCTGTGTTATCTGGATATTTAGCAACGAATTCATCGAATGTAACTACTTTGCCTAAGACTTGAGTCATGACTTGATTCCTCAATTGTGCAAATTATAACAACTTTACTTGTATTTAATTCATCACTATTAATACGTATTAATTAGTATAGTTTCATACAACTAAAATTAGAAAATGGTCATATTGGGCAGCTAATTCTTGTTTAAAAGACTAGAATTTGGGTAGTAGCTTCCTCAATTTATGTGTATAACATTAGGAAGCCTACCTCAAGCTATTGTTTAACGGGAGGTCAGGTAATGGCGATCGCCACCATTAATCCCGCCACTGGGGAAACTATTCAAACCTTTGAGGCGCTCAATGATGCAGAAATTAATACTAAACTCGATTTGGCTAATCAGGCTTTTGAACAGTATCGCCAAACTAGTTTTTTGACGCGATCGCACTGGCTGCAAAAGGCTGCTGATATTTTAGAGCAAGACAAAGCAGAATTTGCGAAATTAATGACTCTAGAAATGGGTAAGCCTTTCAAAGCTGCGATCGCGGAAGTCGAAAAATGCGCCGTCGTCTGTCGCTACTATGGCGAACACGCCCCTGCTTTTCTAGCTGATGTCAATGTAAAAACTGATGCCAGCCAGAGTTTTGTTCGCTACCAACCAATGGGTGCAATTCTCGCGGTGATGCCGTGGAATTTCCCCTTCTGGCAAGTGTTTCGCTTTGCTGCACCAGCATTGATGGCGGGAAATGTCGGCTTACTCAAACACGCTTCCAATGTGCCACAGTGCGCCTTGGCAATTGAAGATATTTTTCGACAAGCAGGTTTTCCTGAAGGTGCTTTTCAAACCCTGTTAATCGGGGCTGGTAAAGTTGCCGATTTAATCGCTGATGACCGCGTAAAAGCTGCCACCTTGACCGGAAGCGAACTAGCAGGTGCATCCCTCGCCGCCGCCGCCGGCAAACAAATCAAAAAAACAGTTTTGGAATTAGGAGGAAGTGACCCCTTTATTGTGTTAGAAAGTGCTGACTTAGAGACAGCAGTTGTCACAGCTACTACAGCGCGGATGTTAAATAACGGGCAATCATGTATTGCAGCAAAGCGTTTTATTTTAGCAGAGGCGATCGCAGACCAATTTGAAAAATTGCTTTTAGAAAAATTTCAGGCGCTGAAAGTAGGCGATCCTATGGAACCAGATACCGATTTAGGCCCACTGGCGACACCTGGTATTCTCCAGGATTTAGATCAACAAGTGCAAAATGCCATCAGCAGTGGTGGTAAAGTCCTCACCGGTGGACATCCTTTATCAGATCGTCCAGGGAACTTTTATCCGCCAACCATTATCATAGATACCCCGCCTGACACCCCAATCGCCAAAGAAGAATTTTTTGGCCCCGTAGCCTTGTTATTCCGGGTTCCCGATATCGATGCTGCCATTAAACTCGCTAATGACACCCCCTTTGGACTAGGTGCAAGTGCTTGGACAACAAACGACCAAGAATGCGATCGCTTGGTTGAAGAAATCGAAGCCGGTGCCGTGTTTATCAACAGTATGGTCAAATCTGATCCCCGGTTGCCCTTTGGCGGCATCAAGCGTTCTGGATATGGCAGAGAATTGAGTATCCAAGGGATACATGAGTTTGTCAATGTTAAAACCGTGTGGGTTAAATGATCAAAAGTTAGGAGTTAGGAGTTAGGAGTTAGGAGTTAGGAGTTAGGAGTTAGGAGTTAGGAGTTAGGAGTTAGGAGTTGGGAGTTGGGAGTTGGGAGTTAGGAGTTAGGAGTTAGGAGTTAGGAGTTAGGAAAAAAATGAATACAGCAGAATTATTGGTGCAGTGCTTAGAAAATGAAGGAGTGCAATATATTTTTGGACTCCCTGGTGAAGAAAACCTCCACGTTTTGGAAGCGCTAAAGCATTCTTCGATTAAATTTATTACGACTCGTCATGAACAGGGTGCAGCATTCATGGCCGATGTCTACGGACGCTTAACAGGAAAAGCCGGAGTGTGTCTTTCTACTCTTGGCCCTGGGGCAACCAACTTAATGACAGGGGTAGCTGATGCTAACCTTGATGGTGCGCCCTTAGTGGCGATTACCGGTCAAGTGGGAACAGATAGAATGCATATTGAATCCCATCAATATTTAGATTTGGTGGCAATGTTTGCACCTGTGACCAAGTGGAATAAGCAGATTGTGCGACCGAGTATTACACCTGAAGTCGTGCGAAAAGCATTTAAGCGATCGCAATCGGAAAAACCTGGTGCAGTTCACATCGATTTACCAGAAAATATTGCTGCTATGCCTGTGGAAGGCAAACCTTTGCGTAAGGATAATAGCGAAAAAACCTATGCATCTTTTGCTAGCATTCGGGCCGCCGCCGCCGCAATTTGCCAAGCAGTTAACCCATTAATCTTAGTCGGCAATGGGGCAATTCGCGCTCATGCAAGTGATGCAGTCACGCAATTTGCCACATTGCTGAATATACCTGTTGCCAATACATTTATGGGTAAAGGTGTAATTCCCTATACACATCAATTGGCTTTGTGGTCAGTGGGATTACAGCAAAGAGACTTCATTACCTGTGCTTTTGATAACACAGATTTAGTAATTGCGATCGGCTATGATTTGATTGAGTTTTCCCCGAAAAAGTGGAATCGGAATGGTGAAATTCCTATTGTGCATATTGGGGTAAGTCCCTCGGAGATTGATAGTAGTTATATTCCCGATGCCGAAGTCGTGGGAGATATTTCAGATTCCCTCTATGAAATTTTAAAATTAGCAGACAGACAAGGTAAACCCGATCCTTTTGCTATCAGCTTAAGGTCAGATATTCGGGCTGATTATGAACAGTATGCCCTTGATGACGGATTTCCCATTAAGCCGCAAAAATTAATTTATGATTTACGGCAAGTGATGGGCCCAGATGATATCGTCATCTCTGATGTTGGCGCACATAAGATGTGGATGGCCCGTCATTATCATTGCCATAGCCCCAATACTTGCATAATCTCCAACGGTTTTGCAGCTATGGGTATTGCCATTCCTGGCGCTTTAGCAGCAAAACTCGTTCATCCCAATCGCAAAGTCGTTGCTGTAACAGGTGATGGCGGCTTTATGATGAATTCTCAAGAATTAGAAACAGCCTTACGTGTCGGTACGCCTTTTGTCACCATAATTTTCAATGATGGTGGCTATGGATTAATTGAGTGGAAGCAAGAAAATCACTTTGGCAAAGGAAACTCATCTTTTGTGCATTTTAGCAATCCTGATTTTGTTAAATACGCTGAAAGCATGGGTTTAAAAGGCTACCGAGTTGAATCGGCTTTAGATTTGATTCCGACTCTGAAAGAAGCCCTCGCTCAAGATGTACCTGCGGTGATAGATTGTCCCGTAGATTATCGGGAAAATCACCGCTTTAGCCAAAAAGCCGGCGAGTTGAGTTGCGCGGTGTAAAAAGTTAGAAAGGGCGCAAGTACTTGCGCCCTCAGTGTAGTATGTAATACATATTTATAATTAGAGGGTGTTTGAAAAGTTTTGAGGAGTCAACTTTTGAATTTAGTAATTTTTTAAATGTTTTTCCATGACGAAATTTATCAGCTTTTGCCCTCTACGCTCTACCTGTTGCTTTTTTATAACAATAAATCCCTGACTTTCAAAAAAAGGTTTAGCTGTAATACTGGCTTCTGTAAATAACTTTTCCAACCCTAAAGAATTTGCTTTTAATTCAATTTGTTCTAAGATTTTCTTCCCAACACCTTTCCTTTGAAAATCTTTATGACAATAGAAACGGCCAATATGACCATTAGCCTCTAATTCTCCAAAACCAATAATTTTGTCTTGCTCTTCTGCTACATAAGTAAACTTACTTCTTAAACTTTTAATCCAAACTTCAATATCCATATTTACTGGTGCCCAAGCATCTACTTGTTCTTTTGTGTAATCGTGAATATTTACTTCATGAACAGTGTCGTAGAATAATTTCATAATTTCTTCGGTGTCAGCTATTTTGTATATTCTTAATCTCATAAGGTAAATATGTTTAGTACAAATATACTACTTTCTGCTAAAATGCCTTACAAGTCAGCTAGCCTTACTTGAGGTAGTATGAAAAAAATCCAAGATACAGACAAAAAGCCCATTTTGCTGAAAGTTTCGCTGTTGCAGCCTACATCTGTAAATACTGCTATAGTGCCACTGCGACCCCAAGATCAAAAAATCATCAGTGAACGAGAGCATTTTATCGCACAAGTCGAACGTGTCAATCAGATGGCAGAAGAGTTAGAAGCAGCGATATTAGAGTTGAAAGCGATCGCTAACACACTGAATATTCAAAAACCTTACCCAGTTCTAAATCAGGAGCCATGCAAAAATATTTGTCAGTATTTCGCAGTTAGCGTCCCTTGGGTGAAACGAAAGTCTGATGAATCATTTATTCTGACAACGCGAAAAGTTGATTTATTCCGAGCCGAAAGGGAAGCTGCACAGCTAGCGCAGCAACTTCGTCAGCAAACCAAAAAAAGATTAGCATCGCAGCGAGACAGAAAAAACAAGAGTGGGGCTGAGGCTGACACAAAATGCTTATTCAAATTAGTCAACAAATCTTAAAATTATCAACATTCAACAGCAGTTCACCCTTGGGGTTGTAACAGTTATGCTGATTGAAGTGGCAGAAGGAACTTCTTCCTCAAAATTGCTAAATACCACACTGCCATTGCTAATTTCCACCAGCTATGGTAGCAAATAAGCAAAGTTGCCCTGATATTTGCACTTCCGTAAAACCAGAGTGCAACATCAGGGACAATCAATCAGCGCACAGAAGAGGTAAAAAGAAGGTGTTAAAGACACTTTTAGTGATTGTCATTGGTTTTTTACCCTCCCTGATTTCCTTGTGGGTGATCCGCAAAACTCATACGCGGTCGCGCCTACGGCTCAGACAAGCAGCCATGAATTTTCCAGTGGTACAGGGACGGCAAAACCTTAGACCTGTTGAAGGCGATCGCTATTATTTAGAAGGGGTGGGTTATCTAATTGGGGATATCAGCTGCAAATTTAATGCCCGCTCTGGTTACGTTCGCTGTGCTGTCAATCCGGAAGGCCCATGTAATGGTTGCCGTCACTACGAACCGAAGGAATTAGCTGGTAGTGAAAAAAGGGCTTAATAACTGAAGAGAAAGCAATTATCCAATGTCCTAAACTAACCCTATCCTTCACCCTCAAGAAAAACCGTTGTAAGTACAGCGGCGTAAATAATTAAAGGTTTGTAGTGAACGCGAGTGCGTCTCGTAGAGAGGAGTAAAGTCCTCATTTGAGGGCTGTTCGCGGAGCGTTCCCGTAGGTTAGCCCTCATTACAAACTAATATCAAGATTTTTTACATTACTTAACCTAGTTTGATTTATTCTCACCGACTTACTTAACTATGGGCCTGTATTAACAAAAAGTGCATTATTGGTTCCAAGACCCGCACAGATAGCCTGATTTGTGCCTAAGGAAGCACAACTAGGATTTGAGGTATATACTCCTCCCAGACTTTGAGGCCCACTCCAGGAACTGCCATTAAACTGATTCACAAAAAGTGCATTATTGGTTCCAAGACCCGCACAGATAGCCTGATTTGTGCCTAAGGAAGCACAACTAGGATTTGAGGTATATACTCCTCCCAGACTTTGAGGCCCACTCCAGGAACTGCCATTAAACTGATTCACAAAAAGTGCATTATTGGTTCCAAGACCCGCACAGATAGCCTGATTTGTGCCTAAGGAAGCACAACTAGGAT
>NZ_JAIVFV010000134.1 GCF_020829445.1 Nostoc sp. CHAB 5836
CAGGTAAAAGTTCCTGAGTTCTTTATGGGTAAATATGAAATCACTCAGGCACAGTATCAAGCAATTATGGGTAGTAATCCTTCTAACTTCCAAGGTGAAAAACGACCTGTAGAACAAGTAAATTGGGATGATGCAGTAGAGTTTTGTAAAAAGTTGAGTCAGAAGACAGGAAAAACCTATCGACTACCCAGTGAAGCTGAATGGGAATATGCTTGTCGTGCCAGAACAACTACACCATTTTATTTTGGTGAAACGATTACCACAGATTTAGTTAACTACAACGGTAACAATCCTTACGGCTCTGCACCAAAGGGCGAATATCGTGGACAAACAACAGATGTAGGAAAATTTCCACCTAATGCTTTTGGTTTATACGATATGCATGGTAATATATGGGAGTGGTGTCAAGATGTATATAATAGTAATTACCAGAATGCGCCAAAAGATGGTAGTGCGTGGTTGACTGTTAAAAATAATAACCTAAAGCTGCTGCGTGGCGGTAGTTGGGTTAGCTTTGTCTGGCTTTGCCGTTCTGCCGCTCGCGATCGGCTTGCACGCGTGAATCGTAGCAACAATGTTGGTTTTCGCGTGATGGCTGTGGCGTGACGATTCCTTGCTCTTTACCCTCTGCACTTCTTTTTCTTTTCCCTTCTTCTTCCCAGTCCGCCGCAGGCGGATCAAAAAATTTTTTTTCAAAATGAGGGTGTATTTATCTAAGAACTATTATACACTACACTTAATCAAATTTCTCACTTAGTTTGAGAGTTTGAGCATGGGGCAGGTCGATTTTAGCTGCTGCGTGGCGGTAGTTGGATCAACAATGCCAGGAATTGCCGTTCTGCCGATCGCAATAGGAACGCGCGCGCGAATCGTAACAACAATGTTGGTTTTCGCGTGGTGGCGGTGGCTGTGGCGTGAGTACTCCCCAAAGTCAGAGTTGATAAATGGGAATTTATAGAAAATATGCCGAAAACCCTTGAGGAACAGCAACGTAGTTGCGTATTCCGTACTTCAGGCTGCGTGATGAAGGCTAATTGAGTCCTTTAGGACTCAGCCATGTTAGAATAACTCAATCAGTACAAGATTTAAAAACCTACCCCCGGACTGGGGGAAAGTCACTCGGCCAAAAACCTTGAGGAGATATCACTGCGCCCTATGGGGCAAACGTAGTGAGCCTGGGAACCTGTGTAAACAGGATATTTTGGCCGTGAGGTCTTAAGAATCTCCGCGCCTTTAGGTCGGAGAGTGTCAACGAGCGTACATCAGGGAGTCCAGACCTGAACCAGTGAGGAAGGCGACAACCTCCGAATATAAAACCGAGTCGGATAGCTTGGTAGGTTGCAAAACCGAACAGTTGTTCGACTCAATTAATTCTACAAGATTCTCGACTTTTTCAAAAAATAATTCGTAGGTTGGGTTGAGGAACGAAACCCAACATTGCCCATCATAATAGCCAACGCTGATGTTGGGTTTCACTTCGTTTAACCCAACCTACAATTATGATTTGGGGTTTGACAATACCTTTAGCCCATTTGCGATCGCACCCACCACATCCATCATCATTAGACATCTGGTGAAAAAGAATTGTTTTGACGTAGCAGTGCTACGTCTCTACAAGGGTTCTGGGTAACGCATATTTAATTTTTACCAGATGTCTATTAGTGCGTAGACTGGACTAAGTGAACTACCCCAACCTAAGACGGACGGGGCTTCCCAATTCATCGGGAATAGCCAAGAGAACTTTCTAGTTCTAGTTGGTCTGACATTCCCTCCAAGGGCAGGAGTCCTGGTTCTCAAGACCCAAATCTTTTTCTTGCAACATATACCTGTTAGCTTGATTTTCGCTTATGGCATTGATGGTCAAGACATTTCTTAGTTTACCAGAAAATTTTGGGGATTCGTCATCCATCCGAAAGAAAGTTTTTGCTTGATGCAAAAAATCAATTCCAGATGCAATCCTCACCCAAGGCTCACAATCCCCACAGAGATGAGTACATTGAAGGTGGGGACTTGGGCGACACGTTAAAATCCTAAAATCTGGCTAATCTCAACATTTAGTCCAGGTTAAAATTAAATATGCTGGTGAAAAAAGTTGTATCTATAGCAGAGTTAAGTAGGTTGGCGCAATTAAAGTTAACTGGCTAAGGCTGTCCTTTGTCATTGGTCATTGGACATTAGTAAAGGTTTTAAGCTTATTTACGTTTCGTAACATAGTTACTTTTTTCGCACCAACGTACTTACTACAAAAATTAAAAGTTTATGACAGCAAGCAATATTAGGCAACAAATTTTAGAGCATCTTAAAACATTACCCGGAGAACAGGTGAAAACTATCCTGTTAACATGGCTGACTGGGACATCCACTTCTTTAGAAGATTTTGAGCGATTACTGACACATCAAGCTACTCAAACGACGAAAGAATCATTTGAGTACGGAGAGATAGACACAGCATTAAATTTTCAACCTCTTACTGAAGCCCAAATGCTTCAGCAGAGCCAGTCTGCTCTCGAAGCGTACCGTTCCACAGGTTTAGGAATAGCCCACGATCGCGTGCGTGAATGGGCTGACAGTTTGGGAAGCGATCAAGAACTTCCATGCCCGAAATAGTTTGGACTGAAACTGCAATTAATGACTTAAATCGTCATTATGATTTTTTGACACTCCCCTGCCTAAAGGCGAGGGGATTCTTAAGACCTCACGGCCAAAATATCCTGTTTACACAGGTTCCCAGGCTCACCACGTTTGCACTCGTCGTGCGTAGTGATATCTCCTCAAGGGTTTTTCGGGCGTAGACTTTCCCCCAGCCCGGGGGTAGGTTTTTAAATCTTGTACTGATTGAATTATTCTAACATGGCTGAGTCCTAAAGGACTCAATTAGCCTTCATCACGCAGCCTGAAGTACGGAATACGCAACTACGTTGCTGTTCCTCAAGGGTTTTCGGCATATTTTCTATAAAACTGAATGATCCTGATGCAGCAGCACGCGCAGTACAAGCAATTGTTTCTTCAGGCGAAAGTCTAGAGCAGAATCCTCGTCGAGGTGCGATCGTAGATGAAATAGTAGGCT
Organism: Nostoc sp. CHAB 5836; assembly: GCF_020829445.1. Classification (GTDB taxonomy): domain Bacteria; phylum Cyanobacteriota; class Cyanobacteriia; order Cyanobacteriales; family Nostocaceae; genus Nostoc. Next base: position 3,068 of record NZ_JAIVFV010000134.1, read on the forward strand.
TACGAAAACTTTTGGTTTCTTTTGGTAAGTACGGCTTTATAATTCACTACGTTATTCTTGAGGATGATGTTGTTATTTTACGCATCTATCACGGGCGAGAGAATCGACCTCGTTAGTATTAATTTTCATGTTGAGAAGATTAGGCTACCTGCTACATTTAATCAAATTTCTCACTTAGTTTGAGAGTTTGAGCATGGGGCAGGTCGATTTTAGCTGCTGCGTGGCGGTAGTTGGATCAACAATGGCAGGAATTGCCGCAAGAAGCTCGGAATACAATTCTTTTGACTTTTGGCTTTTGATTTTTGACTTCCGCCTTGCGGTACTAGCTCATTTTTAATTGTTCTAATTTTTGTTTAATCAAAATTTCAACTTCTTCAATCTCAGCATTTGATTTTGGGATGTCAAAAGTCTCTGGAGACGCTTCAGATGTAAACCGGTCAACAAAAGCACGAAACGCTGCTTTGTTGTCGGGGTGAGCAATGACGAAGGCTCTTAACTCGGTTTTGCTCATGCTGCTAAAGTTTGGCTCAATCATAAGAACCTCCAATGCCCAATTATAACCAAGTTTAATTGGGGTGGGTTCAATGTACGATGATAATATACAGACAAAGTATTAACCATTCTAAAAATAATGGGATTACAGATTGAGATATCTGACTCTATTGTGCAAGCTCTTCGTTTACCAGAGCAACGTATTCAGCAAGAACTGCGTCGAGAATTGGCGATCGCTCTTTACACACAAGAAATTCTCCCCTTTGGTAAAGCACGAGAACTTGCCGAGATGGATAAATATGAATTTGGACAATTGCTTGTTCGTCGCCAAGTAATGCGGCATTATGGTTTTGAAGAATTTAATGATGACTTGACTTATGCCCGTGGTGAGTAATACTTCACCGATTCTAAATTTGGCAATTATCGATCGCCTTATCCTTTTGCACCAGCAGTTTGACGAGATTCTGATTCCAATTGCTGTACTAGATGAGTTGAAAATTAGTGAAGACAGACCTGGTTCTCAAGCAATTCGTGAGGCTATTTCAGCCGGATGGATTCAGAGTCGAGAGGTGACTAATGAACCACTTGCACAACTCTTGAAGCAAACATTGGACAAAGGAGAATCTGAAGCGATCGCTCTTGCCGTTGAACTTAAAGCAGATTGGACACTTCTGGATGAACGCGAGGGCAGAAAAGTTGCTAAATCTCTGGGATTAAAAGTAACAGGAATTTTGGGGCTTTTGCTACGTGCAAAACAATCGGGTGAACTGGAATCGTTGCAGCCTGCGATTAATGAATTGATAAGTAAAGCTGGGTTTCGGATTGCACCAGAGTTATTGGTACAAATTCTAACACAGTAGAATAAAAAAATTGTAGCAGCGATAAACTAGGACGTGTGCCTATGCATCCCAGTGAGGAATGCGATCGCCATCAAACATCACGACCAAATCTGTCACAATATTACTCTAATAACCAGCCAAAAACAGACGCCACGCTCAGATTTAACTCATTAGCAAAAGATGGAACAGGAAGTTTTTGCTGTGGTTCATCAAATACTTGTGGTTGCTGCTTGGGAAGATAAACAAACACTGTTTGCTCATTTGGGTCAATTAACCAACCCATTTGAGTGCCAAAATTGAGGCAACGCAAAATATTTTTGATGACTTTTGTTTGACTTTGATCAGGTGAGAGAATCTCAATTGTCCAGTCAGGAGCTATTAAAAAGGTATTAGCAATCTCGCCTTTTTCGTCGCGGGGAATTCTACCCCAAGTAAACACAGACACATCTGGAATTATTGAGCGTCCATCAAATGTGCAACGTAACTCTGAAAAAGCTCGTGCAATCTGTTGAGGTTTAAGAATTACGTTGACAGTAGTAGAAAACTCGGTTTGAATTGTGCTGTGCTTACCCTGTGGCATTGGTTTCTGAATGATTTGCCCATCAATATATTCGCTAGCAGGTTCTGTTTCTGGTAGCTTGAGAAACTCATCTAAAGTTATCGATTTAGATGGGGTTTGTAGCATTAGGGCTTTCTTGTAAAAAACAGTTTGATTAGCTTTATATTAATTATAATGGTGCGTGATCACAAAGGTCAACGCACCCTTATCTAAAGAAGCAGCGAGTCCAAACAATTACTTCACAGATATCACTGTTTGGTTTACTACTGGACGTGCTTTTTTACGGTCTGACCTGCGCGTTCCACCAGCCATCTCATACTCATCACTATTTTTGCCATAGCGAGATGCAACATTCAACAGCATCTGCTCAGAATAAGTATTCAGCTCACGTTCTGCTTCTAATAATGCATTGTGTGTCTTATATACTATTGTTTGTGCTTGATTATAAGCGGCTAGTTTTTCTCGTAACTCAATTACTTTAGTGTTGTAAGTAGCAATTGAAAACCCATTACTAAAGTTTAACTCAGGGTTAATTGTCTGCATTCCTTCAATCCGTCGTTCAGCTTTGGTCAGTGCGATGGAGTTTCGTTTTCGTTGCGTCATATAGTTTTCCTGTTTGGATTAATTTATAAATAACCCTAATTTTATACACTGAGTTATTTATATATCATTAAAATACGCAACAAGCAGATGCACCAGCCACAGTGAAGTTACAGAATTTTAAAAGCATTGGATGCCATTAGTCAACTAGATACACGCGGGTATATAGCGCTTCTGGAATGGAAGCAATACACTTTGACCTCTCTCCAAACCTCTCTCCTAAAAGGAGAGAGGCTTTGAATCTTACCCCCCTTCCCTTGAAGGGAAGGGGCTGGGGGTTAGGTCTGTATTCTATGCAATTGAGAACCGCTATATTTGCTGAAATTCGTTGAGAAAAGCTAGTTTTGAAGTCGCAAAAGCTAGTTTTCAAGTCGCAAAAGCTAGTTTTGAAGTCGCAAAAGCTGGTTTTCAAGTCGCAAAAGCTAGTTTTGAAGTCGCAAAAGCTAGTTTTGAAGTCGCAAAAGCTAGTTTTGAAGTCGCAAAAGCTGGTTTTGAAGCTAGTAGGTTGGGTTGAGGAACGAAACCCAACGTTACCGATCACAATACCCAAGGCTGATGTTGGGTAACACTTCGTTCAACCCAACCTACAATTTCAGCTAGAATTTCGGCGCTACTCTTTACCGATATTAGAGCTAGTAGGTTGGGTTGAGGCAATGCGTTACCCAACAAAGCCCCCCAAATGTTGGGTTTCGTTCCTCAACCCAACCTACACGGGTTAAGGTTTTTGGGCTTAACCGAGCAGTATTGCATCGTCATTGGTGCGTAGGCGTAGCCCGTCGTAGACATCGCTGGACTTTACTCTCTCAAAGGTAGCAACAGGATACAGAAGCAAAACAGGCTAAAAGTTTTATTTTATAAATGAAAATTAAATTTTCTTGATTTGTTAGGTAACTTTCACCATTTGAAATGTATAATCTATTATTTCTTTATATTTATCGAATGTATAATATATCATTTATTTTTATTTATATTCACATCTATTACTTGTTGATTGGTTGAGATTATGGAAGATAGAGTATCCTAGTTTTAAACTATAAGACCGTATCACCTAGTAGTCATTTATTGACGGATATCGGAAAATTGTAATTACCTAAACTTGTGCTTTAAAAATCATAAGCCATTATATGGATAGTTAGCACGTTTACGGCACTATCCAATGTCTCAAGACTTATTAAACTCCTTTCAAGAAGCATACAGCAATCTCGAACTGTTTCCGTTGATGGAACGGAACGAAATGGAAAGATTTAGAGTCGAATATGGTGATGATTTGATTGCAGACCTGAACCAATTAGTGGAAGATAGTCCGAATGGAGATGGCAAAATTGTCTTTACAGGACATCGGGGATGTGGTAAGTCTACTTTGTTAGCTGAATTTAGCAGACAAATTCAAAATAAACATTTTGTAGTTCTCTTTTCGATTGCTGACAAAATTGAAATGTCGGCGGTTAATCATATTAATATACTGTTTGCGATCGCAGTTAATTTAATGACAGAGGCGGAAGCACGTAGAGTTGATATTCCCCAATCTACTAAAGAAGCTCTTTATAAGTGGTTTGCTACTCGCACTCGCACTGAAGAATTAAATTTGCAAGCAGAAGCTAGTATAGGTTTTGATCTCTTAAAGTTGATTAGCTCTAAATTAAAAGCTGACGCTAGCGTTCGGGATGAAATAAAGCAAGAGTTTGAACGCAAGTTGTCAGATTTAGTTGCCAGAATTAATGAAATTGCTGCTTTAATTCAAGCTGCAACTAAACAAAACGTTTTAGTAATTATTGATGATTTAGATAAACTTGACTTAGGCAGAGTTAACGAAATTTATCGAGATAACATTAAAGCTCTTTGTCAACCTAACTTTCAAATTATCTACACTATACCGATCGCAGTTCTTCGGGAAACATTTATTAGCACAATAATTGCGACTGAAACCAACGATCAAGTTGTCGCAATGCCTGTATTAAAAATATTTGATAAAGGTAAAAATCGTTTCCCAAATGCCCAACCTCGCCCGGAAGCAACAAAGATTCTTGGTGAAGTTTTACAAAAGCGGATTCCCAGTGAATTAATCGCGGCTGAAACTGCTGAAAAAATCGTGATTTACAGTGGTGGCGTATTGCGAGAGTTAATTCGGATTTCTAAGGAATGCTGCCGCATTTGTTTGCGAATTATCCGGCGAAATCCCTCAGCCAAAGTTATCATTGATGATCAAATTCTCCTGCAAGCAATCAATAAAATTCGCAATGATTTTTCCATCCGTTTAGGAAAAGTCGATATAGATATTTTGCAGAGTGTTTATGAACAACTTATGCCTAATGACCCCAAACAAGCAGAGTTTTTGGATTTGCTACATGGGCTATATGTTCTAGAATATCGCACTGATGAAACTTGGTATGATGTTCATCCAATTATTATCGAAAGTTTGAAAAGACAGGGAGCGATTAATGTTAAATGAAGAATTATTAGATGATGGGGGAGAAAATCAAGATGCCTATGATGATTTAATTGTTTCTATTGAAGCTCAAAAACGAGGATTAAATTTACTGATTGCGGTTTGTGATGATGCTAGCTTTCGTGATGAGATTATTGCTCAATATGAAGCTGAACTACAATCAGCTTTTCGTCCATATCGAGTCACTTTAGCACGTCAGGAACCGAGTCTAAAAGCTGCTCTTAATCAACTGGTACAACAAGAAGAATATCTGCGTCAGCAGAACCCGGCGATCGTCACTGTGACTGGTGCTGAACAACTTTATTTTCTCAGGTTGGGAAAAGAGCAATCAGAACAGGAGAAATTTTTTGGTTACTTACAGTGGACAAGGGAAGGATTACGCGAATTTCCTTTTGCGATCGTGCTTTGGGTAACTAACCAAATTTTAGTCAACCTGATTAAAAAAGCCCCTGATTTTTGGAGTTGGCGTAATGGTGTATTTCGGTTTGAATCTAAAAAGACAAATGCTATTCCTGGTAAAGAATTAGAAAATATCCGCTTTGTTTTTAGAGACACAGAATTAGCCAGTACAGATACTAATGAAACTAATCACTTCTTCTTACCAATTCAAGATTTACAAAGGCTAATGGAAAAACTAGAACAAGAAAGAGGAACTAAAGACCCCACCTTGGCTACTTTATACTCCAGACTGGGCGATATTTACCGCAGCAGATTAGATCGAGGGGAATCTCCAAATTATCAAGAGGAACAGGAATTAGCAATTAAATATTGGCGTCAGGCGAGTGAACTACAAAATGAATTAGGTTTGCAGATAGATTTAGCCAATAGCCTCAACAATTTAGCAGGAACATATCGTGCAACAGGAAACTACACTGAAGCTGAACCATTATATAAACAAGCTTTAGAACTGAGAAAACGCCTACTAGGAGAGAACCATCCTTATTTTGCTACTAGCCTGAATAATTTGGCAGGACTATACAAATCTACTGGACAATATAATAAAGCAGAACTTCTATATCAAGAAGCTTTAGAACTGAGGGAACGTCTGTTAGGAGAAAACCATGCTGATGTTGTTGCCAGTCTGAACAATTTAGCACTACTATATGATGAACAAGGACGTTATGACAAAGCAGAACCTTTGTATCTGCAATCATTAGAACTTGAAAAACGTCTGCTTGGTGAAAATCATCCTTCTTTCGCTCTCATATTGAATAATTTAGCGCTACTTTATTATCATCAAGGACGTTACAGTGAAGCTGAACCTTTGTCGCAACAAGCAATAGAACTAGATAAGCGATTTTTAGGAGAAGAGAATCCTGATGTTGCAACAGATTTGCACAATTTAGGTTTAATATACCGCGCTCAAGGACGCTACAGTGAAGCGGAATCTTTGTTTTTGCAATCACTAGAACTCAAGCAGCGTGTATTACAAAAAGCGCATCCGCTTTTAACAGATACTATCTATGCTTTGGGTTATATGTATAGGGAACAGGGGCGTTACAATGAAGCGGAACCCTTATGTATAAAAGCCTTAGAACTTGATAAGCACTTATTGGGAGAAAATCATCCCAATGTTGCTGAAAGTCTCAACAATTTGGCAGAAATCTATCGCGCAACGGGGCGTTATGGTGAAGCAGAGTCGCTTTATTTGCAAGCTTTAAGTATTTGTGAGCAAATTTGGGGTGTTAATCATCACCGTACGGTGGCTGTTCGTGAAAATTTAGAAAAACTTGCCGCAGCAATGCAGAATAATGGAGAGTGAGTTCGATGAACCTCTCCCTCCCAACCTCCCTCTGGGAAACGGAAAGGGAGGAGTAAGGAAAAATTAAGCTTTTTACTCCCCTCTGTGCCTCGGAGAGGGGCTGGGGGAGAGGTCAAACAAGACTTGTCGAACTCACGTTAATGGAGAGTGCGATCGCATTGTATAAAGCAAAAATGTAATTTTGGGTTAAGCTGACTCAAATCTAGAGATAGCAAAATGGCTAAAGATGTTTTCCATCAACAGGTAAAAAAAGCATTAATTAAAGATGGATGGATAATTACTCACGACCCGTTTACAATTCCTATTAGTGAAGCAATTAAACTACAAATAGATTTAGCGGCTGAAAATTCTATCGCCGCAGAACGTAATACAGAGAAAATAGCTGTTGAAATTAAGAGTTTTGTTGCAGATTCAGATATCAGTGAATTTCATACTGCACTTGGACAATATCTCAATTACTGCCAAGCTTTAGAAGAAAAAGAAGCAGACAGAGTGCTTTATCTAGCTATTCCTATTGAAACATATCAAGACTTTTTCCAACTTTCTTTTGTCCAACGTGCCCTTCAACGTTCCGAAGTTAAGTTGATAATTTACGACCCAAAATATGAGGAAATTCGGCTATGGATAAAATAGAACGCTATAGACAATTTATCAAACAAATTTTGAGCGAACATCAACAAATCGCGTCTAATACCGATACTGTAAAATCACAATTAATTATTGATAGCGAAAATGACCATTATCAATTAGCTTACATTGGCTGGCAAGGGGATAAGCGGGTGTTTGGCCCGGTCATGCATTTTGATATTGAAAATGGAAAAATATGGATTCAGTATAACGGTACAGAAGAGTCTGTTGCTGAACGATTGGTTGAGTTAGGTGTACCCCCTTCTGATATTGTTATTGGGTTCCATTCTCCTTTTAAACGCCAATTTACCTCTTATGCTGTCGAGTGAATGTGAATAAATATTTTCAATTCAAGTGATGAATATTGAACTTACAGATTCCTCTGTTGGCTGCTGATTTTACGACTAGGCTATTGACATTAGTTAACGGTAACTGAACAAATTTTTCTAGAAAACTCTTTAGTTGAGTAGGTTGGTTCGGAAACGATGTCCCCGGATTAATAAATGTATATATTAAAACTAATACTATCAAACTAGTGGTAGCACCAAGACCGATGCCTAGCAGCAAAATAAAGTTTCTATAACTTAGTAAATAACGACCATCAGCGTTGGAGGGTTGTAACAATGCCAGAACAGTATTAACTGCTTGCAAAGCTTCTGTGGCAGACTGATAACGCTGGTTATAGCGATCGCGAACCATTGTATCTAAAATATTTCCCAGAGCGTCACTTACCTCTGCTTGATCGCGCCACACAACGTCTCCAGTTTTGGCATCTTCTGGTATTTGCTCAGGCATTAAACCCGTCAAAGCTTGAATTCCAATCATACCTATTGCATAGATATCGCTGCAAAGTTTTGGCTTTCCCTTAGCTTGTTCGCTGGGCATATAGCCAGGAGTCCCAACAGCAATTGTTAAGCCTGCTCCTAAAGCACTTATTTTTTTAATACTCCCAAAGTCAATTACCACAATCTTGCCATCGGAGTATCGCCGCATTAAATTTTGGGGCTTAATATCCCGGTGAATAATATTATGTTCGTGGACGAAGACCAGCACTTCCAGGATGTCTTTTAATAAATTTAAGACCGCATTCTCGCTAAGAGGCTGACCTGGTACAATTTCTTGAGTCAAGGCATGACCGTCAATAAATTCCTGAACTAAATAAAAATCTCCATCTTCATTAAAATGAGCAAAGAGTCTAGGAATCTGATCGTGATCATTGCCTAGCTGGTATAGAACTTCTGCTTCCCGATCAAATAGGCTTTTAGCGATCGCCACAACCGCCGGATTGGGATCTTTTGGATGAAAATGTTTGACTACACAATGGGGTTGACCTGGTAAATCCAAGTCTACGGCTAAGTAGGTATCACCAGAGCCTCCACTTCCTAACTGTTTGATAATCTCAAAGCGATTCCGAAGTCTTTTTCTGGCCAGAGAGGATTGATAGCTCTTACGTGCAGCACTTCCTAACAAGTAAGTATTACCTGAACCTACGCTTTCCAACAGTTTAACAGTCTCAAAGCGACTTCGGAGTGTTTTTCTGATTAGAGGGTTCTGGCTCATGTGGCGCATATTAGTTATTGATTTGCTGACCATTTAGACCTTGGGTGAAGTTATCAATACCTGCCACTAGATTTCTTGCTATTTGAGGCAGTTAGGTTCCCAAGCTTTATATGTCTTGGAGCAGTTTTATGGTTAGCCGCTTCGTGGGCGTGTTGTGATGAAATCGTTGTAATTATTTTAGCAAATAAACATATACTAATTAACAATTTTGAATTTTTAATTTTGAATTGTTAACGGGGGATTTAGGGGTATCTAAAATTTTTTGCTACCAACAACAGGACTTTTCAAACATCCTCTAAGCTGATTGGATTATGTACATAGTCACGAAAAAAGCCCCTGACGGGGGCTTATGAAGTTGTCCGCGTGGAGTGAACAACTAAAGAATTAGTACTCACAGTAGATAGAGTAATCCGAACAAAATAATCCAAATCACGTCAACGAAGTGCCAGTAGATTTCGGCTGCTTCAATGCCAAAGTGCTTTTCGTTACTATAGTGACCCGGAAGGCGCGATCGCCACAATACAGCAACAATCGCCAAAACGCCGATGGTAACGTGCAATCCGTGGAAACCAGTCAAAACGTAAAATGCACTGGCAAATAAATTGGTAGTTAAACCAAATTCTAAATGGGTATATTCGTATACTTGACCTATCAAGAAAATAGCGCCCATCGCAGCAGTAATTGCTAACCAGATTCGCGCACCCCGCGTGTCATTCTTTTTGATAGCAGTGTCAGCATTGTGCATGACAAAACTACTAGAAATTAGATTGATAGTGTTGACTCCAGGTAACAATAGTTCTAATTCTGGAGTACCCTCTGGCGGCCACACAGGTAAGGTAGCACGGAAAGCTAAGTAGGCTCCGAACAGTCCCATAAAAATCATCCCTTCAGCAATCAGGAAGACATATAGCCCAAACAGGCGATGGTCTGGATGTTCTTCGTGATGACCAACAGACGCTTCCGCCGTGTGGTGATGATTCAGTTCGGTTTTCGCTGGGTCAATAGTTTGAGTTTGCATGAATTTTTTAAAAGATAAATTGGGGAATGGGGAGTTAGGAGTTAAACCAATTCGCAATTCGCAATTCGCAATTCGCAATTCGCAATTACGTTTTGTGACGGGGATTTAGCTTAGGCTTCAATTCGCGCTGCCCTTCTTAGGCTAGGACTTAAACCCCCAAAGTTCGTTAAAAGTTAGCAACTTTATTAAAGTCATAATTCATCATTCCTAACTCCTAACTCCTAACTCCTAACTCCTAACTCCTAACCTATTTCCTGTCTTCGGGATTAGCAGCAACAGCTGGATCTGGTTCTGCTCTTAATACTGAGTTTGGGCCGCCAGACAAGAATGGATTAGGATCAGATAAAGGTACACCTTCATCAGCCCTTTCCAAGCCGTAGTCGTAGGGGCCTGTAGCCAATACTGGGGTTTGATCAAAATTCTCGATCGCAGGTGGTGAGGTTGTCATCCACTCTAATGTAAGTGCCCTCCAAGGATTATTGCCAGCTTTCTCGCCGTACAACCAACTCCAAATCGCATTGATAATGAAGGGAAAGGTCGAAATTGCCAGTATGTAAGAACCATAGGTGCAAATTTCGTTTAGTGTGGTGAATTTGGGGTCATATTGAGCGATACGGCGATTCATACCCATTAAACCTAGCTTATGCATAGGTAAGAAGGTCATGTTTAGACCGACTATAGTCAAGGCAAAGTGAACCTTACCCCAAAATTCGTTTACCATCCGTCCCGTCATTTTTGGGAACCAGTGGTAAATTGCGGCAAAAATTCCTAGAACGCTACCACCAAATAGCACATAGTGCAAGTGAGCTACCACAAAATAGGTGTCGTGAACGTGAATGTCAAAGGGCACTGCTGCCAACATCACGCCACTGATCCCGCCAATTACAAAGGTGCCGACAAAGCCGATGGCGAACAACATAGCACTGTTCATCTGGATTTTGCCACCCCACATGGTTGCTAACCAGCTAAATATTTTAATTCCCGTGGGTACGGCAATGATCATGGTGGTGATCATAAAGAACATCCGCAACCAGCCGGGGATACCACTGGTAAACATATGGTGCGCCCAAACAATTAGCCCCAAAAAGCTAATGGCAAGAGACGAATAAGCGATCGCTTTATAGCCAAAAATCGGCTTGCGGGAATGAATCGGGATAATTTCTGAAATTGCTCCAAAGAAGGGCAAAATCATGATGTAAACGGCTGGGTGAGAGTAAAACCAGAACATATGCTGGTACACCACAGGGTCGCCACCGCCACTTGGGTTAAAAAATGTTGTCCCGGCAATTAAGTCAAAGGAAAGCAGAATTAGACCTGCTGCTAATACTGGGGTTGATACCAAAACCAGTGAGGAAGTGGCGAACATCGCCCAGCAGAACAAGGGCATTTTGTGTATGTCCATGCTGGGGATACGCATTTTCAGCAATGTCACCAGGAAATTTATCGACCCCAAAATTGAGGACGTACCTAGTAGCAGGACACTGATAATCCAAATCCCTTCGCCCACTTGTCCTGTTAACAAACTCAGGGGAGGGTAGGAAGTCCAACCGGCATCCGGTGCATCGCCCACCACTAAACTAGCGATTAGCAACACACCCGCAGGAGGAATCATCCAAAAGGCAACAGCATTCAGCCGAGGAAATGCCATATCTTTTGCCCCAATCATCAGGGGAATTAGATAGTTAGCAAACCCTGCCCCGGCTGGCACGATCCACAAGAAAATCATGATCGTGGCGTGCAGTGTAAACAGACTATTGTAGACTTCCGGGGTAACAAAATCTACCTCTGGAGTTCGTAGTTCAGTACGAACCAAGTCAGCCATGACGCCGCCAATGCAGTAGAAAATAAACGACGTGACTAGGTATTGAATCCCAATCACCTTATGGTCGGTTTGAAAGCCAAAGAAGTCTTGCCATTTTCTAATCCCTGGTTCTTCAAGAAGGGCAGGGATATTGGCAGTTTCTTGCAACTGAGCTTGGGTCATTTGTCATTTGTCCTTTGTCATTTGTCCTTTGTCAGTTGTCATTTGTCCTTTGTCAGTTGTCCTTTGTCATTTGTCATTTGTCCTTTGTCAGTTGTCCTTTGTATGAGTACTAATGACCAGTGACTAATGACTAATGACTAATGACTAATGACTAATGACTAATGACTAATGACTAATGACTATTTGTGAACTTGATGGAGGATTTCTGGCTTAATTCCCATGTCCTTGGTGTAAGGCGCGAGAAATTCATTTGGGGATAGATCCGCAGGGTTAACAGCGATCGCTTGATTTAGCGTTTCTTTGCTGGCAACTAGCTGTTCTTGCATCCATTTGTCAAAGGCTTCTTGTGGCTCAACAATTACTGGCGCTCTCATTGCACCGTGGTAGGGGCCACAAAGTTCAGCACAGATCAGGACATAATCTCCTGCTTTTTTAGGGGTGAAACGAATCTCGCTTTGTCTACCGGGGATCGCATCTTGTTTGAGGCGGAACTCTGGCACCCAGAAGGCGTGAATGACATCGTTGGCTGTCATACTGATTTGCACTTCTCGCCCGATGGGGACGTGCATTTCACCTGTAGTTATCCCAGTTTCAGGATAGGTGAAAATCCAGGCATATTGTAGACCAGTGACGTTGACCTGTAATTCTGCTGGTTTGCCTGCCTGATCAGGAGTTCCCCCAATTGTCGGAGCAACAATACCTACACCTGGAGCATTGCGCAGTTGGGGAATTTGGTCAGCATTGCGGACTTCTGCGGTAGCTGGGTCTTGCATTGCCTCATCAGATTTTTCTTGATTGAGGTTGGGTGCGGTGCCAGGAGGAGTATCGCTTAAAGTTGCGGCCATGGCACTCCCATGCCCTGGCATTTTCATCGATTCCTGATTTATCGGTGCTTCATGGATAGCATGGGGATCAAAGCCACCGATTTCGTTGTAGACATCAAAGCTGTAAACAGAAATACCGATAACGATAATTGCTGGGATCGCTGTCCAGAGAATTTCTAGAGGTATATTCCCTTCAACTGGTGGCCCATCTTCATTGTCACCTGCACGCCGACGATATCTAAATGCAGAGTAAATTAAAATACCTTCAACAAGCAGAAATATCCCTGTAGAAACGATCATCATCGTGTTGAACAGACCATCCACCAAGACGGCTTCATCAGTGGCGGCTGCTGGCAACAGACCGTGATTTTGACCGTACCAAAGGCTGGCTAGCGTTAGCACGATGCCAATGAGTAATGTCCAGATGGAAGTTGGAATCTTCACGGCTTACTTAATTGAATTTACTATGTGATCTCGAAGCTACTCATTTACTAAGGTAGTCTAGGCTGTCGGACATGGGGGACAAAGGTCTGAAATTTTTATTAATTTTTTTAGCTATTTTACTAATCTTGAGTATGAGTTTAGTATCATACAACCCCAAAAATCGATGTAAATCGGTGAAAAAATTTCCGGAAAAATTTAGAATGTTTGAATTAATTGTCATTAATCAATTTTTGACATCTTGAAAAATACCTAAAGCTTCAGGCAAAACCTTGCTGAAGTGATTCAAAGTATAAGTGAGTGCTAATCTATAAACCCACAGCCTATACGCTAGGGTGGAGATAGGACGCAAAAGAAAATTGAAAATTTTAACAGATCCACCAAGAGCGGGCAGAAGGTATCGTTGATGAGCGAATTTGTCCTACAACAACAAAATCAAGCGGCGCTTCAGCAGCAAAAGCCCAAAGAAATGATTCGGCGCTTGGTGTGGAAAATGTGCATAGCCACCTTAATTTTGATGGCCATAGGCAGTGCCACCCGCGTCATGAATGCTGGGCTTGCTTGCCCAGACTGGCCCTTATGCTATGGCGAACTCGTGCCAGCCAAGCAAATGAATCTCCAAGTGTTTTTGGAGTGGTTTCACAGATTGGATGCGGCTTTAATTGGTGTAAGCGCGATCGCGCTTTTCGGTTTGTCCTGGTGGCGTCGTCGTTTCTTACCCTCTTGGCTACCTTGGGCATCCACATTCGCCTTGTTTTTAATTGTCTTCCAAGGCATCTTGGGGGGACTCACCGTTACCGAACTGTTGCGGTTTGATATCGTTACCGCCCATTTGGGAACAGCGCTGTTGTTTTTTACCACCCTCCTGATTATCGGCACAGCACTCACACCCTATCAGGGGAATGGAACCGTTGGTAAGTTGCCTTGGGTCGGTTTAACTGCCTCTGTTCTGGTTTACCTGCAAAGTCTCTTGGGTGCTTTGGTAGGCTCTCGCTGGGCACTACACCAATGCCTCGGCGGTTCTCAACTTTGTACTGTAATGTACAGTCATATTGCTGGTTTAGTGCCGCCTTCCTTAGCAACCTTGGCAATGGTATTTATCTGTTGGCAGACACCAGCACTACATCCAGCCTTGCGGCGACTGGCAAATATAGCTGGTGCGTTGTTGACCTTACAAATATTGTTGGGATTCGCCACTTTCAAATTACACCTCCAAGTAGAGCCTCTCACCGTCTCTCACCAAGCTATAGGAGCTAGTTTGCTAGGTACCTTGGTGGTTTTCACAGTTTTATCACTACGTGACTCAGTGAGTGCTGAGTAGGGAGTGGGGAGTGGGGGAGATGAGGGAGATGAGGGAGATGGGGGAGATGAGGGAGATGGGGGAGATGGGGGAGATGAGGGAGATGAGGGAGATGGGGGAGATGAGGGAGATGAGGAAGTAGGGAAAGAATTGCAAACTCCTAACTCCTAACTCCTAACTCATAACTCCTAACTCCTAACTCCTAACTCAGCACTGATGATGCGACCCACGCAGGTGCAGAAAATCTGTGTTTTCGTTTGCCTGAAAGAGCCAGCTTGAGCGGGGGCTGCATATAAGTTGTTGAAAAATAAGGAACCAGAGCCAAAATGATTGAGACTAATGTCTCTCGCCACCACGAAACATTTTTCCAGGTAGTTCAAAGTTACTACCAGCTAACGAAGCCTCGGATTATTCCGTTGCTTTTGATTACCACGGCTGGGAGTATGTGGATTGCTGCTAAGGGAGAAGTAGACCCATTGTTGTTGCTAGTAACTCTCACTGGTGGCACAATGGCAGCTGCAAGCGCCCAGACGATTAATTGTGTCTATGACCGGGATATTGATTATGACATGGAGCGGACGCGCCATCGTCCGATGCCTTCTGGTAAGGTGCAGCCGCGCGATGCTCTAATTTTTGCGATCGCATTGGCGACAATTTCCTTTACACTCCTAGCAGTATTTGCCAACCTGTTAGCAGCCCTATTAGCCTTCTCTGGTATCGTCTTTTATATTTTGGTCTATACTCACTGGCTAAAACGCCACACCACCCAGAATATCGTTGTTGGTGGGGCGGCTGGAGCAATTCCGGCTTTAGTGGGTTGGGCTGCTGTCACGGGCACTTTAAGCTGGTCAGCGTGGTTAATTTTTGCCATCGTCTTTTTGTCAGGAAGAGTTGCGGTTAAATCAACGGGGTGCTGGTGAATTGTATTTAGAAGTTTTGCCCATAACTCTGGTAGAGGAGCAATACCAGTTAGGGGGAACGGTGGAGGCTGTAGAATACGTG
>NZ_JAIVFV010000135.1:2500-18491 GCF_020829445.1 Nostoc sp. CHAB 5836
CTGGTTTGCGGATAAACTATCGTGTTACGAGTGTGCGCGAAGACGGTGAGAGTGTTAGCAGTGATATTTTTAGCCTCGCACCTACTCCAAAATCAGATACACCACTAAAAATTCTACTTACCTCAGATCATCAATTAAAGCCAATGACGGCAGCAAATCTGCAAAAAGTAGTAGAAACAGTTGGACGAGTCGATGGGGTATGGTTTGCTGGTGATTTGGTCAACGTCAGCGATCGCGCCTCTGAATGGTTTGATGATAATAGTGGTAATGCGTTGTTTCCTGGCTTACAGGGTCGTGCTAAATATGACATGACGCACAACAACCTTAAGACAACCTATACTGGTGGGCAAATAATTCAACATGCACCCATGTTTACTTGCATTGGCAATCATGAGGTAATGGGGCGATTTGGCCGGACGGGAAGTTTAGATGGTGAATTTGATGATACAATTCCCCGTGTCGTTGCTCAAAAAAACTATGGGGAGAAATCTTTAACAGATAATTCTTTTAATACTAATACCTACGAAGAAATTTTCTCTTTACCAAAAAGTAAAGAAGGTGGAAAAAGGTATTATGCAGTCAGTTTTGGTAATGTGCGTTTGGTGGTATTGTACGCTACGAATATGTGGCGGACTCCCAGCTTGGATGGAAAGTGTAAGGGTAGATATCGAGAAGCAGAAAAGGATTTAAATAATCCTGAAAATTGGGGTTATGGACAGCTGATTTATGAGCCAATTGCTAAAGGCAGCAAGCAGTACAATTGGCTGGAGGCAGAACTCAACAGCCCTGAGTTTAAACAAGCAAAATACAAAGTTGTGATGTTCCATCATCCACCCCACACTCTGGGTCATAATATAGTTCCTGCTTATACAGAACCAGTACAGATAATTGAACGGGATGGCGGCAATATCAAAGCAGTGCGTTACGAGTACCCTAAAGACGCAGATTATATTATCCGCGATGTTGTCCCTTTACTAGAACTGGCTAATGTGCAATTGGTATTTTATGGGCATTCTCATTTGTGGAACCGCTTTGTTAGTCCCAGTGGAATGCACTTTCTGGAATCATCTAATGTGGGCAATACTTACGGTGCTGCTTGGGGTTACAGAAACCGAGAAGTGCCAATTGGATATCAAGAGGATTATGTTAAGCTTGGTGATCCTAATGGGTTAGAACCGATAGTGCCAAAAATTTCCCCTATGCTGGGCGAAGACGGGAAGCCGATGCCTTATATTGCCAGCAATGATATTACGGTTTTCAGTATCTTTGATACGGCGACGGGTACGATAAGTAGTTATCGTTTTGATACTCGCAAGCCTGATTCGGAAGTATTAAAGTTTGACGAATTTAAGTTACGTCCTAACTCTCTTTAACAGGACTTACTTTGGCTCGATAAAGCAGCTTCTCACCTTGAAGATACCCAGCATAGCGCACCTTGACTATTTCACCTGGCTGTGCAGTTCCCTCTATCAATTGGTGCAATTGGGGATCATAAGGTAATTCTGCTCCCACGGGTGCGATCGCTTCTACTCCCCACGCCTGTAAAAGTTTTTCTAGGGGTTTCTGCACCAACGGTACTATTTTGACTGCTGCTAGCTGTGGATTTTCTTGCGCTTTCTGTGCTGCTGTTGGCCATTGCAATAATAAAGACTCCAGCAGTTGCAAGCTTGACTGTTGGAGTTCTTGTAGTAATATCTCTCGCTGCTGTTCTAGTTGAAGCTGCGATCGCTGGTACTCTGTTCTTAAATCTGCTATTTCTTGTAATAATTCCTGAGTGGGCGCTGCTTTTTCTTGTATTAACTTTAGGGTTGAAAAAGTTGTGATTAATTCATTCAATGGCATCTGTAGCACTGGCGACAGCTTGAGCAGCACATCTAGCCGCATCTGCTCTAGCTTTCCTTGTCGTAACCGCAAAAGTTGACGCTCTGAGACACCAGCAGCGCGACTCAGCGCTTTAAAACTAGAAATACCCACTCGTTGCATTAAATCTTGCAACAAGTGGGAATTGGGCATTGGGAATTGGGAATTGGGCATTGGGAATTGGGAATTGGGAATTGGGCATTGGGAATTGGGAATTGGGCATTGGGAATTCAGTTTGTTTTCTATGCTCTATGCCCCAATACGCTTGGGTTAAGGCTAAAACTCTCAGTAAAAGTCAGTTTTTTTAACGAACCGCAAACGCGAGTGCGTCTCCCCCTGGGAGAAGGACGCCAAGGACGCAAAGAGAAGAAAGAAATGCTTAACCCAAGTGTATTGCTCTATGCCCTATGCCTCATGCCCCATTCCTCAGTACTATTCTTCCAGTAAACTTCTCAACATCCAAGCTGTCTTTTCGTGTACTTGCATCCGTTGAGTCAATAAATCGGCGGTAGGTTCGTCGTTTACTTCCTCTACCACAGGGAAAATAGACCGTGCAGTTCGGACTACGGCTTCTTGTCCTTCCACAAGTTCGGCAATCATTTCCACAGCTTTAGGAACTCCCGGAGTTTCTGGAATCGAACTCAGTTTGGCATATTCGCTGTACGTTCCTGGTGCAGGATAACCAAGCGCTCTAATTCTCTCAGCTATTAAATCAACTGCTAAGGCTAATTCTGTATACTGGGTTTCAAACATCAAATGCAATGTTTGGAACATCGCCCCCGTTACATTCCAGTGGAAGTTATGAGTTTTCAGATACAGTGTATAAGTGTCAGCCAGCAGGCGAGATAAACCCTCGGCAATTTTAGCTCTACTCGCCTCGTCAATGCCGATATTTACATTTTTGATTGTTACTTTCGATGACATAATTTTCTCCTAATTAGGTTATATGTAATTGGGGGTTGGGCACTGGGCATGGTTTATTCTCCTTGTCTCCCTCGTCCCACTCCCTACTCCCCTCTCTCATTCTCTATGCCAAGTGCATCTTCAAAACGCTACGGGGTGCTTTACGAACTCTGGCTAAAACGGTTTCTTTGCCTAAACGCTGGCAAGCTTCATACCGATGGCAACCAGAAAAGCCATAATATTGTCCATCTACTTCTAGGACATCAATGGGTTCTTGCTGCCCAATCTCCGCAATCGATTCCATTAAGGCTTGCACTTTATTTGGATCGTTTGCACGGGGCAAGGGCCGTTTTATCTGATTTAATGGAATTTCTTGGACTCTAACCATAAAGAGTTTATCCAACTAGTTCTGTTTTGTGTCTCTAAATAAATCATAGTCATTATGACTACGTTTTACAAGTGTTTCGGGGCAAAACTGGTAATGGTATCATTGGAACACTCATGCGACAAAAAAACCGCGCTACAAAGCAATTGGGAAATCCGCTCCAACGCCGCATTAAGGGGCAGAAGATGCTCTCTAGGAGACGCGCAAGAGGCGATTATTCGCTACCGCTTCTCTACGAGACGCTGCGCGAACGCTATCAAGTAGCCATGAAATTTTCGTTTTGGCGTTTTTCCCACACTGTGCTGACAACATTTTGTCTATTGGGACTGACTGCTGCATCAGGGCCTGAGAGCAACATCCAGGATATGGAACTGAAAATTGGGATTGTGCAGCGATTTGGCTCACAGCCCACAGCCAAGCTGCAACTGGAACCGATAAAAGGCGATCGCTTAAAGCTAAAATTTCAAGCGGGTAATAAGCAGCAAATCCTCTTTACCAAGAACCCTGTAAAGCTGGAAACAGTAATGCAAGCTTTACCCAAGTCAGCAGTGGAAGAAGTAGTAGTTTTGGGCACATACCGAACTTTTGAAACTGCGGAAGACAGTGCTAATAAATGGCGTTCTCAGGGAATGGAAGTGGAAATGGCCCAGCCAGAACGCTGGCAGGTTTGGGCAAAACGAGATGTTTACAGCACTCCTTTACTGCGACGCTTGCTATTGCAAAACATCCAAGCCTCTACAAAAGAGAAAGTATATATTGATACTAAAATCCGGAAACAAGTGCCGCGAGTGAGTTGGGTGGTGGATGGTAATCGCTATAGCCCGAATGATTTGGAAATTAGCACTGAGAACAACTTGATTCGGGTGAATAAAAGCGAAAAACCAGAAAATGCTCGTCTTTATGCTGGCCGACTGAATTTGCAGCCAAACGCCTATGGCACATACACTCTAGTTAATCAAGTACCCTTAGAAACTTATTTGCGTGGGGTTGTGCCTTACGAAATAGGCACAGATGCACCAACATCAGCGCTGGAAGCTCAGGCAATTCTGGCGCGGACTTATGCCTTGAGAAATTTACGTAGATTTGCCGCAGATAACTATCAGTTGTGTGCTGATACTCACTGCCAAGTTTATTATGGGCTGAATGGGGCAGCTGCCAAAACAGATCGAGCGATCGCCTCAACCAGGGGTAAAGTACTGACTTATAAAAATGAACTAATAGATGCCCTCTATTCTTCCACCACTGGTGGCGTGACAGCCTCCTTCAGCGATGTCTGGAATGGCGATGATCGTCCCTATCTACGCCCTGTATTGGATGCTGCGACTAATTTTTGGAACTTGTCTAAGCAGAGTTTAGCAGATGAAAAGAATTTCCAAAAATTTATTAATATGCAACAAGGATTTAATGAAAGCAAGTGGGATATGTTTCGTTGGCACAAGGAAACCCCTTTAAAGGATATTATCAAGGACTTGCAGAAATTTTTGCGGGTGAAAAACAGTCCCCATGCCAAATTTAAGACAATTCAAGCTATGGCAGTAGTGAAGCGAAGCCGAAGTGGACGTATCCTCGAACTTGCGGTTAGAACTGATCACAGCACATTTATTCTGCACAAAGACGAAGTTCGCAGTGCCTTTGCCGCTCCCACAAGTACGCTTTTTTACATACAACCCCTGAACAAAGGCCAACCGGAACTCTGGGGATACGCTTTTATTGGTGGTGGATTAGGACATGGAGTCGGCTTGAGTCAAACTGGCGCTCAAAATTTAGCTAAATTAGGTTGGTCAAGTCCGAAAATTCTCCAGTTTTACTATCCTGGTACTCAGATTCAAATTCTCAGCAAAGAGACTCAATTTTAAGCTATTTTCATGTATTTGAACCACATCTGTCGTAGTAGGGGCGCAAGGCCTTGCGCCCCTACCCCGTGGTCTATTTACCTGAAAATAGCTGTAAGCTAATGGAAAACTCCATTATCTATCGCGCTTGCGCTGCGCGCACCACGCAAATAATTTCAAAAATCAAAGCGGACTGCTATATTTAGCTGAAAATTGCTGTAAAAAATCAAGCAGGAACACAATAAATTTTGCGTTCCTGCTCAACACGAAATTAGGCTTTTTGGTGAACTACCCCGCCGTAAGACGGACGTAGCTGTCCAAATTCATCGGGAACAGCCTTCGGGACTTCGTAGTTCTATTTTGTCAACATTACTAACTCTTGCAAGAGATTTATTGTTGAGGGGAGTGACATACTCCTACACTGACTGAGTACAGTACAGTATAGGCTTCTCACCCAATCCGGCTATTGCTTAGGAGGCGATGAGCTTTATTAGAGAGACGGAATGCCCTGCCGCCCCTATATATTAATTTTAACTTAGATTTGTTCGTTTCCTCCATGTTTCCCGACCGCGCTGTCGCATGGGTCGCTAAACTGTCGTCAACTCACTCGCAATTCATCCCACGCTCCTAAAAGTGAGACGTGGGGCTTCTTGCTGTTTCAGCTAACTCTTAGTAGAGTTCTTCTTCTTTGTGAGTTTCGATTGTCACGTCAGAGGTTGGGTAAGCGACACAGGTCAAGACATATCCAGCTTCTATTTGATCATCATCTAAGAATGACTGATCACCTTGATCAACTTTACCCGATACGATTTTACCTGCACAAGTCGAGCAAGCACCAGCGCGGCAAGAGTAAGGCAGGTCAAGACCAGCTTCTTCGGCAGCATCTAGAATATAGGTATCGTCATCAACCTCAAGTGTTTGGTTCAGCCCTTCAGCCTCGTTGATTAGTGTGACTTTATAAGTTGGCATTGAGTAATCCTCTCTTTTGCAAACGGGAGTATAAGTTATTTTTAGGCAAAGGTTACGGCTATTCTGTGAGATTAGCCGCCGATTAAAATTTGCTTCAATTCTGATACTACGAGAAAAATTAAACGATGTAACTGGAAATTGAACCCGATTAGTAATGAAATTTAGTTACTTAATCCCGATAAGTTTTATTTATATGATTTCTTGCCGTAGTCGGGTTGTAATTAGAAAAAGCTATGTTATGTATCAGAAAACATGAGTGAGATTAATCTCACTCATGTTTTCTAGGGCTTACGCAGAAAAAATCCCCAACTCCCAATAAGGTTTGGTTAAGATCCACTTTAAAAGGGGGTAAAAGAGGGTTATGACCAAGCAAGGGACTTCCAAATAAAAAAATAGAGAGTTGGGGGGTCTTCAAAATATAAAACGTTAACCGAACCCTATTGCCTCAAAGGTATGAATTTACTGCACCATTCTCGCCACTACGATGGACTTAAACGCTTCTATTGCCTCCGGTGTAGCCTCGGTAGCTTGCCACGATGGACGTACAATCAAGCGATCGCGCCAAGCATTTAATTTTGGATATTTACTTAAAGATATGCCTACACTAGGCAGCACACTTACTACAGTTCCAGCCACAACTTCGGCAAGAGTGAGGTTGTCACTAGCAAAGTAAGGGCGATGGTCTAATAAAGTTTCAAAAAACTTCAGCACTGTGGCAATTTTATGCTCTGCCTTCTCGATTTTTGCTGGATCTCCTCCAGGCAAGCCAAGATACTGAGGTAGAAAGGTGGTGGTTGCTGGCAAAAGCTCATTCACAGTTACTAGTTGTACCATGCGGGCGATCGCTAAATCTTTGGCATTTTTAGGCAACATCGCAGGTGTCGGATATTTTGCCTCTAAATAGTCCAGAATTGCTAAGGATTCCACTACATTGAAGCCGTCATCTACTAACACTGGAATGTGATGGAAAGGGCTAATTACTAAAAAATCTGGTTTAAACTGCTCCCCATCTATTTTTATCTCTACTAATTCAAACTCAAGTCCTTTTTCCAGTAGAGTAATCCAGACGCGGCGCGAGTTGGGAGAAATAGGCGCGTGGTAAAGTGTCAGCATGATAAAACCTCAGTCAATTAAATTGTTGTAATAATGTTTCAACACCAGCATTGTGATCCAGAAAAGAAAATAAATGCCAGTAGCGGAGTTTTCCTTCTTTATCTAATACGAACTGTGCAGGTAAAGGCGCTCCTAGTGCTTGTCCTACTTGATAGGTACGAAAAACTCGACAACTGGGATCACTCAGCAACGGCATTTGTAAACCTAAATCCCTCACAACTATTTGACTTTGCCGCTCATCGGTACTAGTAATCATTAAAATTTCTATGCCACGATTTTTGAATTGTTCGTAGTTTTCATTTAAAGCTTTAATATGAGGAAAACACAAGGGACAATATTGCTTTTCGGTAAAGATGCGAGTCAAGGCAACTAATACAGGTTGTTTACCTTTATAATCAGACAATTTTACTAATCTACCGTTGTTAATATCTGGCAGTTGAAAGTCTGGTGTTCCTACTCCCAGTCTCAATTTATTACTAGCTGGAACTGGTAAAAAGTTACGGAAAAATCGCTCATTTAATAAACCAGTAAAATCAGTTGAAGTAAGCATAATACTATTTGGGATTTGGAATTTTAGATTGTCAAAGAGTTATTTAAATACTATTTTGTTTATGAAAAATTCCACCCACGAGGGGGTGGAGGGTTTTGTTTGTGTAGACGCGGTTTTTAACCGCCCGTTTCAGGTTAAGTTGACAGCAATGGCGACTATCCGTCTCCACCCACTATGCAGGATGGAGTTTCCCGCCGCTTTCTATGAAAAAACCACAGATGGACACCGAGGGTAACATTGTTGAATGTGTATCTCTGTTTATCTGTGGTTTCCATTGATTTTGCTGTTAACTCCAACAGGATGGATGAGAGTTTGCTAACCCTTAAAATTTAGACAGCAGAAAAGTAGACTTTAGACTTCACTGGGTCTGGATTCATTGTCTTGTCACCAGGTTGCCAGCCAGCTGGGCAAACTTCGTCAGGGTGAGACTGAACATACTGAATTGCTTGTAATGTCCGCAGGGTTTCATCAACGCTGCGACCAAAAGCTAGATTGTTGATGGTAGCGTGCTGTATAATACCATCTTTATCGATGATGAACAGACCACGCAAGGCAATGCCTGCTGCTGGGTCAAGAACGTTGTAAGCGGCACTAATCTCTTTCTTGATGTCCGAGACTAGAGGATAATTCAGGTCGCCGACGCCACCAGACTTACGATCTGTTTGAATCCAAGCGAGGTGCGAGAATTCACTATCAACGGAAGCCCCAAGGATTTCCGTATTAATTTTATTGAATTCTTCGTAGCGATCGCTAAATGCTGTAATTTCGGTGGGACAAACAAAGGTAAAGTCTAGTGGGTAGAAAAACAGGACGACATACTTACCGCGATAATCGGAAAGTTTGATTGTCTTAAATTCCTGGTCTACCACAGCCGTTGCTGTGAAATCGGGAGCTTGTTGACCAACGCGGAGGCTTCCTTCGGTTCCATAAGTAAGGGACATTAACCTAATTCTCCTTTATCGGTTTATTAGCGTTGGAATTCGGGCCAAGTAAAACTTACCCATCCATGCTCTCACAGTTTAATTACGATCTGTTACGACTATATCATACTCATAACGATTTTGAGTAGCAAATGCTTGATTTAGATACAAGAGAATGGTTGCTTACCAATGGACTAGGAAGTTTTGCCAGTGGTACGGTTTCTGATGTCCGCACCCGCACTTATCATGGTTGGCTGTTTGCGGCTACAAACCCACCCTCTGGGCGGACTCTGCTGTTTTCGCACCTAGAAG
The DNA here is from genome assembly GCF_020829445.1 of Nostoc sp. CHAB 5836. Lineage (GTDB taxonomy): Bacteria > Cyanobacteriota > Cyanobacteriia > Cyanobacteriales > Nostocaceae > Nostoc. The sequence continues at coordinate 11,345 of NZ_JAIVFV010000135.1, forward strand.
CTAGCTTGGAAGTGTTAGGGAGCGTTGTGGCACTGGGGACAAATTTTTGGGGTAACGGTCAGATTGAGCCAACAGGCTGCGAACTGCTACGCTGTTTTGATATTAACCCAGTTCCAAAATGGATTTGGGGTCAAGATAACTGGCAATTAACTAGACAACTGGTCATGCCCTATGGTTTGGTGGGAACTGATAACTGGGGGAGAAGCAGGGGATCTCTTAGCTGGGAGCAGGAGGAAACGTCTTTTCTCCACCCTTCCCAATGCTCAATGCCCAATGAGGCCAGTTGCTACCCTGCGGGAACGCTAAAAACGAACAAGTCGGCAAAGTCGGCGGTAGTTGCTTCAAGCCGGGAAACCACTCCAACGCACTGCCTCGCCAAGGCACTGGCTCCCCAATGCCCTATACCTGATGCCCCTGCCCAATTTTGCCATCGGATTTTAATCCAGTATCGTTACGAGGGAACTCATACAGCGATTTTACGGTTGCGACTGTTGATAGCAGAACGTGACTTTCATCACCAGCAGAGTGCTAGTAAAGAATTAAAGTTCTCACAATTGCTAGGGCAACAGCAAGTCTGCCTACAAGCAATTAATTCTGGGGATTTCGGCATACCTTGGCACTTGCGTTGGACACAGGGAAATTATCAACCAGATGGAGTTTGGTATTGGCACTACGAATTGATCGAGGAAACGAAACGGGGATTAGGCGACAAAGAAGACCTCTACAGTCCTGGTTACTTGACAGTCACACTCCAACCAGGAGATACAGTGACTCTAGAAGCGCGAGTGGGTTTTCCCGACCCGGTGTCAAGTATTCTCACCCCCAAAAGCTTTGCAGAAGCCGTTGAGGCAGAGCAAAAACGGCTCTCACAGATTTATGGATGGATGGAGGGAGGCAGAAGGGCAGAGGGGCAGGAGAGCAAGGGAGTAGAGCAGCAGAGGAATAATTACGAATCTCCAATGCCCCATACAACTCTACCAGAGGCTGCGCCAACGGCAACTCTTGCAGACGCTACGCGTAGCTTGCTTAAGAGCAGGGGTACGCTCAGTACAAGTGCCCAATGCCCCATCCTTAATTCCCAATCCCCAATTTGGCAACAACTACTCAAAGCAAGCGATCAGTTTATCGTCTATCGAGCCTCAATTGCAGGCCCCACGGTCATTGCTGGTTATCACTGGTTTAATGACTGGGGACGCGACACATTAATTGCCTTACCTGGGTTGGCATTAGTTCCAGAGCGCTTTGACCTGGGAAAAGGAGTATTGCGAACTTTTGGGCATTATTGTCGCCACGGTTTGATTCCTAATGCATTTCCTGATGTCAATGGCGAACCAATTTATAACAGTATTGATGCGGCGTTGTGGTGGATTGAAACTTTAGGGCTTTATTTAGAAGCTACCCAAGACTGGGAATTTTTGGCAGAGCAATTCCCGATTGTACAGCAAATCTACAAAGCATTTGTGGGTGGTACACATTTCAATATCCAGGTCGATGCGACTGATGGGCTAGTTAGTTGGGATGCTCCTGGTGTAGCTCTCACCTGGATGGATGTGGTAATTGGGTCACACCCCGTCACTCCCCGTCACGGTAAGCCAGTGGAAATTAATGCGTTGTGGTATTCTGCTTTATGTTGGCTGAGTCAGTGGGCAGAGCGCTTGAGCCAGCTTGAGTATGGTGAGCCAGTGCGTCTCACTAAACAAGCACAGCGTTATGCTCAACAAGCACAACGCGTGAAAACCTCGCTGCAAAAGTTCTGGAATCCTCATCTAGGTTATCTCTACGATACTATTGATCTAGACGATCGCCGAAATTTTCAAATTCGTCCCAATGCCGTTTTGGCACTCTCGCTGCACCATTGTGGGTTTTCTGAAAAGCAAGGGTGTCAAATATTAGATTTGGCAACTACCAGCTTGCTCACCCCCTATGGTCTTCGCAGCCTCAATCCCGAAGATCCCCAATACAAAGGGAAATACGAAGGCAATTCAGAGCAACGCGATCGCGCTTATCATCAAGGCACTGTTTGGGGTTGGCTAATTGGGCCATATATTCGGGCTTGGCAACGTTTTTATCCCCAAAAATCGCTGCATTTTGATTGGCAACCTCTGCTAGATCACTTCCTATTTGACGCTTGTCTTGGTTCTATTTCTGAGATTTTTGATGGCGATGCACCTCATGCACCCAGAGGAGCGATCGCTCAAGCTTGGTCAGTTGCTGAAGTAATCCGCCACATACAAAAATAATAGTTAAATTTATGAAATATTGTACTTAGGCAAAATCATGAAAAAACGAACCGCAAACGCGAGTGCGTCTCCCCTTGGGAGAAGTACGCCAAGTACGCCAAGAAAGAAGAGTTGCAGAGAGTTTTTGCGTAAGTCCTGATTTTATCTGTCTACTAAGGAAAGCTGACGCGATTGATAATAAAGGTAGGCGTTATCTTGACAAAATTTATGTTTTTAACTTGGTTAGACAGTAACTCTTGGCTATTAGAAATTGGCGATCAACGAATACTAATTGACCCTTGGCTGGTTGGTTCGTTGATTTTTAGCAATTTGGATTGGTTATTCAAAGGTTCGCGATCGCAAGAGCGCCCAATCCCAGATCATATTGATCTGATTCTGCTGTCTCAGGGTTTAGAAGACCACGCTCACCCACCAACGCTGAAGCTGCTGGATCACAGCATCAAGGTTGTTGCTTCTCCCAATGCTGCCAAAGTTGTGCAGCAGTTAGGTTACACCCAAGTAACAGTATTAGCTCATGGTGAAACTTTCACTTTCAATAATCAAGTTGAAATCAAAGCTTTTCCCGGCTCTCCAATTGGCCCTACTCTGGTAGAAAATAGTTATCTCCTCAAAGAGTTAGAGAGTGGTTTAACTGTATACTACGAGCCTCATGGGTATCATTCTCCACAACTTAATCAAGCTGCACCGATCGATGTAGTGATTACACCGTTTGTTGACATGACGCTACCTTTGCTTGGGCCGATTATTAAAGGACAAAATAGTGCTTTAGAAGTAGTAAAGTCGTTACAGCCTCAAGTAATAATACCTACTGCGGCTGGTGGGGATGTGGCCTTTGAAGGATTGTTGACGAATTTCATTCAGACTAAAGGAAATGCTCAGGAATTTCGTTCGTTATTAGAGAAAAACAATCTTGCGACGCGGGTAGTTGAGCCAAAACCAGGCGATCGCTTTGAACTACCATTAGAAAAACGAGCATTAGCAATTTGACTTCGAGAACAGATACTGGTTGCCATGTTATCAAAACAACATGGCAACTACTAATTTTGTTCCATAGCTTTCCTTATGGACTTGCCAATTATTTACCACCCAGATTACATTGCGCCCTTACCTGAAGGACATCGCTTTCCGATGTCTAAGTTCCGACAACTTTACGAATTGCTGTTAGCTGATGGTGTGGCGCAAACACAACAATTTCACACCCCTGAACGTCCACCGCTAGAATTGATCGAGTTAGTCCACACCCCAAGCTACGTTCAAGCTTATTGTGAAGGAACCTTAGATGCCAAAGCACAACGTCGCATTGGCTTGCCTTGGAGTCCAGCATTAGCGAATCGGACTTGTGTAGCGGTAGGTGGTACGATACTTACTGCGAAACTGGCACTAAGTCAGGGTTTAGCCTGTAATACGGCTGGTGGAACTCATCATGCCTTTCCTAGTTATGGATCTGGTTTTTGTATTTTTAATGATATGGCGATCGCTTGTCGCGTTTTACAAAAATTCGGACTCATCCAAAAAATCTTGATTGTAGATTTAGATGTTCATCAAGGAGACGGTACCGCTTTTATCTTCCAAAACGACGACAGCGTTTTTACTTTTTCCATGCACTGCGAAGTCAATTTCCCCGGTACTAAACAAAACAGCGATTTGGATGTTCCTTTGCCGGCGGGAATGGAGGATGATGCCTATTTGCAAACTTTGGCGAATTATCTATCAGATTTATTGTCTAAAGTCAAGCCAGATTTGGTATTTTATGATGCTGGTGTAGACCCTCATATAGGCGATCGCTTAGGCAAATTAGCCCTAACAGATGCTGGTATTTTCCGCCGAGAAATGCAGGTTTTAAGTACTTGCATGAGTAGCGGTTATCCCGTCGCCTGCGTCATTGGTGGTGGTTATGCTGATGATTTGAAATCACTCGTTTGGCGGCATTCCCTGCTGCATCGCGCCGCCAGTGAAGTTTACCAGCAGTATAAACTATAGTCATTTAACGGGTAATAGTAATCGAAATCGTAGAGTTTTTAAACCCTTAATTGTCCAGGAATTTACGAAACTGTGTACTAAAATATTTTCGCTCTCCAACATTGAAGAAAACTAGACTTGAAAATTTTGTTGGCAAAGGCAGTACTGGATGAACAACGGCAAACTCAGAATCTACGAACTAGCAAAAGAATTGAATTTGGATAGCAAAAAGCTATTAGCAATTTGCGAAAAACTCAACATAGCAGTCAAAAGTCATAACAGCACCATCTCAGAATCTGATGCAGAACGTATTCGTTCGGTGGCAAATAAACTAACAGCAAAATCCTCTAAAACTAAAACCAATTCTGAAGATTGGGGCTATATGTTTATCGCTTCAGCAATTGATAGCTTTATCCGCCATCTTGAAGGTGAAACTGCCCTGAAATCATATCCCGATTTTAGGGAACGGCGCGATCGCGCCAATGAGTTAATGCATGAATGTGTCGGGAAAAAGCCTTCTCTCTTTTATGTGCGTCGCAAAGGGGCGGGAAAAGAAGCAAGAGAAGAAATTTGGGATTTGACAATAGCAACAGACTCCGACGATTTTCCATTACCCCCAAGACTTGAGAAGCTCAGAAAAACATTAGGATTTAGAGCATCTGTACCAAAAGATGGACGCGGCGGTTTAAAAATACTGTCGGCTTACTTATTACAACCCTCACGGGCACACGCCGATAGCTATGTTATACCTTGTCCCTTGCGTTTGCTGTCTAATCATCAGCATCATCTCGACATACCGCCCGCAACATTAAAACGCATCGCAGCCGCACCAATTTGTGGCGAAAATGTACCTACAGAAGATCAACTGAAAGCTTGGAAAGCGTTTTTGCAAATTGAGGAAAAAATCGCGAAAGCGCGTCAATTTTGTGTGCGTTATGTAAGTCATAACTATAACTTCAAAAGACGAGTCAGTTTTGAAATTGATGTAGCCTCAGCCACCCTTGACGGTTTTTATCAGAATTACCTCGATGTAGACAATTTTTGGGAACGAGCAAGACGCACAAAAAACGAAGATTTAAAGCTTTTTGAAACTGCTCCCGTTGGTAAAAATTGGATTAGCGGTCGTCAATTAGGGACTGTTGAAGAAGTTGACCCCAACCGTTGTATTATCAGCCTTAGATTAGAACGCGACTTAGCTGAATATATGGCAACAGAGCGTTATAAGTTGCCAGATACAGGATTTTTATGTTTTGAGGCAATTGGTGATATTCAGCAGATTCAGCGCAAGAAAAAGGCTTTAGATGATTTGAATAATGGTTACACCCAAAATTCCTATTTGGGTAACTTTTTATTCGATGCTTCTCAAGCTAGACCAATCAAAACAACTATCGAAATTCAACCACAAGATTTATTATTATCTTCTGCTAATCCTGGACAGAAAGCAGCAGTAGAAAAGGTACTTGCCGCTAAGGATCTTGTTCTGATCCAAGGGCCACCGGGTACTGGTAAAACTACCGTCATTGCCGAGATTTGCTATCAAATTGCCCTTCGTGGTGGACGAACTCTAATTGCATCTCAAGCCAATTTAGCAGTAGATAACGCCTTAAGTCGATTAGTTCACAACCCCGTAATTCGCGCTGTCCGAAAAGGGAGAGCCGAGAAAGTTGGGGAGGAAGGACAGCCATTTCTAGAAGACCAAGTGATTGGTAGATGGTTAGAAAATACTGCGAATGATTGTGAAAATAACCTGACTCAACGGCTGGAAAATATTAAAGTTTTCAGTCACTTCTTGGCATCATCACAAAGATTTATAGCTTACTTTCAAGCAGAGGAAGAATTCAATCAGCAACAAAATAAATTCCAGAAAAATAAGATAAAACTAGAATCAAACTTTAAAAATCAAGAAAAATCTTATAACGAAACCTTAGAAAAAGAGAACGAAGTTAAATCCCTAATTGCTGGTCTAGAAAACTTAGTAAATACTACACCAAATATAAATTGGGAAGCTCCAGAAGTTACAGATTTTTTACCACTTCTTAAGCCATACACAGAAGGTAACAGTTTGGTAGAAGAATTTTTAGCAAATGTTCGTCAAACCATCAAATATACTAATGAACTTGGCTTTGTGCGTCCGGCGCTTGGTGCTTTTGGTTTAGCAGCTTGGTTGCGTAAAACTGTAGCAACAGAAATTGCTGAATTTCAAACTGCGTTGACTTATGCTAAAGATGCGAGTAAAGCCATTTCAGAAGTTGCAGCCTTGGTGCAGGTTGTCAAACAAAATTTTGCCTCATTAAATCAGCTACAACCAGATTATCAGCAATATCTTGCCAAGGTGCAAAACCTCCAGCAAACAATCCAAATTTGGGAAAATCGCCAACGGGAAATAGATTATATTATCTCAGCAGTTAAGGAATGGAAATCTACAGCCCCTTCTCACCTGTATCAAACTTTGAAAGAATGCCATCAATCTGGTTTACCACTAACAGAGAATTTAGTTGACTTACCGTTAGGTTTGTTGATGTTTGCTAATACATTAAAGCTAATAATCGTACCAAAAATATACAAAATAAACCTACCAGAATGGGAGTTATTGACAAAGGCGATCGCTTATGAAATAGAGGGCGGTTTTACTGATAGAAGGGGTAAACAGCATAATTTTAGCTATTTTTTACAGCAAAATTTTAGTCAGATTCCAATGGTGCTATCAAAGAGCGATCGCACCCAATGGCAAGAAGCCTATCAACAGTTTAGTAATTATCAACTACTAAACCCCAAACAACGAAAATTATTAGTAGAAAATACCCAGGTTTTTTTAATTAGAATGCAACGGACTTATGGTGCATCATGGGAATGGAATAATATCGACTCTACTCTGACTCGCATTACACAAGAATTGCTAGATACGATCCTTGTAAATGCACGTCAATGCGTTTACCCCTTCTATCAGT
>NZ_JAIVFV010000136.1:0-9691 GCF_020829445.1 Nostoc sp. CHAB 5836
ACTGTTCCCAGGTCAGATTGCTACGGTATGCTTTAGTCATTCGCTCACAGGGTGCTGGTTTCTACAAAATTCAGCATACGCCTTGTGAGCTTTCTTACACTAGCCCCCCACTTTTAAAACATCCTCTTAGGGCTACGCATCTCTGCTTTCATTCGCGCTATTTCCTCATTGAGTTCCCAATCACGAAATTTCGCCTCCACCTCTTCTTTTTGCCCAGAGGGAGAAGCTTTTGGCGGTGGTGATTGAGAAACAGATTCTACCCTTGTTGCAGTATTCTCTTGTTGTTGCTTGACACCAGTATCTTTTGGATAACTTTGAACTCTATTTGGTTGTGGCGAATATTTTCTATTAGTGTTGCTGTATTTGGGTATTTCTTTATAAGGTTGATGAGTGGAGAGAATTTTGACTTTTTCTAACTCTCGTAACAACTGATTAAAACCCTTTTGTAATTGCTGCAATTTTTCCCGTTTATTAGTAATATCTAGTGGTTCTTGACTGAATTCAAAACAAATTACTTTTTCGGCTTGCTGTTCATACTCAGTCAGAATTGATAACCCTTGACTGCTGAAATTAGATAAATAATCTTCAATTGCAGTTATACAAAGTTTAGCAACTTCCTGATGATAAGATTCCTTTGCTAACTGTTCGTCTTGCTTTTGGATACTCTTGTTTAGCAAATAAGAAATACTCCCGACCACAGCAGCACCCACTGGGCCGCCTAATAACCAACCAATACCACCACCAACAGCAATAGAACCAGGTTCACTTAAATCATCACTACTGCTTGACTTTGAGGGTAGTGTTACTTGTGGTTGGCTAGGAAAGGGAATTAAAAAATCTTGTGGTCGTTCTTCTTGGAAAAATTCGTAAGCTTGATAAAGCCATTTAACTACAGCAAATTGCAACTGAGTCAGGTCTTTTTTCAGAGTATTTGTTTGCCAAACTTTAAAATTATTCTCTGCCAATGCAACTGCTGCATCAGCTTGATATTTAGTGAGTAAGTTGGGTAATGCTAGCCAATCGCGTAACTCTCCCAGGCTAGTCGTGAAACCTTTATAAATTAAGTTAGCTGCTTTTTGTTTGATTTCAATTTTAGTATTTTGTTTATCGTCAAAGGATTTTATTTCAATAGCAATCGGGTCAATTTGAGCTTTTAATGAGAGTTGGATTTGAGAAGCGATCGCTTGCAATCTTGGCAAACGCACACTACCACGATTTGGTTGCAAAATCCCCACAATATTTTGCAAAGCTGTTTCAAAAGCCGCTAAACCGCTACTATTAGCAGCAGCAACATCGCCTTTTAATCTGGCTCTTAAAGCAGGTAAAGCATCAACGCGATATAAATTACTAAAACCCGGAGGTAATTCAGATCGAAAGCTTTCCGCAACAAACAGCAGGCGATTTTGGACTTGTTTTTGTTCGTCGGGTTCAAGTAAGTTGAGAAAATTTGCAACAAATATAACTGTTTTAATCCCGCGTTCTAATAGCCAATCTCGTAAATTTTCTCGCTCACCTAAAGTCATTAATTTCCGTGCATCTAATAATTGTATAACTATATCTGCACTTAAAACTTGTTCTCTAACTAAATTATCTTGTTCATCTCGATCATTAGTTCCCGGTAAATCGATAAATTCTACACCTGTTTCCAAAAAGGGATGCGGGCAAAAAACTTCCACAGATGCTACATCTTTTCGCATCTGCCTATTGCCATCAAGAATTGCAAATTGCTGTAAAATTTCTGTGCCAGTGCGATAGATTTCTGTCCCATCTACCAACATGATGCGAGTGCGCACATCAGAGCCATATTTGACAGTAATCGCCGCGCCTGTAGTCGGAATTAAATCAATTGGTAAGGTGCGGTTCCCCAGCATGGCATTTAGTAAGGTAGACTTCCCATGATTAAAAGGGCCAAATACCGCAATGCGAAAACTAGGATTAACGAGATGATTGCAAATGGTAATTATCTCTTGATGCAGTTGCGATTTTTGTTCTAAATTCAGGAATGCAGATGCAGATTTGAGAGAATCTACTAAATCATTATAACCTTCATACTGTTGTTGCATATTTCCTCGTTCCCAGGCTCTGCCTCATATTATTATATTATTTATACTAGGCATAATTAAACATCCAATAAAATCCTAGTTTGTAGTGAGCGATTCATCGCTCATATAGGACTAGTATTTGATTTTTGAAATACACGTAGGGGAAGTCGTTTGGTGAAGTGTTTTGATACCTACAATAGGACTTTTCAAACATCTTCTTAGACGAAAGTACGACACCACACGCTTGGAATGGTGGGTTACGCTCTGCTAACACACTCTACAAGAGTACTGAGATTTTTTCAGAAATCAAATATGATTCCTATAGCACAATACGGTTCACAAAAGTGCTGAAACTCTTTTTTTTACGAACCACAGAGGCGCAGAGAACACAGAGAGAAGAGAGAAGGAGGAAATGCTTAACCCAAGTGTATTGTTCTATAGCAAAGTTTATTAGGACTAAAGTCCTGACTACAAACTTTAGTTTATTTATGTTTAGCTACTTCTGGTTATGGAAGGCTCCGCTTTCCTATAGGCATTCCCAGCTAGAACTGGGAACGAGAGTACAAGAGTAATAAGCTATATTAGCTATAATAAGCTAATAAATTGCTGTACGCTGCTTCGATTTTTTGCAACTGAGCTATTACATCTTCTTGTAAGTTTTTTAAACGGTTGAACTCACTTTCACGATTTATTTCGCGGGTTTGCTTCTGCTTGACTAGATTATCTAATTCAGATTTGCGAGATACAATATCATCGTTAATTCGCTTGCTTACTTCTCTTTCATAAGAGTCAAAACACTCTTTCACAGCATTGTATACAACCTGAGATTGCTCCTGTGCTACTTGGGGTAGATGTTTAACTAACTCTTTTTTTGCCGTTTTAACTAACTCTTTACGCGCTTGATCTGCTTGCAAAAATCCTACTCCTAAACCCAGCAGTGCAAACCCGATGGGGCCAAGAAAAATCCCTGTCACTGCTGTAATTATCCCGCCAATACCAATTACAGTGAAGTAGTTTAACAAGACATTTTTCCAATCAAATCCAGCCCCAGCTAGTGCGAAACCAGCAAGATTTCCCTCAGACAGTGATAACAATCCCATAGCCCATTTTGCCCAAGCGGGAGAGTTATCTTCTTCAGCAGCAGTAGTGGTATTTACCTTTACGTCTTGTCCGGTGAGCTTTTCTGTAATTTGGTCTGTGATTTGATTGTAAGACGCCCCAAATTGTGCAGCACTGCGAGAAAGTTTTTTAAACGCTGCATTGATATCTTTTTCAGCAGTTAATGTCCAAGCAGCAGATTTGTCAGTGATGTATTGCTCAAAGGCTTTTTGCAGTGCAATGTTAAATGCTTCTCGTTTACCACTACTAAGAAAATCAAACAAATTTAATTCCGGCTGATAGCGTAAGAAATCGGTTTCAAAGGTGTTACCTAAGTTTAAAACGTAGCTACGAAAAGATTCGGAAATCGTTCTTGCTTGAGTGTCTCTGGTATTGATAATTTGTTTTTGGAATTCATCTCGAATACCTGTGAGTTTGTTAAACTCAGGTTCTACTGAATCAATCCGTTTTTTTAATTCATTTACATCTTGGTCAAGTAATGGTATGCGTCTAGCAACTGCTTCGCGGGTATGATTAGAGGCAAGTCTAGCTAAAGTTCTGACTTGACGGAGTTCTGCGATCGCCCGTTCTCTGGTAAGAAAAGTATTAAGCGCTTCCATAAACTTCGGAAACCCAGTCCCCTCTAAATCAGCTTGAGGGTTCTTCAAGCGTCGTCTGAGGGCTTGAATTGACGAAAGCTCAAATACCCGTTCGTCATAAATATTCTGACCCTCTACAGTACAATATTCTGCTAAATTCGCGTTAAATACTTGCCTTAATCTATCCTCAGATGCTTTTAATTCTTCGACATCATCAGGATCAATCAATGATTCCCGCACTTGATCCCAAGCATTAACTAAAAAGAAAACCGTCAATCCTCGACCTTTGATATAATTTTCTAGGTAGCGACGCTCACCCAAGGTACAAGGTTGAGAAGCTCTCATCACAAACAAAATTGCATGGCAATTATTTACATAACCCAAAGATAATTCGTTTCGCGCTTCTGTATCATTCAATCCTGGACTATCGACAATTTCAATTCCCTTTTGTAGTAGCGTTAAGGGATACTCAACTACTGCATAATCAACATCAGGAAAGGCTTGTTTGTTCTCCTGCTCTAGTTTTTTAGCTTCAGCCGGATCAATGATATATTTATATTTAAAGTTCTGAAAATCTAGCTGTTGAGGAATTTTACCATCATTAAAATGAATAGTAACTTTCTTTTCTGGGCCATAGCGTAAAACTGTTAACACTGCTGTACAAGGGTTAACATCGCTCGGTAATAAGTTTTCCCCAATTAAGGCATTGAGAAATGTACTTTTTCCCCGTTTCATATCGCCCAATACTAAAAGGCGAAATACACCTTGGCTGAGGTTTTTACTAGCGACTGTAATATCTTCAATATCTCGCTGTAAACTGAGTTTTCCTGATGAAGAATCTCCAGCCAACTCAGCTTGATTAATGGTTTCAGCTAGTTTACTCAAACATACAGACATCTGCGATCGCACTTGAGCAACCTGCTCTAAATCTTGGATAAATCTATCAGTTGCTACTTGATCACTCATCATATTTACACCTTAATTAAAGATTGGTTTTTTTAGATTCCAAAAATAATTTGTAAGACATCCATCCCAACGCACCAACAATAATAAACCCAGCCAACACTGAGGCTATTCTCACTGCAACTAGCGCTACCACACCAAGAGCAAACAGCTTTCCACCCAAAATCGCTTTTTTCACCCAAGGTTTCTGGGAATTTTCTGGCTGATGCTTCACAGTTTGATGAAAAGCCGCATCGGTAGCATGGATGTTACTTTCCATTTCCCGGAGTCGCAATTCAACTTCTCGTTCTCGTAGTAAACGTTCCTGGAGTTCAAGTTCTTTTTCAGATGTCATCAGTATCCACCCCGTCTAAGACAAAGAAAAGATGTCCGTATTCACTTATGAATCATGCTGTATCCTAACTTACTTAAATATTTGACAACCCCAGTAAAATTACTATTTTAATTTTCAAAGGAGAGAGACTTTGAATTTTCCCCCTTCCCGTTTCGGGAAGGGGGTAGGGGGTTAGGTCAATCCTTAGCTTTTCCACATGACGTGAAAAGTCAGAAACAATTACTTGCGTGAGAATAAGAAATACAAGCCAGTCGGGTAGACAGCAAAACCTAGAGGAAATCATTATGTTTTCATCCCCTTTAGTTGTGCAAATTCCTTCCTCAATGCAAATGACAGACGAGCAGTTTTTTGACTTTTGTCAGGTTAATCGTGAATTACGCATTGAGCGGAATCAATTTGGAGAAATATCAATTATGCCCCCCACAGGTTCCGAGACAGGTAATCGCAATTTCAACGTAGCTGGTCAGTTGTATGTTTGGGCAGAAAAAGACGGTACAGGTATTTGTTTTGACTCCAGCACAGGATTTAAGCTATCAACGGGTGCAGAGCGTTCGCCAGATGCTTCCTGGATTAAACTGGAAAGGTGGAATACTCTCTCAGCAGAACAACAGCAAAGATTTGCCCCCATCTGTCCAGATTTTATAGTTGAACTGCGATCGCCTTCTGATAACCTCAAACCCTTGAAGGAGAAAATGGAGGAATATATGAAGGAGCCATTGGTACAGCTAGGCTTGTTAATTGACCGCAAGCATCGCCGAGTCTATATTTATCGTCCTGGTGTACCAGAAGAATGTCTGGAAAATCCCGCGACTGTTAGCGGTGAATCGGTATTACCTGGATTTATTTTGAATTTGAATAAAATTTGGTAAGTAGAGCGACGCAAATAAAGCTAACTGGTGAAGGCTGTCATTTGTCATTTGTCCTTAGTCATTTATAAGGGTTTCAGGTGTATTTACGTTTCGTAATATAGTTTAATTTATTGTTGCCGACTTACTTAGAAGCAAATAGACATAGAGTGAAAAAGAATTGTTTTGACGTAGCAGTGCGAATCTAGAGACGTAGCAGTGCCAATGTAGAGACGTAGCACTGCTACGTCTCTACAAGGGTTCTGGGTAAGGCATATTTAATTTATAAGATAAGAAAGAAATGCTTAACTGAACTGTATTGCACTATAGATACTCACACAGGTATAGTCAAAATGGATATTAAAAATGGCTTTGTCGGCGCTGTTGGTAACACACCTCTGATTCGCTTAAACAGCTTCAGTGAAGAAACAGGGTGTGAAATCCTTGCTAAGGCTGAATTTCTCAATCCTGGCGGTTCCGTCAAAGACCGCGCCGCACTTTACATCATCGAAGACGCCCAAAAGAAAGGTTTACTCAAACCCGGTGGCACTGTTGTAGAAGGAACTGCTGGTAATACTGGCATTGGACTAGCACATATTTGCAACGCCAAAGGCTACAAATGCCTAATTATTATTCCCGATACTCAGTCACAAGAAAAAATAGACGCACTGACAGCATTAGGCGCAGAAGTCCGTCGCGTTCCTGCCGTACCCTACAAAAACCCAAATAACTATGTCAAGCTATCTGGCAGAGTTGCTGCTGAGTTAGAAAACGCTATTTGGGCGAATCAGTTTGATAACTTAGCCAACCGCCGCGCCCACTACGAAACCACGGGGCCGGAAATTTGGAAACAGACAGATGGTAAAATAGATGGATGGACAGCGGCAACTGGTACTGGTGGTACTTTTGCTGGTGTGGCGTTGTACTTAAAGGAACAAAATCCGGCGATTAAATGCGTTGTTGCCGATCCTTTGGGTAGTGGACTTTATAGCTATGTCAAAACCGGCAAAATCCATATAGAAGGAAATTCCATCACCGAAGGCATTGGCAATAGTCGTGTCACAGCCAATATGGAAGGCGCACCTGCTGATGATGCCATCCAAATCCATGACCAAGAAGCTTTACGGGTAGTTTACCAACTGCTGAGGAAAGATGGTTTGTTAATGGGTGGTTCAACGGGCATTAATGTTGGCGCAGCTGTTGCCCTAGCGAAGCAGTTGGGCCCAGGACATACCATTGTCACCATTTTATGTGATAGTGGTTCCCGGTATCAGTCGCGGATATTCAACCCTGAATGGCTAGCCTCAAAAGGACTTTCAATAGATTAGATCATGTCCGAAAAAGAATTGTTTTGACGTAGCACTGCTACGTCTCTACAAGGGTTCTGGGTAACGCATATAGTACTAGTATTTGATTTTTGAAATATACGTAGGGTGTGTTAGCGAAGTGTAACGCACCCACCATCTCAAGCTTTTGGTGCGTTACGGCTTACGCCTAACACACCCTACAAATATTTAGATTTTTTCAGAAATCAAATATGATTCCTATATTTAATTTCACCAGATGTCTATTAGAGGATGCCATGCTAAACCACCCCTTTTAAGTAGGTCGGCGTAAATAATTATCGTTGGGATAACGCAGGGGGCAGGGAGCTATTAGCTGGGGGAAAGAGAGTTTGAGCTTTGTTTACTTTTCTTTACACAGTTTGGTTTTATTATGCCGACTTACTTACCATCCTTAAATATATTGTTTTTTGAATACTGACAACAGCAAACATACAAGTCCTATTATTACCAGCGACACTGAAGAAGTAGGTTCTGGGACAGACTGAGGGTTTTGCAGAGGTTGATAATCAATCACATTATCTGGAATTTGGCTGATTGATGCCAAAAGTTGCTCAATATCCTTGAAATGATTAGTGTCATTAATCCCGTCACTTCTAGAAGAGATGAGTCGGTTAAAAGTCTGGCTACTTGATGCGTCAAAATTTCCTGTTAACTCAGTAAAATCTTTACCTATATTACCTATAAGGGAGTCAATAAGATTATTAGCACCAGTCCTGATCCCTTGTGGAAATAACTCTAAAATGATGGGGTTATTGATGTTTCCAATGGTTGTGTTGTCACTATCCACTAGCCAATTGCCATTACCAATAACTGTATTTCCACTTGTAAAAACCCAGTTACCATTACCAATAATTGTGTTATTACCACCGAAGTCCCAATTACCATTGCCGATAGTTGCATTATTACTTCTGAAGTGCCAATTACCATTGCCTAGCGTTGCATTATTATTTCCGTTGTCCCAATACCAGTTACCTGTACCAAGGGTTGTGTTATCTCTTCCAAATAGCCAGTTGCCATTACCAATAGTTGCGTTGTCATTATTAAAGTTCCAGTTTCCATTCCCAATGGTGGCGCTGTTGCTGCCATAATCCGAGTTAAAGTTCCCAATGGTTGCGTTGTTACTACCAAAGTTTCTGTTGCCATTACCAACAGGTGCGTTGTCTTTATTAAAGGGTGGGCTACCAGTACTAGTAATAGAGTTACGACTAACAGCATTAGATGTATTGCCACTATTACCAAAGGGTATATTATTACCAAGGACTTCTCTCAAAGGATCGAAAGGCGATTGTTGAAGCAGACTTCCAGCACCTGCTATAGGACTACCATTGCTAGGAAAAGGGTTAATATTGCCAGTGGCAATGGAATTGCCATTGTTTAGAAACGGGTTACTTCCACCTGCTAATGTCTTGTCAGTATTTTGGAAAAAGTTTTCACCGAGAATTAACTTCAAGCGATCAAAGATTAATTGCTGAAGCTGACTACCACCACCGCCAGCAAAGGGGTTGACACCGCCACCTGGAATGGGACTGTTACCTGTTAACAAACTGCCTTCAGCATACAAACTGCTACTGGTAGCAAAGGAACTACTGCTATAGAGGTTGCGATCGCCAGGGGCACTAAAGGGGTTAACCCCACCATTGACAGCAGACGCTTCCATTGCTACTAATTCTCCTATTTTTAGTTAAAAGATTTTGGCGTGTTAGTGGAGTCGATGAGAGATATTATCCTCTCATTGACTCCACTAAGAACTTATCATTGTTCCCAAAATTTTAAGCCTGTCGCTACTAAGTATACGTCACCAGAAATCAGTTGTGGAATTAACTTTCGGAGATCTCTATTGGAAGAGTGCGATCGCAATTTTGATTTCCGACCTCTTTTTGCGGTGACGTGTACTAAGCGAACGGAATACCACCGCCTCCAAATGATGGAATACCACCGCCTCCAAATGACGGAATACCACCTCCTCCAAATGATGGAGTGCCGCTACCTCCAAATGATGGAGTGCCGCTACCTCCAAATGATGGAATACCACCACCTCCAAATGACGGCATACCACCGCCTCCAAATGATGGAATACCACCACCTCCAAATGATGGAGTGCCGCTACCTGCAAATGACGGCATACCACCGCCTCCAAATGACGGCATACCACCGCCTCCAGATGATGGGATGCCGCTATCTTTAAGCCTTGAGTTAACTAGGTTATCAATACTAGCCCTCAAACCGAATCCGTCAGGTATCTCGGTTGTGTTAATAGTACTGCCCTGGCTGCTAACGCCAGTCAAAGTGTCTTTTGCATCAGCCCGGTTCCCACCGCCTGCGAATGGATTTTGACCACCAGTCAAAGTGTCTTTTGCATCAGCCCGGTTCCCACCGCCTGCGAATGGATTTTGACCACCAGTCAAAGTGTCTTTTGCATCAGCCCGGTTCCCACCGCCTGCGAATGGATTTTGACCACCAGTCA
>NZ_JAIVFV010000136.1:9787-18415 GCF_020829445.1 Nostoc sp. CHAB 5836
AGTAAAGTGTCTTTTGCATCAGCCCGGTTCCCACCGCCTGCAAATGGATTTTGACCACCAGTCAAAGTGTCTTTTGCATCAGCCCGGTTCCCACCGCCTGCGGATGGATTTTGACCACCTGCAAAGATATTCCAAAAGTTATCACCAGCGAAAGGATTACCACCATAGGGTAAATCAGGCTTACTACCACTACCACCAAATGGACTACCGCTAGCTTCTCCATTACCAACACCACTGAATATCTTGGAGAGGTCTTTATCACTCAGAACTTCACTCAAGCGACCGAAGGGTGAATCTCTAAAGGGATTGCTCTCACCAGTAGGAGAGTTTTCGGTAACACTATTATTCAAATCTGCCATTAGGACTAATCCTCGTAATTTCTAGAATAAAAATCTTGCTAGCATAACAACATAAAATAGACAAAACTAAGTCTTTGGCGTGAATTTTATGTTATATTTATTGTTAGCAAAACTAGTTAACATCCTTGGTTATATCTGATTATCTTACAAGATTAAGATAGTCAATGATTTCGCCAATGTTATTGACACTTAATAGCTTATTTTATTTGAGTTATAAGGACAATGAAAAATATTTTGATAAATGCATCAAAATATTAGATATTTTGAGAAAATGAGATAGAAAATTTTACTGATATTAGTCTGTAAGAACATCAAATTTATCGAAATTTGATGAAAGATTATATTGCAATGAATAATATTTTGATAAATTTGTCAAATTTTTAGAGATTTAATTAATCTGCCTTGCTTTGAGGCAGGACGGCCACATTATTTGGAGTACCATTGGAACAGAAAACCGGGATAAGCACCAATACGCTTGGGTTAAGGCTAAAACTCTTTGCCAAAGTCAATTTTTTTTACGTAGACGCTTCGGCTTGCCGCAGGCTACCGCAAACGCGAGTGCGTCTCCCCCTGGGAGAAGGACGCCAACGCGAGTGCGTCTCGTAAGAGTTGGACGCAAAGAGAAGAAAGAAATGCTTAACCCAAGCGTATTGGGATAAGCGCTATAGGACTACTATTTGATTTTTGAACAGATACGTAGGGTGCGTTAGCGCACAAAGTACGGCATCATTCTTAAGGATTCGGTGCGTTACGCGAAACGCTAACGCACCCTACAAATACTTAATGTTGTTCAAAAATCAAATAGTAGTCCTATATTGTAAGAGGATGTTTGAAAAGTATTAGGCGATTGTAAATCGCTACTGCACAAACTCTCGTCCGCCTCCGTGGACTAATACAAAATCAAGGGTTTTTAACCTGGGTCGGCAGGTTTTGCCTGTGTAGCCGCGATTTCTAATCGCCGAGGCAAGTTAGAAATTAGACTTTTCAAACAACCTCTAAGGTAGACTTGAGCAGTTTAGTAGCGATCGCTCACTCTAACGGATATTTGCAGCTGTAGCCCAATACTTTTCAAACAACCTCTAACGCCGGCATTGGAACTTGCTGAACTGCTGGTAAGTACACCTGAAATTTTGTCCCCTTGCCTACACAACTTGATACAGTGATAAAACCACCATGTTCTTTAATAATTGTCATTACTGTTGATAGCCCAAGCCCCGTACCTTTACCCAACTCTTTTGTTGTAAAAAATGGTTCAAATATTCTATCTAATATTTCTTTGCTAATTCCTAATCCCGTATCAGTAACTGTCAGGACAATGTAAGCACCAACTGTAGATCCTATATGCATATTTGCATAAGTTTCATCAATCCAAATATTCTCGGCAGATATTGTTAAAGTTCCGCCTCCAAGCATGGCATCCCGCGCATTGAGACACAAATTAATTAGCACCTGATGCATTTCGGTACTATCGGCACAAATAGGTAACAATTCCTCCTGAATTTCTGTATATACTGCGATTGATTGGGGAAATGTTTGTGAGATAAATTGCCGCATTTCTAAAATCAGGTCTTTGACTTCAAGCACGGTGTGTTGACGCGTACCAGTTTGTTCTTGGACATCGCCTTCAATTCCCCTGGCAAATAACAGCACTTGCTTTACCAAATCAGCACCACGTTTAACATTGCTTTCTATTATTGACAGCATTTCGTTAATTTGTTGATCGCGGCTTTTAGTTTTGAGCAGATGCACTGACATCAAAATTGGTGACAACACATTATTTAAATCGTGAACAATACCACTAGCAATAGTGCCGATATTTTCCATGCGTTGAGCGCGCAAAATTTGCTTTTCTAGTTGTTTTTTCTGGGTAATATCAGTATCAACGGCAAGAATTGATTTAGCTTGAGAATGTTCATCTTTGATTAGCATCCAGCGACTTTCAACAATAAGTTTTTTGCCAGATTTGCTGGTTTTGTGTAACTCACCTTGCCAAAAGCCATTCTTTAAGACAGGTTGATAAATTTCTCGGTGTTGCGCCAAAGGTTCAGTGGATAAAAGTTCATCGAACTGCTTGCCTATAGCTTCTTCTGACTTCCAGCCGTAAAGTTTTTCAGCATTTTTATTCCATAATAAAATTTTGTTGGACAAATCTTGCACAACAATTGCATCACTGACAATATCTAGCAATGCTGCTTGTTCACAAATTTGTTGTTCTACTTGCTTGCGTTCCGTAATATCCTCAGCCACATAGACGAATTGCAGGCGGCTACCAGAACTTAACGTAATTGTTGAGACTGTGGCTGACAGACATATTTTACCTTGGGGAGTATCGTAAGAATATTCAAAGTTGATGGGTGATTTAGTGCGTTTTGCTTGACGGTAACAATGTATCCGCAAAGACGGCTGCTTATCTGTTACACCCATGTCTTGCGCTAGGAGATTTTGCATTTCTTCTGGCGTGAGTTCAAAGAATTTCCTTGTAGCGGGGTCATCCGAAATCTGCAAAATGTCATTATTTACCAACTCGGCAATTCCCATCATCACCGGCGAATTATTAAAGAAAGATTCGCTTTGGTGTAATGCTTTTTGTACCTGGTTGTACTCCTGTTTTATGGTTACCTGTTCAACTAAACTCCGCCGACTCTCGAGTTGTCTAACTACCATGCGGCTAAGAATTTCCAGTGCTTCCACCTGTTGGGGACTGATTTGGTGTGGTACGCAATCCACTACACACAGAGTCCCGATCGCTTCTCCTTCTGGTGCTAACAAAGGTACGCCAGCATAAAATCTCACACCAAATTCAGCAGAGGTAACTACGGCATTTCTCGCAAATTCTTCGTCAGTCAAGGTATCGGAAATAATCAAAACTTCACCACTTTCCATACAAATCGGGCAGAACCCAGTATCTCGTGGCATTTCCTCTACATCCAACCCCACTTTGGCTTTGAACCACTGACGGTTAGCGTCAATTAGATTAATCAAGGCGATCGGTGTGTTACAAATCTGTGCGGCTAAGAACGCCAGGTCGTCAAATGCTTCCTCTGGTAGAGTGTCGAGAATCTGGTACTGACGCAGAGCCTCAAGTCTGGCTAATTCATTGTTACACACGAAAGATTTCATGAAATTGTTCCTAACTATTGCTGAATGACAACTTGCTTCGTGTTACTAATAAATGTATATTTATAAGGCTTTCTGTCGGTGGTCATTACCACCAGTATCTCAAATGTCCAACAAATCATTCATCAAGCTAGTTGATTACTTTTATTCATTATAGTAATATTCCTTAGAGCGGATAACAGTAAATTTTGGTTATTTTAAGTAGATATCTGGTGAAATTAAATATGCGTTACCCAGAACCCTTGTAGGGACGTAGCACTGCTCATTGGTGTCAACTTAAGTCAGAAAGCTCATTCCACAGTCATTTTACCCCTCCCCGTGAACGGGGAGGGGAGATTTTGTCACTAGACAAAAGCGGGGTGGGGTTGCGAGGGCATAATTAGTAATTGACGCGAATGACCTTCGCCAAGGCTGAAGTTGACACCGATCAGCACTGCTACGTCCCGACATTCGTTTTCACTCCTATGTCTATAGGCTAGCAACGCTTTGTTCAGAGACAATAGAAAAGCCCAGATAAGATCAACGCAGTTATGACGACTACACTTACCTCTGCTATTAAACCAAGAGCCGAAGATAGTTTTGCTATTACCTTTGCACCATTATCCATTGAAGAAATCTACACCAAATCTGATGATCCAGCCAATGGTGCTGTGGTTGTGATGAGTGGCATGGTTCGCAATCAAACCGATGGTAAACCTGTGATTGCTCTAGAGTATCAAGCTTACGAACCGATGGCATTGCGGATATTTTATCAAATTGCTGCTGATATACGTTTATCTATGTCTGATGTGAATCGAGTCGCGATTTATCATCGCATTGGACGTTTGCAAGTTGGGGAAATCAGTGTTTTAGTAGCAGTGGGTTCTCCTCATCGCAGTGAGGCGTTTGAAGCTTGCCAATATGCTATTGATACCCTCAAACACAATGCCCCTATATGGAAGAAAGAACATTGGGAAGATGGTTCTAGCACATGGGTGAGTATTGGTGCTTGTGAAACATCAAAAGAAAATTGTTAAGTAAGTCGGTGAAAATAAATCAAATTATGTGACAAAATTTAAATAGGCTTGAAACTACTACCAATGAGGAATAAATAAGGACAAATGACAGACATCACCAGTTATCTTTAATTGCGCCGACCTACTTACAGCGATTTTCAGGTAAATGAACCACAAATAGACCTCACTTCCATTCCTCACTTCCTTTAAGGAGAGAGGCTTTGATTTTCTCCCCTTCCCTTGTAAGGAAGGGGTTGGGGGTTAGGTCTCATAATTGTGGTCTAAATACATGAAAACTGCTGTAAGATTCCAGAGACGATCGCCTAGGCTCGTATTTTAGACATAGGAGTGAAAAAGTAGAGACGTAGCAGTGCTACGTCTCTACAAGGGTTCTGGGTAACGCATATTTAATTTCACCAGATGTCTTTTGTCTAGGGGAAAATTTTCGGACTTGAGGCTGGGTGATGAAAGCTGACCGCAGGATTTATGCTGCATTAAAAATGCTAAAATAGCCTTGAGTTGGGAAACTCCGGTAAAATTCCGGGACTGTGCCGCAGCTGTGACGGGATGACCCAAGTCAGAATGCCAACTCTCAGGATGTCCTCAAGACACGCTTACCATCTACTCCCTGCGTTGCACGGGGAAGGAGTTCCAAATTTGCTTTCTGGATTTGCCACTTGTCCTGGCTTGTTTTATGCTACACCCGCCGCAGATGGGATATTATCTCGCATTAGAATACCAGGTGGAATTATTAGTAGTCAGCAGTGCCGTGCGATCGCAGATATAGCAGAACAGTATGGTGGCAGCTATGTAGATGTGACTAATCGAGCTAATCTACAAGTCCGCGAAATCCGCACAGGCATAAATGCTGAGGTTCTGAAGTACTTACAGGATATAGGATTGGGTTCTAGCAATCCTGTCGTAGACCACATCCGCAATATTATGACCAGCCCAACTGCTGGTATCGACCCCCAGGAAATAATCGATACTCGCCCTTTTGTTCAAGGTTGGGATGATTATATTGCTGCACATCCGGGCCTTTCGGGACTGTCGGCAAAATTTAGCGTTTGCTTTGATGGTGGTGGGATAATTCGGGTGTGCGATCGCTTGAATGATATCGCCTTTGCTGCTGTTTTAGTTGACACTAATGTTTATTTTCGCCTCTATCTGAGTGTAGGCGAGAAGGGACAGCCACCTAGCGATATGGGAATTTTGTTATCACCAGAGGAATGTTTGCCCGTCTTGGCAGCTTTAGCAGAGGTCTATCTTGTTCATAGTAATACTACGAGTCAGCCTAAGCTACGTCTCTTAGAGTTATTGAATACTTTGGGTTGTGAAAATTATCTCCAGGAAGTTCAGCAGCGTTTACCTGTCCCGCTTTTAGGGAGTGAAATCAGAAAAGACCTAACCCCCCAACCCCCAACCCTTGGAGGGTTGGGGGAGGAACTTTCTACTCTTTTGCAAAAACAGGGGAAGTATCAGCATATTGGCATCCATCCCCAACGTCAGCAAGGCTTATTTTACATTGGTGTCGTCTTACCTCTTGGGCGATTGGAGAGTAAGCAGATGCGGGGTTTAGCAGATTTAGCAGCAAAATACGGTAGTGGAACTCTCAGGCTAACCCCTTGGCAAAATTTGCTCCTCACAGATATTCCTCAGCAATGGGTTGCTGATGTCGAGAGTCAAATTGCTTTCTTCGGGTTAGATTCGTCAGCAACCAACATCAAGAGTGCATTAGTTGCCTGTTCTGGAAAAAAGGGTTGCGCCGCTTCTCTTACAGATACCAAGGATGATGCGTTGTCATTGGCAAAGCATCTTGAAACTCACGTTACTCTAAATTGCCCAGTTAATATCCACTTTAGCGGCTGTAAAAAATCCTGTGCCCAGCACAGCAAGAGTGATATTACTCTCTTCGGTGTCAGCATTGAGGCTGACAATGGAACTGTAGAGGGGTATCACGTTTATGTTGGTGACGACAAGCAGAAATTTGGACGCGAACTATATCAATATGTAACTTTTGCAGAACTACCTGCATTAATAGAACGGATGCTAGATGTATATCAAATTCAACGCCTAAATTCTGATCAGTCCTTTGGGGAATTTGCTAATCGATATCAAATAGCACAATTACAGCAGTTATTTAATTTTAGATGTCAATCCCAAATTTAATGCCCGAATATATCCGAGATGCCAACGAAATTTACCGTAACTCCTTTGCAATCATCCGGTCAGAAGCAAACCTAGATGTGCTACCACCAGATGTAGCAAAAGTTGCTGTACGCCTAATTCATGCCTGTGGAATGACGGATATTGTTACTGACTTGGGATATTCAGCAACAGCAGTACAATCCGCAAGAGCAGCACTGGCAGCCGGAGCGCCAATTCTGTGCGATTGCCGCATGGTTGCTGATGGTGTTACCAGGCGGCGGTTGTCTGCAAATAATCAAGTTATCTGTACCCTCAATGAGCCGGAAGTGGCAGAGATTGCCCAGCATCTAAATACTACAAGGTCGGCAGCAGCTTTAGAATTATGGCGATCGCACCTCGAAGGGGCAGTAATTGCAATCGGCAATGCACCCACAGCACTGTTCCGGCTATTAGAAATGCTCGATGAAGGAACGCCCAAACCTGCTATTATCTTAGGCTTTCCAGTGGGGTTTGTTGGTGCAGCAGAATCAAAAGCCGCACTGGCAGCAGACAGCAGAAATGTACCATTTTTAACCTTACATGGTCGGCGCGGTGGAAGTGCGATCGCCGCCGCAGCAGTTAACGCCCTGGCAATGGAGGAAGAATAATGATCAAAACCAAAGGTCGTCTTTATGGAATTGGTGTCGGCCCAGGCGACCCAGAACTATTAACTTTGAAAGCGCTGCGGCTATTACGTGCCGCTCCTGTGGTAGCCTATCAATCAGCCACAAATAAAGAAAGTATTGCTAGAGCGATCGTGGCACAATATCTTCCTGGCAATCAAATTGAGGTATTATTTCATCTCCCCCGCGCCTTGGAGCCTGAAAAGGCTAAGTCTATCTATGACAAGGAAATTGAACCAATCGCCGACCATTTAGCAGCCGGTCGAGATGTCGTGGTGCTATGTGAAGGCGATCCATTTTTCTATGGTTCGTTCATGTACCTGTTCACGCGGTTATGTGATCAGTACGAAACAGAAGTTGTCCCCGGAGTTTCTTCACTCATGGCTTGTCCAGTAGCCTTGGGTGTACCTTTCACCTACTACACCGATATTCTCACTGTCCTACCAGCCCCATTACCAGCAGAAGAGCTGACTACACATCTACTGATGACCGACGCCGCCGCAATTATGAAGTTAGGTCGTCACTTTACCAAAGTACGAGATATCCTGCATAAAATAGGGCTAGCATCACGGGCAAGATATATTGAGCGGGCATCAACATCACAGCAACGCATCCTACCTCTAGATGAAGTTGATCCAGCCGAAGTACCCTATTTCTCGATGATTGTGATTCCAACTAAGAATCGACTATAAGTAGGTTGGCGCAATTAAAGTTAACTGGCTAAGGCTGTCATTTGTCATTGGTCATTTGTCATTTGTCATTTGTCATTAGTAAAGGTTTTAAGCTTATTTACGTTTCGTAACATACTTGACTTTTTTCGCACCAACGTACTTAAACTAACACACTTGGGTTAAGCATTTCCCCCTTCTCTTTCTCTCTTCTCTCCGTGTTCTCTGCGCCTCTGTGGTTCGTAAAAAAAAAGAGTTTCAGCCCTTTTGTGAACCCTATTGGACTATAAACCTTAAAATAATAGGACTTACGCAAAACAATGAAAAAACGAACCGCAAAGGGCGCAAAGGACACAAAGGAATAAGAGTTTCAGAGAGTTATTGCGTAAGTCCTAAATAATTGGTAATTCATAATGACGCTCTCTATTTAACAAAGAGTTTTAGCCTTAACCCAAGGGTATTGCGCAATAAGGGACTTGCGAAAAATAAATCATCCCAAACTATTTGTAGAGGCACAAGAACTTGCGCTCCTATGATCAGATGTTTTTGAGAAAATTTGATTTCTTTAGGACTTACGCAAAATAATGAAAAAACGAACCGCATAGACGCAAAGCAGCTTCCCGCAGGGTAGGGCGCATTCGCGAGTGCGTCTCGTAAGAGAAGGACACAAAGGAATAAG
>NZ_JAIVFV010000137.1 GCF_020829445.1 Nostoc sp. CHAB 5836
GCAATTTCACGTTCTTGGCGTTCGAGACTAGTAGATCCTGATTTCCGTCGATTTGCAAACCAATCAAATAGAGACTTTAAACCACGCGATTCTTCGTTGTTAGCCATTTTTTATTTTATTTTAAGTGGGTATGAGGTCGAAAACATATCAAACCGTATTGGATTGTCCTTAGCCATTAGTCATTTGTCTTTAACTAATGACTAATGACTACATCGTCAAACTACGCTTTTAAGCAATTCAGACCTTAATTTTCATCTTTGGTTGCCAGCTTAACGAAAATTCTTATACCAATACAAGTCTCTTGCTCTTTTTTTCAGCAGACTTAATTATAGGGACGTACTCACAAAGCCATGAGAATACCAACCTCCAAATAAGATGCTTTCCCCCTCCCACCCCAATCAATTATTCCTATTGCTAGGTTGTGAACAATCAGCATCTGTTGGACTAGTTGTGCTTGCCAAGGGTTAATCGTCGTTAAGAGGGTAATACAAGTCACAAGCTGAATATTATCAAAATATGAAGGGCAGATGGGGTAATGTTGGTTACAGTCACGAATTATAAATTTTTTTATGTAAGGGCATTGGGCATGGGGCACTTGTACTGAGCCTTGCCGCTTCCCACCAGAATAATACCTAATTTTTTTACGTAGACGCTGCATCGCCTTGCCGCAGGCTACCGCCAAGGGCATCAAAGAAGAGAAAGAAAAATAAATATAGCAGTTTGCAGTTGAGTCCAATACAGACCATTGGTGTCAACTTAAGCTCAAACGCTTATACCACAGGCATTTTACCCCACCCCTCAATCCCCTCCCCGCAAGCGGGGAGGGGAGGTTTTCCCTAATTTACAAGTGCAAACTTCGTTATACCAATTTAATGTTTCGACTACGCAGTTCGACTGCGGTTCCATCTCTTCTTAGGCTACGCCAACGAGCAAAGTCGAGATGCTCACCGTAAACTCAGTGACCACGCCAACGAGACGCACTCGCGTTCACTACAAACTAAAAATAATATGCCAGTTGCGTAAGTCCTATATTCAAACACACATTTTTTACTCTACCTATATATAGATTGACAAAATTACTGTCATATTAAAACAATTTGAAAATTTAAATTCTGAAATATTTGTTGAGTGATATCACTGAATCCACACTGCACAACACACTTGATGTATCTGTATTTATTCGGTAGTTATGATTGGTTACAAAAATCATTCCTACTCATTTATTCTCTGGTGTCAAATATTGTTGTGTATAAATACTGTAGAACAATCCAAAACCTAAATATCTATCAGTGCTTTTGCGGTTTTGTGTTCTGTATCACAAATTAGCAATTTCAGTAAGATAACTTGATCAAAGGCGTTGCAGAATGATATAATCATTAAGTATCGGAAGAATACATTTTGCTAATTAATCTTTAAGCAGGGAAAAATGTAATTTATGATGCTGTTAAAGTTTCCTTTGCATATGTTAACCGTTACACCATACAAGGAAACATCTGGAAATATTAATCACGAAATAAAAGATGATTTGTTGACTTGTAACTTGGTATTAAGAATTTCATGTATAAGAACGCTATTATGACAGTTGCAAAACTGGTTTAGCTTGTAGAATGCTATACATTTTACAGTTTAAAAATAGCTAAAATGGCACCAAGACTCTCACTGAGAGACTAGACCTACACAGTGTTATGAAGAACTTCAATTTTGTATGAATTCAAATAGCCAGTCTGCCAATTCTGCCGACACATATTCCCAACGTTTGGCAGACATTGTGGGAACTGCGATCGCTCTGTTAACCCTCACTCTACCCGTATTTGTCATCGCCCATTATTCTTCAACTAATGTTCAAAATAACCAGCAACCCCTGATCCAAAACCTACAAGAAAGTAAAGATTGATAAAGCTTGTCAGCAGCATTTCCCCAGGAGGAGAGCGACAAAAAAAGAAAATACTGATTTTGAGACAATCTCTGTAGATTTTCGATGTACTTCATCACGAATCAGCTGAATCTATCTTGACGAACTCCAGGTTTTGACATAGTAGGGGCAGAAATCCCTCTTACAGCAAACAAGGTCAGGAGAGATAAATCATAACCTCTTGAAAAAAGCGTTGCGAAGTTTCCTCGCAACGCTTTTTCCATCTCTAAGTAGGTCGGCGCAATTAAAGATAACTCGTGATGGCTGTCATTTGTCCTTTGTCATTCCTCCTTGGTAAGGGTTTCAAGCCTGTTTACGTTTCGTCACATAGTTTGATTTATTTTCACCGACTTACTTACGAGACACTAGGTGTAGCGTCTCGTAGAGATGGCAATACGCTTGGGTTAAGAAAAATTGTAGGTTAGGTGAAGCAAAGCGCAACCCAACAAAGCTATGAAAATGTTGGGTTTCGTTCCTCAACCCAACCTACACAACTTAAGGTTTTTGGCGCTAACTGAATTGTATTGGTAGAGATGGGAGAAGTAACTGGCGCGTCACGGAGGAATGAGAGTTTGAGAGGGTTTTTGCGTAAGTCCTAAAGGAGATAACCATAGCTAATACCCAATAGACATCTGGTGAAATTAAATATGCGTTACCCAGAACCCTTGTCTTGACGTAGCACTGCTACGTCAAAACAATTCTTTTTCACCAGATAATGCTCTATACCAAAGCTGAGTTTCCCGCATCCCGCGTATTCCGATGAATACCTTGGGAAGAGATCCATATTGCCCTAAAATTCTACACGGGGAGCAAAGCTGACTGAGTGCCCCATGATTCATTGTTATTAGAGGAGTTTTTTGTGGATTTATCTCGTATTCCTGCCCAACCGAAACCGGGTCTAATCAATGTTCTGATTGAAATTACTGGGGGAAGTAAAAATAAATACGAATACGACAAGGAACTAGAAGCTTTTGCTCTAGACCGAGTACTTTATTCCTCGGTACAATATCCTTATGACTACGGGTTTGTACCCAATACTTTGGCTGATGATGGCGATCCCCTAGATGGTATGGTCATAATCGATGAGCCAACCTTTCCAGGCTGTATTATTGCCGCACGACCGATTGGCTTCTTGGAGATGATTGATGGTGGCGATCGCGATGAAAAAATTCTTTGTGTTCCTGACAAAGATCCGCGCTACACTCAGGTGAAATCCCTGAAAGACTTAGCGCCTCACCGCTTAGATGAAATTGCCGAATTTTTCCGTAGTTATAAAAATTTGGAAAAAAAGGTGACTGAAATTCTTGGTTGGCAAGATGTGGACAAGGTTGCAGCAATAGTTGAAAAATCCGTCAAAGCTTATAGAGGATAATAGAGGAGTTAGGAGTTAGGAGTTAGGAGTTAAGAGTTATGAATTTTTATTCCTAACTCCTCACTTTAGTAACTTTTGCTTGTTACGGATTTTAATATCTGCCACCAACCCTAAACTCAAATGCAGCGTACTCTCCTTTTGGCAAAAATTCATAACTGCACCCTGACAGGGGCAAATATCAACTACGTGGGTAGTATCAGCATCGATGAAATGCTTTTGGAAAAAGCTGGTATCTTACCTTATGAACAGGTGCAAGTAGTTAATAATGCCAACGGTCAGCGCTTTATTACCTATGCAATTCCGGCTCCAGCCCATTCAGGAATAATTGAGCTAAATGGAGGTGCGGCACGTCTAGGCATTATTGGCGATCGCTTGATTATAATGACTTACGGGCAGTTGACTCCAGAAGAGTTGAAAAGTTACTCTCCTACGGTAGTCATTGTGGACGAAAAAAACAGGTTGTTGGAAGTGCGGCGCTACGATGACCTGCTCAGTAAGGTCTAATTTCAAGAAAAATGTCAAACTTTGAGTTGTCGGGTTCCCAGAGCTATATACCTGAAAAGTCAGCTACTATGCCTAGTAGTCCAACAAGTGAATTTCTTGTGCAATTCTGGGGTGTAAGAGGTTTGATTCCCACCCCAAGTAGCAACACTAATCGTTATGGTAGTAATACCGCTTGTGTAGAAATGCGTATAGCTGGGAAACGCTTGATTTTTGATGGCGGTACTGGCTTACGCATACTGGGTAAAACTTGGCAACAACTGCAACACCCATTAGAAGCCCATTTATTTTTTACCAACTGCCAATCAAATCGTATTCAAGGGTTTCCTTTTTTTGCTCCCGCATTTATTGCGGAAAATTGTTTTCACATTTACGGCACGGCTGCCTCAAATGGAGCTTCAATTAAACAATGTCTGTGCGACCAGATGCTCCAGCCACACTTTCCTTACCCTTTACAAGTAATGCAGTCGGAATTGCAATTTTACAATCTGACTCCAGACAGTGACGTCAAGCTAGATGATGTCACCATTACAACTGCATTAATCAATCAAACTCAACGGTCAGTTGGCTACCGGGTCACTTGGCAGGAGTGTAGTGTTGCTTATATCACGGATTTGCACCAAAATGCTGATCAAATAGAGCGAGAGCGGATTTTACAGTTTATTGAAGGCGTTGACTTGCTGATTGCCAATGCCACCTACACTCCCCCTACCTCTCACAACCATGACTCTGCTGATTTACTCTGGCAAGCTGCGGTGAATGCAGCTCTCAATGCTGGCGTTCAACGCCTAGCTATTTCTCATCATCACCCAGATGACCATGATGATTTTCTTGATGAGGTTCAAGTCGATATTAAATCTGCCTTTCCTCAAGCCATACTAGCCCATGAAGGTCTAGTACTAGTTGTTGGTAAGTCAGGGTAGAACAGTTTTTTGGGCGTAGACTTTCCCCCAGTCCGGGGGTAGGTTTTTAAAACTTGTACTGATTGGAGTATTTTACCATGTTCATCAACAAAATTGACTTAAGCCTAAAGGCTTGTGACTTGCTTTCATCCCGTGCCTGAAGTACGAAGTTCGGACACTTGCGTGTCCTGCTTCTCACGGGTTTTCAGCATTTCCCTTATAATCTTTTTCAATCATGAGTACTCTCGATCAACTGTGCTTCCCGATGTGAAAAAACCCTTTGGTATACCAAAGGGCCGTTGTTTTATGTAAAAAATAAAGGTTCAAAACCGGACTTACGTCCCGCTACGCGCTTTCGCCCGAAGTCAAGCGAAAAAATCCGCATCATCGTCAGGTAGGTTGAAACCCCACCCCTCGTGGGTGGCTTATTTCCCTGTTAAGAGTTCCCTGTTCCCTTTCATCCAGATAAATTTTTCGGCTACTTTACCAGCCTTGTTCTGCATTTTGAAAAACGTAAGCAGCTACCTCCAGAATTTCCTCAGAACTTAACTTGCCTTTAAAGGCAGGCATGGCATTTTTACCATTCTGCACTTGATGAATAATCGCCTGAATTGAGTCGCTATTATAATTTTCTAGGTACTTTGACAATGCTTCCTTTTTCAAAGTTTTCTGGCTAATCAGGATGTTACCGCCACCTATATGGCAAGAAGCGCAGTTAGCCTCGAAAATTTTAGCAGCGTTGGATGTTTCGGCAGCTAGTGCTGGACTAATGAATGTGAATTTGAATAGAGCGATCGCCGACAGTAGAATTAATAAAAGTATTCTCAAGAAAATTTCCTCGCAACAAGCCTCCAGCAAGAGTATAAACGCGATTAATCCCTGATTAAGTCAAATTTGATCGAAATTAGCGGTAGCGAGTTCACCCCTCCAGCGCCACAGGTCGTTTAGGGTCTGAGGGAAGGATAGAACTCACTACCGCCATTTATGCATTTTGTACATCACTCTAGGAGCGTGGCGGATTGCGATGAGCTAATTTCACTGAGTAATCGTCTCGTGTCAAACGCTGCTGTTTCTAGTACAATGTCTAAGCTAATTTTGAGGGTTTGTAGTAAGCACTTTAGTGCTTAGAAAATAAGGACTGAAGTCCTTACTACCAAATTGCTTCCCGTCAATTTAAACTTGACAAACTACTAGCCTTCGACAATGATTTTACCAACCATGCCAGCACCACGATGAGGAGTGCAGTAGAAAGTGTAGATACCAGCAGGTACATCTGCGGGGAAGGTGGTTGTTGTGGTTTGACCAGGATTCAACAGCAACTTCGTATGAGACAAAGATTTCGCTAGTTCAGCGTCCTTTGTAGGGTTTTTGGCAGAATCAAACACAACATTATGAGGAGCAAGTTTGTTGTTCACCCATTCAACTGTGTCACCTGGTTTAATGGTCAAGGTTTTTGGTTCAAATTGCAACAGTCCTTTATCGCTACCTAATTTCACCTTGTAGGTTTCAGCCGAAGCACTGGGAGTAAAAACAGCAAAGCTGCTAACAACTAAAAGGATTGTCAACACAGCTAAACCAAGGCGTCGCCAGCTTCCCGAAATTAATTTCATGGCTCTCTCCTAACAAACAATTTTTTTTCCTTTCTCATTTTAAATAAAAATCAACGCTAAATATGACAATCTGTCATAGATAAATTTTTTTTTAAGAATGGGGAGCAATTTCTTGCAAAAAGCTGTGCCATCAGTAGTAAATGGGGAATGGGGAATGGGGGATGGGGAATGGGGACTAAATTCTTCCCAACGCCCAATGCCCAATGCCCAATTCCCAATAACTCAGATCCAGGATTTAGTAATAGATTTTTCCGCCTCCCCACTTAGTGCCAACGATTTTGGGTTGTAAGAGAATATGACCAGCGATCGCCTCTAAGTCCTCATCAGTCAGATTTCGCATTGCTGTGAAAATATCTGCGCTTTTGATACTGGGGTGGATTTCGGAAATCTCTTCTTCCCCATCGTAGGTCGTGGGATTTTTCAGGTAATCCACCAAGCCTTCAATATTGTTACGGTTGGGTGTTGCCAGTGCCAGATCATCTGGAGTCAGTCCTACGTTCTGGTTTGTCTTGGTAACTCCCCCAGCATGACATTGGGCGCAAGCGTAATTAAATAAGCGTTTGCCTTCTTTGACTTGTTTAAGGCTAAGTACGACGGTATCACCTTGAGTATTTAATGGCACTGTTCGGGTAGCTTTGTCCAGTTCCACTGCTGTCGCGTTACCGACAATCAACTGAAACGAGAGTAAAACAGTAGCCACAACAACGCCCATTAGTCTTCTAAACATATTTCCCCTTAAAGATTTTGACGCTCAACACAGCTAAGAAAACGATTCTCAATCTCCAAGCTGCTAATTGCTAATGATTCATTGATTTTTGTCATTAGCTATCAGTGATTAGCTAAAGTCCGAGATCACCCACCGAGTCGCTAGTACCTTTTGGGCGTCTTTCAGACGATATTTGGGAAATAATTGCCTTTGCATCTTCTAACGCCAAACGGGTCTTTTGGTGTTTGTAGGCAATTCCCAGTTGGTTGCACAGAGAAAACACTTTTTCTACAGGAATGCTGTAGTCGGCTGCTATCTCTGCGATCGATAGGTCTGCAAAACCCATAATGCTTGTTAACTGATAGATAGAGATTGAGTCGCTGTAATACCAATATCACGTTAGGAGTGCAATTTGTTGCCCAAAATACTGTTTGGGGAATGGGGGATGAGGGGGATGAGGGAGATGAGGGGGATGAGGGGGATGAGGGGGATGAGGGGGATGAGGGGGATGAGGCAACCCATGCCCAATGCCCGATACTTCGACTTCGCGGTTCCTGATGCCCATTCCCAATACCTATTAACCTTTTCCTCCGGTAAAGGTGACGCTTTGAATAAAGTAACGATTAAAAAAGGCATAAATACTTAAAGCTGGCAGGGTAAAGACCATAGAAGCCGCCATAATGTAGTTCCAATAGCTAATGTATTGACCTTTGAAGGTGTTCAGCCCCAAAGGGGGAGTAAACATTTCTGGGTCAAATAGGATAACTATAGGCAGTAAAAAATTATTCCAACTCCCCATGAACACAAAAACTGCCTGTGCTGCTAGTGCTGGTTTTGCCAGAGGTAAGACAATATGTCGGAAAATCCCCAAGGTATTTAAGCCATCAAGTTGAGCTGTTTCTTCTAGTTCTTTAGGAAAATTAACGAAAAATTGCCGCATCATGAAGATAAAAGTGGCATTGACCATGCTAGGCACAATCATGCCTTGGTAAGAATTCAGCCAGCCGTAGGCGTAGCCCGTCGTAGACATCGCTTTTAAAATCAAGAATGTGGGAATTAGGGTGATTTGCGCCGGTACTGCCAGTACTGCCAAAATTAGAAAGAACCAAAAGCGCTTGCCCACAAAGCGCAGTCTTGCCAAGGCATAACCAGCCATTGAATTTAACAATAAGTTTAAAAGGGTGACGCTGAGGGCGATCGCCACACTGTTGAACAACCAGCGCCAAAATAGTGGTTCTTGCAGAAAAATTTGCCTGTAGTTGTCAAGAGTAAAATTCTTGGGAAGAAAGTTGGGTTCACTACTGACAATCTCTGTTAGTGGCTTAAATGATGCTGAAAGTGCCCAGAGAAAGGGTATTAGGGTGATGATGGCATATAGTGTCACCAAGACGTATAAGAGGGCTTTGAGCCAAGATAAGCCAGAGATATTAGTCAAATCTGTTCACCTCCAAAAAGTCGTCGTTGAATTAAAGTGATGGCAATGATAACTGCTGCCAACAAAAATGCGATCGCAGATGAACTCGTACTCGATACCGCCAAGGAGTTGAACTTTTTGCAGAGAAAGAAAAACGGCGTAGAGAATGGGTAAAACTACAAAAGTTCCCAAAACTAAAATGGTGGGCATCATAAACATATACCCAGCTAAGTCTTCCGTGATATTCCACTTGGGATTGTTCTGCCGCTTGATAATTTCAAACACTGTTGAACCTCTTGATAATATAAAGTTTCTATAAACTTGATTGTTGCTTGAGCAGAGATGTTATCAGCTTATACATAAAAATAACTTATGTAATCTTCAGCACAACTAGATATTAAAAAATTTTTTGTAGTAGAATCAGAGGTTGCATTTTTGTCAATAAAAACCGCAATTTCATTAAGATATCGATTTTTCTATAAGAAAAAGAAATACATCTGAAAGAAGGATAAAACTTCAGTTATCAATCTTTGATAATGTCTGAGATTTGAGAGAAAGTTATATCTTAAAGATTGGGTAAAGAAGTTTACTTAATCTGGGAATAGTGATAAATAAATAGGTGTGTTTACCAAGGAAAATAAACACTCGATAAACCAATTAAAATGAGCTATTTTGCTCGATTTTTGATTAAGGTTTTGAGAACGAAAGTTCCTGAAAAAATTGATGAGTTAGGTGAAAGTTATGTCAAACAATGAAGATACTTTAGTGGGCGGTAAAGGACCAAACAAATCCAATGATGTGATTAATGGTGGCCCTCGTAACGACGTTATCAATGGCTTGGATGGCAATGATACTCTCAGCGGCAATGCTGGCAATGATACTATCATCGGCGGCGTTGGCAATGATAGTCTCATTGGTGGCGCGGGTGCTGACGTATTACGAGGCAGTGCTGGCAATGATATTCTGATCGGCGGTGCTGGCAATGATACTCTTGCCGGTGGTGCGGGTGCTGACAGATTCGTTTTCAATACCAATGCAACTTTTGCCCGGAATGATATTGGTGTAGATGTGATCAGTGACTTCAATGGTTCCCAAGGTGATAAGATTGTCCTCGATAAAACCACTTTTGGTGCGATCGCTTCTACTCCGGGAACAGGTTTTAGTAACAGAAGTGATTTTCAAGTCACTAGATCAGGGGCAACCAGCACGGCAAAAATTGTCTACAACGCTGCGAGTGGGGAGTTATTCTACAATCAAAATGGCAGCGCAAGTGGTTTCGGCAGTGGCGGTCTATTCATAACTCTGACTGGTGCGCCAACTCTTGCAGCAACAGATTTTGTGGTGCAAGCATAGTTAGGCAACTGATCGGGGATAAAGTAATGACGGAGTAGAGGTGTAGGTTTTCTAGCTTGCAAATATAAACACTCCGGCTTCCACACAAGACAATGGCTCTAGACACGAATGTTACTAACACTAATTTGCATTCCAAAACGTAATTTAGAAATTCACATTTCTGACTCTACTAATCCCAAATCCAGATTTTGAGAGTTACGTTTTAGAAAGGTGATTGGCATAAGTTAACATAGATCCCTTGCCCTGACGGGTTCTTAGCCTAGAGGCTAAGAACCCATCCTTGGAGGCTTCGCCTTCTATTGTCTTCTTCGATAAACTATCGAAGTTTATGGCATCAGTTATCATCTGAATATGTTCTGTTAGAGGGTGTTTGAAAAGTATTCGGCGAATAGAATTCGCTACTACACTAACGTTGTCCACCTCCGTGGACTAAGATAAAATCAAGGATTTTTAACCCAGGTCGGTGGGTTTTGCCTGTGTAGCCGCACCTGTGCCAAGGCTAGTAATAAATTAGACTTTTCAAACATCCTCTTAACTCGACTTTATCCATTTTTTTCGCTACGTGAACGCTGAAGTTGAAACCTTTGTGGAACGGTAGTTTTAGTTTTTGAATTTTATGGATAACCTGTAGAGTGGAAAAAGTATTTGCTAAAAAGCCAGGGTTTTTGCCGCATAAAGAAAACCGAGTTCTTAATTTTGGATAAAGTCGAGCTAAGAGGATGTTTTAAAAGTCTTTTTATCGGTAGCAAAACGTTCTAGATCCCCCTAAATCCACGCCACTTGCTTCAGGTTAATTTGTACAGTGCGTAAGTCCTAAGAATTAGCCCTTTCAAGGTGGGTAAAAATTTTGTTCAAAAAATTTCTCTTTAACCTCTTACTTCTGTGTTTTCTGCGTCTCTGTGGTTAGATAAATTACTTTTAAACCGCAGAGGCACAGAGAACACAGAGAAAAAAGAGAGATTTTTAAAGTCACCTTGAAGGGGCTAGTCCTAAGAAAAACGGCGTAGAGGATGGGTAAGACTACAAAAGTTCCCAAAACTAGAATGGTGGGCATGATCAACATATACCCAGCCAAGTCTTCTTTGATATTCCACTTGGGGTTACTCTGCCGCTTGCTAGAGTGTGAGTAGTTCACGTAAAATATAGTGCCATTGTTGCGGCAGTTCTCATGACCTCATCTGCGTCGTTTGACACATTAGAGTCTTTACAGGCGGAAATCGCTGAATTAATCGCTCGTTTACCGACATTAAAAAATCGGCAATTTATTCAGCAAGCACTTGCTACTATTGTTCGTCTAGCTGATACCGAAATTGAGCGTCTCGATTGGAAAATTTTATCGGCTGCGCTAGCAGATATGGAGCGAGGTTTCCAGCTTTTTTATGATTACCGACACGTTCGCAAAGTGACAATCTTCGGCTCTGCTCGTCTAGCAACAAACACACCAGAATACCAAATGGCCCTTGAGTTTGGTCGTACTGTTTCTCAATTAGGATTTATGGTGATGACTGGCGGTGGCGGTGGAATCATGCAAGCGGGTCATGAAGGTGCTGGGCGAGAAAATTCATTTGGATTAAACATTCAGTTACCCTTTGAAC
Organism: Nostoc sp. CHAB 5836; assembly: GCF_020829445.1. Taxonomy (GTDB): domain Bacteria; phylum Cyanobacteriota; class Cyanobacteriia; order Cyanobacteriales; family Nostocaceae; genus Nostoc. The sequence goes on from NZ_JAIVFV010000137.1 coordinate 11,366, forward strand.
AGGAAGCAAACCCCTTTATCGAGGGTGATCCTAAGCTAATTAACTTCAAATATTTCTTTACCCGCAAGCTGTTTCTCCTCAAAGAAAGTGATGCTGTCGCCTTGTTTCCTGGAGGTTTTGGCACTCAAGATGAAGCTTTTGAATGTATGACATTAAGCCAAACTGGTAAATTTGGCCCAGTACCTCTAGTTTTAATTGATCGCCCTGGTGGTGATTACTGGCGGTCTTGGAGCGAATACATTGATCAGCAACTAGTGCAAAATGGTCTTGTCAGTCCTGAAGACCCTAGTCTTTACACGGTGACAGATAACTTGGATGTGGCTTGCGACGCTATCACCCGTTTTTACCAGGTTTATCACTCTTGTCGCTATGTAGGCGATCAGTTAGTCATCCGCCTGAAGACAGATATATCAGACTCTCAGGTAGAGCAACTCAATGCTGATTTTAGCCAGATTATTATTCAAGGACGAATTGAAAAAAGTCAGGCATTACCTCAAGAAGCACAAGATGAAACTGTTGAATTACCCCGGCTAATTTTGTACTTCAATCAACGCGACTTGGGGCGCTTGTATCAGATGATTGCCACAATTAACCAGATGGGTACTCCTTCACCAGAGGATGCAGCGCATCCAGAAAGAAAGTAGTAGTGACATACTCCCACACCTCAGCAAGCTGTAGGTGTGGGCTTCTCAGCGACTCCCGGTATCCCGTCGGACATTAACTGAGCTTTGTTTATACTGCACGAGATGCCCCTTTGCACAGTTGAACAAGTACAAAGATTGTTCTAGCCTTTGTACTGTCAGAGTTTTACCTACTCACAGAAGACGAGACACAAGTGTCTGTTACTGAGTAGAACCCCATACTCTGAGTTGTCAAGGTACAGCTTAGAGATGACCAGCATTTTCGGCTTTGCCATCTACTATTATTGTAATGGAAATATTAGAGCAATACGCACATCTTACAGGAAGAGCCAAAACAGATATTATTCGTGAATATATTAGGAATTTAAATGTTCATTCCTCATGGCCCAACAACACTGATTAAGCTGCGCTTAATTTTGCTCGTTGGGCAATTCGTTACTCACGCGTATTCATCTCATCACCTCCCTATCCGGTAGGTGAGAGGCTTCTACTGTTTAAGCTAAACTAATGAGCATTTAAGTTGCATAATACCAGGGATAGAGCCGCTTACTACAAGCGAATCAGTCTGGAAAAATGAATGACTATGCGATTTGGAACTATTATGACTCAATACTGATTATCGTAAAAAAGCTTGTATATTAGCACAGGAAACAACGTATCAGATCCTAACAGAGGAATAAAATATGCTGGAATTATTGGGTTCAGGTTTGGTGTCGCTTTGGCTGGAAATGGCCGGGGTACAAATCAAGCCTCTAGATGCCTTAGATGCTTTGACTTGGCAAAGTAGCCCTGGCTTAGTTCTTGCACCTGATCCAAATCCAGCTGGGGCAACTACGGTGCAGGAATATCTGAAAAAGCTAGTAACATCAAAAGTAGTGGGGCAAAATCTGGCTGAGAGTCAGGGAATTTGGATGCAGTCGGGGCCGATGCTGATGGCAAATCACCAAGGTACGACTCCTCTACCGGCTGCTTCTTTAACCAAAATTGCTACTTCACTAGTTGCTTTGAAAACTTGGGGGCCAGATCACCAATTTGATACTTTGGTGAGTATCACTGGGCCAGTAGTAAATGGAGTTGTACAGGGCGATTTGGTGATTACTGGTGGTGGCGATCCTTTGTTTGTTTGGGAAGAAGCGATCGCTCTTGGTAATACTCTCAATAAAATTGGCATCAAGCAGGTAAAGGGAAATTTGATCATTACTGGCAGTTTTGCCATGAATTTCCAACGTCAGCCGATGTTAGCAGGTCTGATGCTCAAGCAAGCACTAAATCGTGCGACTTGGAGCCGCCCCGCTACTTATACACACTCAATCATGGCCAAGGGTACACCCAAGCCTCAAGTTGTAATTGCCGGTGCGGTGAAAGTTGCGGCGCAACCAAACCCTCAGCAATTTTTGTTACTCCGCCATCGTTCGTTACCCTTAAAGCAACTAATCAAGGAGATGAATGTTTACAGTAATAACGATATGGCAGAGATGCTGGCAGAGTCAGTGGGAGGAGCAACTGTAGTCCGATCAACTGCTGCTAACCTTGCTAGGGTACCACAAGTGGAAATTCAGTTAATTAATGGTTCTGGACTGGGGCCCGAAAATCGCATTTCCCCTAGAGCTGCTTGTGCCATGCTGATGGCTATTCAAGGTGAGGCAGCTGCTCATAAACTGAATCTGGCTGATTTGTTCCCCATGTCTGGATTTGATCACCGGGGGACGATGCACGACAGACACATTCCCCTTGCGACTGTGATCAAAACTGGTACTCTGCGGGATGTGAGCGCTTTGGCGGGAGTCATGCCCACACGCGATCGCGGTTTGGTTTGGTTTGCTATTATCAATCGGGGGACAAATGTCTCGGGTTTGCGGACTGGACAAGACCAACTCTTGCAAAGTGTTATAAAACAATTACAACTACCTTTGACTGTTCCTACTGCTCTCACTCCCCACTCAGCGATCAACTCTTTACCCCAGCTAGGCGCAGCCCGTCGCAATGAAATTTTATTTAAAAGTTAAGTAGGTTGGCGCAATTAAAGTTAACTGGCTAAGGCTGTCATTTGTCATTGGTCATTGGTCATTTGTCATTGGTCATTTGTCATTAGTAAAGGTTTTAAGCTTATTTACCTTTCGTAACATACTTGACTTTTTTCGCACCAACGTACTTAGTTCATCTTGATAAAAATAACTGTACATAGATTTGTCATGACTAAGGAACAATTAGACTTATAAGAATGTTGGGTGAAAACCCCGATGTTTAAACCTAAAAACCCAAAAAGTTTTTAGCAAGACTGACGCAAAATAATGAAAAAACGAACCGCAAACGCGAGTGCGTCTCCCCTTCTCCTACTCGCGAGAGGCTAGCGCCAAGAAAGAAAGAGTCTAATCTAAGTGGACTCGTTGAACCAAGAATCTCCGCATCTTTATACCGGAGAGTGTCAAAAATGAGGTTGTGATTATGCGATTTCCCAAATTATCTCGGTCTCTACGTCAACTCAGTACTCATGTTTTAGCGATCGCCCTAGGAGTTGTGCTAACGGTTAGTACATTGCAGGTTTTACCCTCTCAAGCCGAACCAGCACCCACAGTAACTGCTGGAGATACTTCACAACTAATTGCCCAACGCCAATCACCAGCCAGTGCTGCCATCGGTAGCAGTAGCTTTGTGACAGCAGCAGTCAATCGTGTGGGCACAGCAGTTGTCCGAATTGATACTGAACGGACAATTACTCGTCGCGTTGATCCATTTTTAGAAGACCCCTTTTTCCGTCGGTTTTTTGGTGACGGTTTCTCTCAACAGATGCCTTCTGAACAGTTACGCGGTTTAGGCTCAGGTTTCATTATTGACAAGAGTGGGTTAGTTCTGACTAATGCTCATGTGGTCGATAAAGCTGATAAAGTAACAGTTCGACTCAAAGATGGCCGCACCTTTGAAGGTAAAGTTCAAGGTATTGATGAAGTCACAGATTTGGCAGTAGTCAAGATTAACGCTGGTAACGATTTACCGGTGGCGCCTTTGGGTTCTTCCAGTAATGTACAAGTAGGAGACTGGGCGATCGCAGTTGGTAATCCTTTAGGATTTGATAATACCGTTACCTTGGGAATTGTTAGTACCCTCAAACGTTCCAGCGCCCAAGTTGGTATTAGTGACAAACGCCTGGACTTCATTCAGACAGACGCCGCTATAAACCCTGGTAACTCTGGCGGGCCACTATTAAATGGCCTAGGTGAAGTGATTGGCATTAACACAGCCATTCGTTCTGATGCAATGGGTATTGGGTTTGCGATTCCTATTGATAAAGCCAAAGCGATCGCCACTCAGCTACAACGTGATGGCAAAGTTGCCCACCCTTATTTGGGTGTGCAAATGGTAACTTTGACACCCGATCTTGCCAAGCAAAATAACACTGATCCCAACTCTCCTATTCAAATACCAGAAATTAATGGTGTTTTTGTCATGCGAGTTGTCCCCAATTCCCCAGCTGCATCTGCGGGTATCCGGCGCGGGGATGTAATTCTTCAAGTTGATGGTAAAGCAATTACCAGTGCTGAACAATTGCAGAACGTTGTAGAAGACAGTCGTCTTGGTCAAGTATTACAGGTGAAAGTGCAACGAGGTAATCAGATACAGCAGCTTTCAGTACGTACAGCTGAGTTGCAAAATGCTTCGTAAGTCCAATATTTGACATCTCCCCCGGGTAGAAGCACTTACCGTGTGTACATAAGTCGGTAGACCTCTCCCCAAACCCCTCTCCGAAGCGGAGAGGGGCTTTGAAGGCGGAATGTGGGTTGACCATTGGTGTCAACTTCAGATCAAACGCTTATCCCACAGGCATTTTACCCCACCCCTCAATCCCCTCCCCGTGAACGGGGAGGGGAGGTTTTGGCTTTAGACAAAACCGGGGTGGGGTGACGCGGATCGCGATCGCAAGTGAGTGGACTCAATATAATTATTTCGCTTCACAAGCTTAAATCACCTGCGGATGATTATTTTTCTGGATTAGACTTTTGTCTATTTTCTTTGACTTCGCGCAACCGTTCTATTAATTTTTGATCCGATTCAGCCGAGGGTGTAGGCTGACTTTTATTAACTCTTGGCAGCAATAACGGTTTAGAAGTAACTGCTGGCGATGGCGTAGGTTGATTGCTATTGACTCCCGGTGGAAATAATGGTTTAAGAGTACCTGTCGGCAAGGATGCAGGCTGGTTATTTCTGATTTTTAGTTCAGATAATGGTTTGGGAGTGCTTGTAGGTGAGAACTCAGGCTGATTGCTATTAACTCCTGGTGCTGCTAATGGTTTGAGAGTATCTCTCAGTGAAGGCGTGGGCTGGTTATTTCTGATTCGCAGTTCCGGAAATGGTTTAGAAGTACCTGCTGGTGAGGGAATAACCTGATTATTATTGATTCCCGGTGCGGATAATGACGAGGGCTTTTGCTCTTGAGTAGTCCCAGTTGTGTTGCTAGTGTTGTTTTGGAAAACTAGGTTAAATGGATAGGAACTAATCTGTTTATCTCCCTTGGGGGATTGCTTGTTGAAGTATTCCCTTGCTTTTGATTGCAATTCCGGCGAAACTAACTTGTCTTGAAACTTAATATCTAGGACTTTACCATCAGGATCTACTACTAATACACCCAAAACAGCACCTTGAAGATTCGACTTATCCGTGGGTAATGTTTGGCGGATGACTGGTTTTTGCTTTGCGTTGGGGTATTGTTGGTGAACTTCTTTTCTCAGATTTGCATAGGAGTCTAGCTGTGCAATTACTTGTTGAGTTCCCTTCACGGATAAATCGGCTGTCTGTCCCGTGATTCCCCTAGTTCCGATTAAAGTATTCCCACTCCTTGGAGCTTGTTTTAGAGAAGTTATCAACAGGTTTTGAGAAATTGTAGACGCATTATTAATCGGTTGCGTCATTTGTGAAGTTGTATTTCCCTGTGCTGTTGCAATGGGGTTACTGTCAGATAAGCTTGGAGGTTGGGCATTTTGCAGAATATCATCAGGTATTTTCTGCGACTGCAATTCTGGCAACCTATTTATATCTAAAGGCTTAGTTGACTCGTATTTCGTGGCACTATCATTCACACGGGGAAGTGATGGAGAGAATTTCGGGCTGAGATTGTACTTAGAACTGTCAATGTTAGAGGCGCTAAATCGCAAATTCTGACTAGGAATCATCCGCAAAGACTGCCTTGGAGGTAAGGATGAAACTCGATAATTATTCGATGATGGAGGTAGGGGTGGCAGTATTAGCTGACTGGATGGCGGTGGCGCTAATGGTGTTAATCCAGCTTGGGTGGTAAAATTCGGAACCGAAAGTGGGGCGATTGGAGGAAGTTGTTGTAAACCAACTTGGGGTGTGGTTTGTGGCAAACGATTTTGGTCGGCTTGGCTCAATTCCAAAAGTCCGACTGTTTTCGATGATGCTGTTTCTTTGGGCTTGTTAGACTCCATAGGCATCAAAGGCACAATCATGGCGATCGCACCGTGAATGCCAAGGGAGGCTACAGCTGCTATCCCAATTGGCTGGCTTAAGATTTCTGGTATATTTTTCAGCAGGGAGACGTAAGACATAGCTGTTATCGTTCACTCGACTCAGTTGCAGTTTACTAGCGATTTTCTCTTTCCCAATGCAATATCTTGCAAAAAAGAGATGCGTTTCTCTGAGGAAATAATAACTTCCTCTGCTGGCAATCAAAACGCCCAAGTTGCCATTTATTCAAGTTTTTAATTGTTCAATGACGATGTTTCATATCTGAAAATTGGAACTTGCTAAAGAGATATTTGAAAAATTACTGCTTTTGATTTTTTATGGTTGTGACGCACACAATTAAAATTAATATCTGGGAGATTTATAAAGTTTAAGTGAAAGCCAAAGTTTGAGTACATCACAACATCTGCTGAAGTTGCCTTGTTTTTTCTACTGTTTTCCACTTAACTGAGCTTCTGTAGCAGATGGCACACTTGATTATCACCAGGGTAGGCCCCATGTGAAAATACTACCACATCAGCAGCTACCAAAACTGTTGCAAACTCTACAATAGACCTCTTGCATAAATGAAAAATAAGAACCCCACCCCGCCAAAGCTACGCTTTATCTTCCCTCCCGAAGAGCGGGGAGGGTTTGGGGGTGGGGTGTTAGGGACTTTTGCAAATTGTACAATTACTATTGACATACTAGCTCTAAACTCCACCAAAGCTCTTTGGGTTTTTCTCAAAGGAGTTCATTGATACTCCCCAGCCCTAAAGGGACGGGGATTCTTGAAGAGTCCACAAACGGATCTTCAAAGGCGCTATCAATTCGCCGCTACTGATTCCACTAAGATTAAATCCCAGTTTCACCGCTACTTTTCT
>NZ_JAIVFV010000138.1 GCF_020829445.1 Nostoc sp. CHAB 5836
CGCGGATAGTCCCAATGTTTGGGTATCGTGATTGTGGGTTGCATTGATTTAATTGCAATGAAGGGAAATAATCGGAGTAAGGGGGAAAGGGCAAAGGGGAAGGGAATGAAGAAATTTCCCTTTAACCTTTTCCCAGGCGAAGCCCAAGAATTACACTGCCATTAGTTCAAAAACTGGTTCATACTCCCGTAAATACTGCTATTCATCGGGGTTAACATCTCAAATCGGCGGTTTAACAATTCTGTATGGCGTGGGGTTTGTGCGACTGCTAACCGCCAAACAGCTTCAAGTGCAGACTGGCAAAGGACGCACTCCTGCTCTGTAGCACCCACTACCCACCAAGAGCCATCGGTGCATCCGACTTCCCCCAGTTTCACGCCGTTGTTGTAGATCCCATCGTGGAGGATTTCAAAGCCGTATTTTTCGCACTCGTTGAAAATCTGGCACATGATTTCCTTTTCAGTAGTGCTATTCGTATCCGTAGCGTTTTGCTCTTGTACTGGTAAAGAGCCGTCCTTGTAGTGTGAGCAGATGTAATGGTGACAAAGTATGTTCGTAGAAGCACGGTGGATTTCCTTGTTGTTCACCATCACCACCCAAGGTCGCGTTAAGTCGTCGTCATAAGTGATTGCGGCGATCAACTTATCCCCAGCGTAATATTCGTGATCGTAAAAGCTGATTTCAATGGGTGTCAGTGGTATTGAGGCAGGGGAGATGAATTGCTCAGGGTGGGCGGATTGGTGAGCGATGATTGCGTTTATCCAGGTTTGGGCACCTCTCTTGTCCCCGGTCGGTGTTATGCCTAATTCGGCAGCGATTGTTTTGAGACGCGGGAGGGTGTAGCGTCGAAGGGCTTGCTGTGTGTAGGTTCGATGTGTCATGATAAAGTTTCCTTATTATTAGGGACAGAGAAAGCGCTCTAGATTCGCAGTCGGGGGCGCTTTCTCTATATATATTATGCGTGACTTTTTTCACGCTGTCAAGTAATTCACATGAAGAAAATAATGGTAAGATAATGCTATGAATTAGTGCATGGGAGAAATTTACGTGTCTAGAATTGCAAAACTCAGAGAGGAAAAGAATTTGACTCAAAGGCAGATAGCGGAGGCGCTGGGACTTGATGTCTCGACGGTTCGCAACTGGGAGAAAAGCCGTGATGGAGTTAAAATGTTCGTTCGAGTTGCAAAACTCTGTGAGTTACTAAATTGTGAGCCAAAAGACCTTTATGAAGCTGTAGAGCCTGAAGAAGATGCTGAATTATGAATGCGTTAATCTTCTGGCTCTGCCTTCAGCGTCTCTCAATAAGCAATACGTGCGGCAGGATAGGTCTACGCAGTTGCCAGTTACATCCAAAATTTATGTTGCAATCAACTCAAAGCAAATAGCATCGGATTAAAGGAGGTGGAGTATGAACCAACCACCTTCTAATCGCAACAAAGCCACCTTAGCCGCATCCGATGACAGCACACCACCAGATGACCAAGACCTTGAGGATATCTCCCAGCAAGAAGACCCAGGTTCAGCAACGATTACGGTTACTGCTGCTGAAGTAGAAGAGTTGTCCGAGACGGAGGAACGCGATCGTTTGCATCTAGAGCGCCGTGTAGAAAGATAATTTTTGAAGCAGGTAAGGCGTTGGCAGAATTACGCGTTCGTCCTTGACGTTGCCGAAGGCATCGCCGACTGTACCGCTCGACGCACAAAACCTTTGAGGAATATTGCAAAGATAGATTTGGCTACACGCGGATAGCGGCTAGTTATAAAATTGCCGCAGCGACAGTCATGGAAAATTTTTTAACCAATGGTTTACAAAATGCAGAAATGTCCACAGATGGGTTACAAATTTTTCCTACAAATGAACGTATTGTAAGACCATTGGTGTCTTTGGAACCAGAAGTACAACGACAGGCATGGCAGATGTCAGTTCAAGAAGCTGCGGGGAAAGTGCCAACTGGTAGAATTGTGAAAGATGTGGTGCAAAGGATTATGGAACGCACCAAAGCTCCAAATCCTTACCGTGTTTGGGAAGTGTGCCAAATCATTGCTCCCGGATAATCCTGATTTACGAGGAAAAGGCGGGAATTGGTGCATCATCAACCATGTAGGCAAATTCAGTTGCACAGTCACAATGTGGGATGGAGAGTATACTGTCAGAATCGATCACTTGAAACCACTAAATTACTTGGAGTCAGAATGTCAGCAGATGCAGGAGATTAGCGATGCCTGCGGCGGGCTACGCCTACGCATCAGTCGTTTGCGGGAAAATGAAAGCTTGGAAGATGCCCCAAGTGCTATGTTGAAGTACCTGGGGCTGACTTTTCACGGTATGTGGAAAAGGTCATTTTGAGGGTTTCTCAAGCCCTGATTTTTGCTTTAGCTATTATCATTAACTGTTAGCTATTGATAATTAGCCTGTGGAAAAAGCCACGCTTTTTCGGGGCTTGAGGACTTACCGTGAAAAGTCAGGTACCTGGGGGAGTTGAAGCGCCCGTATTTGACTGTGGTGGAGGAGAAGGTCTTGAGTGTGATTGAGCGAGAATACGGTGTTGTAGATTGAAAGCAATGCAGTTCTAGTGACTAATATTTTCCCAAATGGATTTAATTAGTTCTGTTGAAAGGCAAGATAGTGTGGTGAAACAAAAGGGGAATTAATTTTTCAACGGCTTTGTTACATGAATAAAAAAAGCACACCTCCTCTGGATAGAGTTGGTATTAGTTAATCTTCAACTTTGTAACTGTCTAGTTTCCCCAATTGGATCATGCGATTGAGGGCTACACATTGTAAGAATAACTCCACCGCTTGATTGTCCAAAAAGCGTCGTCTTAACTTTCCACCAAAAAAAATGGTATTGGGTCGAAACATGGCAGCTTCAGTTCATTTTTTCGCGTTTAAAGGGCTGAGGTTTAATTCTCAAACCTTGGTTTTTTCACCCCACCAGAAAGCTCATTGATAAGGTAGCAATATTCTCAGCTTTCACTTCTCTTGGTTGACTGCTACCGCCACGGCTGCCACTTAAATCATCTAGCAAATCATCAATCACTGCAACAGGTTCTCCTCGGCTAATATCTATTGGTTGATTGGCTTCTCCTCGTCCTCCTCCTCTGGTTTCACGTACCAGTTGCTGTAACATCTTGGCAGCATTTTTTAATTCCGAACGACTTGTAACTATTAAAGCTTCGGCTATTCCTTTTTCTACTGCTTTTAGTTCTATTTGACCTAGTTTACCTACTATTAAAGGTTCACCTGGCTTGATTTGTAATGTCTCGTTCTTAATTCTATTTTGGTAAGGGTATACGACATAAGGTTTACCAGTTACATCAATTAGTATAACCATGACATAGAGGTTGTCATCTGTATTATTTTTAATTTCAAATTGGAACAGTTTATTTAGGGGTAAAACACGAGAATAAGTTTCGTTGGGTTGTGTTTGATTGCTTTTAACTCTCGATGTCTGCGTTTTCGTAATTATTGTATTGGGTTGTTCTAATAAACTGATTGATGCTTCTACATCTAATTTTGAAGAGTTAGGATTCAAGGTTTGCTTGAGAATGTGTATTGCTAGAAAAGAAGTGAGTTTGGGTTTTAAACGAGAGATTGCATCTGTAATAGATTCCCCTGGTTTACCAAAGGAACCTGGGATAAATTCTAATGCTTCGCTAAATAAACCTATAGTGTCAATATCTGGTAAATCTTCTCTATTTGTCTGCTTTTTCCTATTTTCTTCGGTCATCCGACCGAGAATATATTCTACTTTTTTTGAATATAGTGTGTTTGCTTGTGCTGGTATTGCTTCTATGCGATTAATTTGGGAAATATTTTTCCTGGCATCACCTATGTCTTTTGTTAAAGAAGGGTCTAAACCGATATTTAGTTGTAAATTAGCTGGTATAATACGGCTAATTTCTTTTATAAACATTCCTGGCTGAAGGTTTAAAGTAGCCAATGATGATAATAGTTTTGCTTTTGCCTCTAATATATTAGTTTTTTTGGTGTCTAAAAGATTAGGAGGAGATGTTAATGCTACTTCGCCTAATACTTCTCCATGATTATTGAAAATAGCAAATTTTGCATTTTTTTGCATATTCGCTAAACTTTGGGTTTCTACTCCTCCTAACCATAAAGTTATTTCTTCTCCTTTAATTTTGGAAATGACACCTTCGGATGGAGGTATTGATTTTGTATCAATAAAAAATATCGGTTGAGTTTTATCACCATCTACCACAGGTTTTTGTTTAGAAAGTAGAGAGAGTGGATTTTTAATTTCAGTGATAATTTTACCAACTGTATTTGTTTCTTGCCATAGATACTGTGTTAAAAAGTAAGTAAAAGCGCCAGCATCTAATTGAGGAATAATTTGTCCATCATACGACTGTGTACCTTTTTCTGATGAAGCAATTACAATTCCGTTTCCATTATTACGACAACGTAACTCTTTGAAGGCATTTTCATCTTTAATACCTAACTTGTCCATCCAGCTTTTTTGATACGCAATTTCTTCTGGATGTGGTTCAGAACCATTACCAGGGAGAGAGCGTTCAACAAAGTTACCACGAGTGCCACCACCAGAAAAGCAGCTATCAAGAAGCATTGTTACTTTAGTTACGTCTTGTTTGAGTAAAGCTAACCTCAGCAAAAATAAAGTCCGTCCCATGATATCAAGGACATATTTGTCTTTAATATCATCAATATCATCCATCACTGCTAAAGCGCTGTTATATTCTAAAAAATTGGGATTACAGTCTTTTATTGGTTTAGGGTCTTGTAAAATGATTCCATGACCAGAGAAATGAAAAACAACTATATGTCCTGGTTTTGTTTGTTTAATCAGATGTTCTTCAAATTTATGTAAAATATTTTTGCGTGTAGGTAGTAGTTCATCTCGTGTTTGTTCACTATCTAAAGTGATAATGTCGTCAGGACAAAAGCCAAAACGATGAATTAGCAGTTCTTTTTGCATATGTACATCGTTGACGCATCCTTTTAACTCATTGCTAAATTGTCGATTTTTAGGATATTTGTTAATTCCTACTAATAGTGCTAGTTTACGTGGTGTGTTTTCTGCTAAAACTTTCGCGTAGCGGTTTCCTTGATTAATAATATCAAGGTGGCTCATTCCTAATGCTGCTAGGGTTGAACCTGTTAATTGTAGGAAGTTACGACGTTTCATCATGACGGTTTTATATTGTTGATTGTTGGTTTGAGATTTGGGATGGTAAAAACTAATTTGTCACCTGATTGGATTCCCCGATTAGGGTAAATGCTGCCCAATCTTTGGGTGGTTTATCCTTAAATTTGAGCATTGCTTGGCGTAATGCTTGGGCTTTATCGAGTGGCTTTTGCTTGTTGAGGAGATGTTTATAAAATTCGGTCATTAATTCGGCTGTGGGTGCGTCGGGAACAGCCCAAAGTGAGACGATTACGCTGGGGGTTCCGGCGCTAATCAAGGAACGCGATAAGCCGATTACACCGTCGCCAGTAATACGTCCTCTGCCTGTGTTGCAAGCACTCAGAACTACTAAGTCTGAATTGAGTCTCAATTTGAGAATTTCTTCGGCTGTCAGTAAACCGTTATCTTTGCCTAATGGTGCAAGGGCGATCGCACTTTGTAAACCTTGGATATTATCAAATAATCCGTGGGTGGCGAGATGTATAATTTTAGCTTGGGGTAATAGTTTTAAAACTGCGGCTTTTGTCGCTTGCTTATCTCTAAGAAGTTTGGTTTTGAGCTTATTTTCTTCGAGAAGAGGTGTAATGGCTTCCGCTTCTTTTTCTGCTCCCGGTAATTTGGATAAGGGTTGTGCTTCATCTCCAATTTTTGGCGCTACACTTGGCATATCGGGATTACCGACGACTAAGGCATTTTGCACAGATGCACGTTTTACTTCTTTTGCTCGTTCGTGGGTTAATCCTAGTACCTGAATTGAGGGTGCTGTTAATATTGTGTGTTTTTCAATTAAGTATTTGCCTTGTGCGTCTTTAAGTGCGGGGAAGGGAACTAAAAATAGTTCGTTTTGGGGGATAAAAATTACACGCTCATTTGGGTCAGTGGGGAGAAGGTCGGCAATGGGGTCTATTAATATTTCATGGAGTTTTTGTAAGTCTTTGCTGGGGTCATCGTTGGGGGAGGGAAAAACTTTGATTGCAAATTGGTCGCGTTTGGCTGTGGTGTTTTGAGAGGTGGAATTTGTTCTTGTGAAAATACTGCGATCGCGCACTCCTATAGAGTCACGAATATTCTCAACCAGTTCTTCCAGAGTGGTGTTTTCTTTTTGTAAAATAGATTTGAGGTCAACTTGTTGAAATTTGATTTCACCTGTGGGTTTGATTACCCAAATATAAAGCTTCGATTCTTTACCTCTTAATTTCCCTTGAATTTTGAAAATTGAATACTGTACCAAAGTCGCTTTTTCAGCTTTAGCAATTTGTTGTATCTGTTTGATTGTTGGTGATTTTACCTCAATTTTGCTAGTAGTTGGCAAACGAGATAAAATTAATTCGACAAATGCTCTGGCACGACCACGTTCAGATATTTCTAAAGCAGCATCAGTTTGATTTTGATCAATTAAAACTGTTTCTAAATTACCAAAAGAATTTCTATACTGCTCAAAAATTGACACCTTATCGTTATCTTCTGATAACCGACTTCGGAGAGATTCTCTAACCTGAATTGCTTCAATTAAAGTTTCTGAAGCTGCGGCAAGATTACCAGATTTATAAAAAGCAAAACCAAGATTATTCAACACCATTCCTTCATTTCGCCGATCTTGTATCTCTTTTACAAGTATCAATGCTTGTCGAAAATACTCAATAGATTGAATGTAATCTTCCAAAAATAAGTATACTGTTCCCAAACCATTTAAGGCTCCTACCTCGCTTTGACGGTCTCTAATGTTTTTTGCACTTGTCAACCACTGCTGATAGTATTTGATTGACTCATACCATTGTCCTAAATCAAAGTGAATCGAACCAATGTTACCCTGCATTTTTCCTTCCATTACAGGGTCTTTAATTTTCCTTGCAATTGTCAGTACATGATTGTAGTAGTCAAACGCTTTAGAATAGTTGCCTAACTTAGAATAAACAGTACCCAGATTACCCCGCGCTGCCCCTTCAAGTCCTGGATCTTTTGTATTCTGTGCAATTGCCAATGACTGTTGAGAATACCACATCGATTTAATATAGTCACCCAAATATAAGTAAACAAGACCAAGATTATTCAGCGTTGCCCCTTCCCCTTCACTATTTTTGGCTTCCCGTGCAATAGTTAATGCTTGCTGATAATACTCAATTGCTCTAACGTAGTCTCCCAATTCAATGTACGCATTAGCAATATTATTAAGTGTATTTTCTTCGCCTTTAGGGTTTTTTAGTCTTTCCCGCGTGATTTTCAAATCTCTTTGAAAATACTCAATTGCTCCAATATAATCTCCCAAATCAACATAAACATTACCAAGGTTATTTAATGCATACTCCTCGATTTGAGGGCTTTGTATCTCCGTTGCAATTACAAGAGACTCTTCTAAGGACTTAATTGCTTTGGTGTAGTTTCCTAATTTACGATAAGTAACGCCAATAAAATTCAGAACATTTCCCTCTTTATAACGGTCTCTAATTTCCTGGTAAATAATCAATGCCTGTTGAAATGTCTGCAACGCAGCTTCAAATTGACTATTATTATATTGTTTTACGGCTTGTGAGTATAATAGTCTAGCTTCCCTTATTCGAGCATTACTCCTACTTTGCGTTGCTTCTAGAAGTGTTTGCGCCAAAGTTTCCAATTGTGAGTTTTGAATCTCCCGTGCAATTACCAAAGATTGATTGTAGTAATCAATTGCTTTGGCATCATCTTGCAGTTTGGAGTAAACTAATCCTAGAGTTGCTAGTGCAACTCCTTCATTTAAGCGATGTTTTATTTCCTGTGCAGTAACTATTGCTTGTTGAAGATAGTCAATTGCTTTTGCATTATCTCCAAGTTGAAAGTAAGCATGACCTATTTCTTGTAATACTTTTCCTTGCAGTGCTTTTACTTCTCTACTTACTTTAATCTCTCGGTAAATAATTAGCGCTTGCTGAAAAGACTTTAATGCAGCGTTATATTGCTCGGCTTGACGCTGCTGTGTACCTTGCTGCAAGAGTCTATCCGCTTCTACTTTCCGAGAATCGTTTGTCTGCCCCACTACTACAGAACTACCAAATATCAGAGGAAAACTCAACCAAAAAGGCTGCGAGACACAAAGTAATAAAGCAATAACAAAAATTACCATCCATCTCCGCAGCCCCATCTTCATAAAATCACCACTCCATGAATCAAAATAGGAAAAATTAAAACAACCAAATCAACAGATTTAACCCTGATTAACTATTAATCTGCTTAATCATCTCAATCACTTTTTTCGCCTCATCTTGTTTACCCTGCTCTCGGAATAAATTAGCAGCAACTTGTAAATCAGCAATCCCTTCTTGCTTATTCCCTAAAAGTAGAGCGCGAGACATACCACGGTTTAAATATCCCAGTGCATCTTGTGAATCTCTCACCTCCCAAAAAAACGGCGATATTTTGATAGCACTTTTTTCAAATATTTTGCTTAAAGGTGATTGAAAACCCTTAAAAATATTAGATTTTTGATAATTACTTAAAGATTTCTCATAGTTTTCAAATGCCTTTTTCATATCGCCTGCTCGACCATAAATAAATCCGAGATTATTTCGGAAATATCCTACATCTTTATCTTTCTTTATTGCCATATTCAAATCTTCTATCGCTCCTTTCATATCTCCCATCTGAACGCGAACATTAGCTCGTTGTGCATAGACGGAAGCTTCATCAAATTTTTGATTTATCGCTTGATTTAAGTCTTCCATCGCTCCTTTGTTATCTCCTCTTTGAACACGAATGATACTTCTAAAAAAGTAAGCACCAGGTTCAGAACCAATTTTGATAATTTTTTCGATATCTTCACTTGCTTGTTTATCATTACCTGAAAGAAGATAAGCGAAACTTCGCATGATATATCCGTTAGCATTTTCGGGATTTTTTTGTATTGCTTGGCTAGCATTTTCTATTGCCTGCTTATAGTCATCAATAAGTAGCATCACCATAGCTCGAATAGAATACCCATCAACAGAATAGTTATTGAGAACTAAAAAGCGATTAGAATCTTCAGTTGCTCCTTTTACATCCCCAGTTATCGCCCTAACTAGGGCGCGTATATAGTATCCTTGTTCAGAATCGGGATTTATCGCTAATGCTCTATTAATATCTTGAATACCCGTCTTAGAATCTCCTAAAAAGAAATTAATTGAACCTCTAATTAAGTAAGCATCATCATTGTCTCCATCAGCTTCTATTGCTTTAGTGCAACTACTTAATGCTCGCTCATACTCTTTTGATTGATATCGCTTAACACACTGCTGTAATAACTCCTCAGCATTTGATTGTGCTAAAAGTAATGGTTGATTTGGTGCGATTTCTAAAGTCTTAACTGAAAAATTATTGCCGACATTATTGTCTACAGAATTCTTAGCGATCGCCTCCGATTTTGCAGTAGAAATTGTCCCTACGAAACTTAAAGCAACAACCGCAGCGCTGAGAGATAAGTATCTAATTTTCATCTTCTATACCTCCAAACTTTATACACATATATCTTCAGCGTCAGGAACTTATGTAAAAATTTCACCGCAAACCAAACCTTCCCAAACCCTCCTATTTACTCAGATTCACCAATCAGCGTAAATGCAGCCCACTTTCTCGGACTATCAGAATACTTGTCTTTCATTTTCAGCATTACCATGCGTAATGCCTGCGCTTTGTCAAGTCTGTTTTTATTTTTGTATAAATTCTTATAAAACTCCGTCATCAGTTCAGCAGTGGGTGCATCGGGAACAGCCCAAAGGGAAACGATAACGCTGGGAGTTCCAGCAATAAAGAGCGATCGCGATAAGCCAATTACCCCATCCCCAGTAATGCGTCCCCTACCTGTATCGCAAGCACTGAGGACGACTAAATCAGCTTTGAGTTTCAATTTGAGTATTTCCTCAAGACCAAGGAAGACAGCACCAAGATTTCCCTGCACTTTCCCCTCACCTCTTCGGTCTTGAATTTCCTGGTAGATTTTTAGCGCCTGTTCCCAAGACTGTAATGCTGCTGTAAATTGACTAACTTGATATTGTTTAATACCTTGTTCCAATAATCGGTCTGCTTCTCCTTTCCGTATATCTACTATCTGCGCTACCACCGCAGACTTCCCAAATACAGGAGAAAAACTAAACCACCAAGGTTGCGACACACTAAGCAATAAAGCACTAAAAATAATCAGGACAAATTTATATAATCGCATCTCCGTAAAACTACAACTCCATAAGCCGTAATAACTACCCCCTAATACATATCTCACATATCAAGGGGACTTGTGTAAAAAATTTTATTCAAAAGCTATGGCAACGTAGAAACCGCAGCCTGCTCTGAATTACAAAAGTTATATCCTTCAATCTTTTTGATAGTGTCCACCAATTGTGGCGATGGATTTTTCACTGAGTAAAGCTGTTCTAATACATCTGTCCACATTTCTTTCTTAGCGAAATAATCAGCTTTCCCCAGAGCAATTTTTTCTACACTATCTCCTTTCTTTTTGAGCGTTGCTTCCAACTTTGTCAATTCATCTGTGGTACTAGCGCGTTTCTGACTATCCATTAGAGTAAAATTAGAACCAGTGTCTTTGATAGGGAGTCCCCTGTTTTGCGCAGTAATCTGCCATGTATAAGACTGTCCTGGTTGCAATGGTTTGTCATTATATTTAATCTTTGTTAACCCTTCTTTGACTTTTAAGGTTGCAAAAACTTCATCCTTACCCCTTTCAAAGATGTCAATTTGTATAACCCCTACACCTCGCCAAAGAAACACAGGTTTATCCGTCCAAATTTCATCAGTTCTTTTTTGACTAGTACTCGAATTGACTAATTCTTGTGGAAGAATTGCACAAATTGCTCCTCTTCCCCCTTTCGGAGTTCTACGAACCCGCAAGAGATTCCAAATATCTACCCAAGATAAAGCAAGAAATTGGTTATCAGTTTTTCGTTGTAACTGACTTGGTTGCTGTCTAATTGCTGCTTCTATGGGTAAAGTAGATAAAGTAGCAATTATCAAAGAAGTTATT
Source organism: Nostoc sp. CHAB 5836 (assembly GCF_020829445.1). Lineage (GTDB taxonomy): Bacteria > Cyanobacteriota > Cyanobacteriia > Cyanobacteriales > Nostocaceae > Nostoc. The sequence goes on from NZ_JAIVFV010000138.1 coordinate 11,155, forward strand.
AATAAATAAAACTTCACACCTACAAATTTATTCATCAGATTGTCTCCTTATTGCAAAATGAATATATTTACAAACTAAAATAGAGGGCAAAAAACAAGGAATTAAAATAGATGTTGATATATATATTTGTAATGTAATCAATAAAAATATAATAGTATTTGCCGATACAATTTTAATTATTTTTTTATGAGCATAAGGATTTTCAATTAATGTTAATGAGATAAATTTAGCCAGTGGTGCTACTAAGAAAATCATCCAAACATCTGGAACCGGAACAACTAATCGCGGCTTCATTAAATGATGAAATATATAGGCATGAGCTTCACCGCCAGGCATTGTACCATTTCCCCATCCGCGCCAAAAAGCTACAGATAGAGGTATGGGAAAATTATCTTCATTTTTCCCTTTAAGACCTGCTCCTTTATAACCACCAGGAATAATCAGTATAGTTTTATTTCGGAGATTTTGTGGTATATCTCCTTTTCCATCACAATCTCCAAGTAACTTACAAGCAGAAACATTTGTGTAAGCCTTATCTGGAGAAATCGAAAAATCAATTACTGGTTTTAACCACTGTTTAATAAAATTATTTTGCCGTAAAATTTCTATTGTTTTGTTAGGATTTTTGTAATTATTCAGATGCTCGATAGCCTCAGTTTGAAGTTGTATTTTTCTTGGTAAACTGGGCGTTGGTGAGCTATCAGTTGAATCTTTGTTGAATATCGTAGCTAACGCTAGCATATAAGAAAAAGGATAAATATCAATATTCTTATCATTTATTGGTAATAGTTCAACATACCAATCATCAGATGAAATCTCTCCAGACAAGCCCCACTTTGAATCAGCAATATCTTTACTAACCCAAGACCTTGGAGTTTTTTCTCCTTCTTCTGTGGCAAAGATAAACCAAGTATTTTTCTTTACCGCATTTTGCACGGACTGTCTGAGTTTTAAGCTATTATTTGGTTGTTTTGTATCATCTAAAATAAAATCAATACCTATTATCCTAGCATCTAACAGAGAAAGTCGATTAACTAGTGCTGCTAAATAACTGTAATCTATAGGATATATTTGATTTTTATTTGGATAGCTATCTGCGTCGATTGACTCCTGATCTATCTGCACTACAAGCAAGTCAGTCTCAACATCGACTGGCTTTTGAAATGTTATTTGACGATAAATAGCTTGAACTAAAATACGTGGTTCAAGTAATAAACTTTGTACTGGTGGCAATAAACTCAAAAGTAATAATCCACCAAGCCATTTTGCCTCTAATTTTGTCGGCAACCAGCGCTTAATTCTCGAAGTAATATTAAAAGGTTGAATCTGAAATAATTCGGCTTCTGGATGACGAAATAAGGACGGAACCAAATAAGCAGAAGGATAGGAAAGACGCTTTTCATCTTCTTTAAGCAACTGACTTGCATCTAACAAAGCAGTGTGAACATCTTTATATTCAGCTAAACTCTGGAGAAACTTGACTAAAAATATCGGTGCAACTTTATCGTGAATAGGTTCCCGCATCACTGCAACTTGACTCAACCCCAAATTAATCAAAAATTCAGCAATATTAATTCCATTACAAGAATTAAAAATAGCGAATTGTAATCCTCGTTTCCTAGCTATTTTGAGCGAACCTTCTATTTCTTGCATTGATAATGCAACCCCTGGTGCAATTCCTAATTCCCCTCCCGTAAGTTGAGTTTCATTGCTATGTCCAGCAAAAAATAGGATGTCCCAACCTCTGTCATCGGAAATCGCTTTGATAATTTGGTGTTTGAGTGCATTAGCATCAAAATTTGTTGTATCTGTCTTTCTATTCCAACCAACAAACTTAACATCAACGATGGAATTTAGAGATTTTACAGCTTGTTTATCACCTTCCAAATCTAAACCGCTATCATCTCCCAAAATTACTAAAACTCTAATTTTACGACGAACTGGATGCATTACTTCGTTAGAAATATTAGCAGGACTACGAGCAATACGTATTTTTTTTGGTGAATCAGAATCTGTATCAAAATAAATATCCCAACTTTCCCAAGGAAGTCTTGCTATTTCAATAGGTGTACAAGTGAGGAAAATTTCAACAAGTTGTTTTTCCGAAGTTTGGCTTACTGCTTTACTAATTGCACGATTTATGCTGACCAATTCAGGACTTAATAACCATTGCTGGAACTCGTGCAATAATTGAGCTTCTGTCTCTACCAGTTGTTTATGAAAGTCTCTAGGTGCGCTTCCAGTACCGCTTATTCCCTTTTTCCCTCGCAATCTCACGTAATAATCTAAATACGCTCTATGCCAGTTTTCATAACTCTGGGTTAAGGAGAAAGGATAGTTAACATTAACATCAATAACTAGACCATCACCCCAACTTAATTCAAAATTACAAGTTGAAGTAATTTGTCGAACTTTGAGTTTAAAAATAGTCTGGTTAGTCATTTTAGTATTTTCTAGGTTAATTATTTTTAATTGTTCATTACTATATAATTTAATAATTTTATCTTTTCATATTTCTCGATTCTCTAATAAATACAAACGGATTCAACGTCCTCACCTCACCATTGGATGATGTGAACGTTACCAAAAACTTATCTTCATAATTACCGATAACTTGAGCAAAGATATAATCATGATAAGTATCTGGTTGTAATTGTTCTTCAACTAAAATTTCATTTTGGTCGCTGATTCGCAAATTTAAGCTGTAAGGTATTTGATTTCCCGGAAGAACCTTTAACACCACTAATAATGTCCATTCATCATCAGGTAAAGACCAAACAACAGCATAAACTCGTAGGGGAATTTCTAGTACAATATCTTGATGAAAATAATTAGCTATATTCGGAATTTCGAGATTGCGTCTAATTTCTGCGAGAATACCTTCTAATTCTTGGCTTAAATTTGAGGATTTACGTATTGGACTTGGAAGTGCATTTGATAATTGTCCCTGTATCGATGACATTTGCCAAGAGAATGCTTGCATCATATCATCAATTTGGTTATCTAACCAACGTTGAATATTTACTGCTTGCTGACTGACCATTTGGATAAAATCTGATAAATGCAAAGCTGATATTTGAGAATTTACTTCGGAATTATCATATAACCATTTAACTAATTCAGTATTGGTAAGAACAGCTACACCTTGCTCCCAAGTTAAAACTTCCCAGAGATGACGGTGATTTAGTTGAGGTAATAAGTTCACAAGTTGTCTCTGCATTTGAGCTAGAAGAGTTTGACGATTATTCGGAACTACTGGTAAAGGCATAGTTGCAGTTGAGTAACATTGTAAATACATTAATAATTCGTCAACTTCGTGATTAAATAAAGTTAAAGGCAATTGATAAGTCCAATCTTTCTCTAACTGAAATTGTGATTGATAATTAATTAAATTTTGATAACTAATAAATCCTTTGATAGCAGCAATTTCTAATTCTTCCTCTACCGCAATGACTATATAAAAATGATTATTAAATTCTGGTATATCAACTACTGCTCTCGGAATCGTAACTTCATTCTCACTAAAGGAAATAATGGGAATTAAACAAACTTTGAATTCTCCAACCTGTAAATTATAAACAGCATCAATTAAGCTGGCATATTCAGGTTTTAATATTGGAGATATTTGTTGCTGGATAGTGCGATAAATAGAAAGTGATGGTTCTCGTTTCTCCAGCCATTCTGCAAACGCAAATAAAGCCAAAGCCTGAAGATAAAGCTGCCATTGTTTTCCCTCTATCCTCATATCTCGACTAATCTGTAAAGCCTTCTCACATTGTTCAGGCTCTAACTCTATAGTTTCAATATGCTCTGGGAAATCAAATAAATCATCAATTAAATCATCAATATTATTATTCATACTATCCTCTACTACCATTTAAGTAGTCGCAAATATATTCACAAATAGTTCTAGCTATTTTACTATTCATCGTTTGCCTTTTTCCGTTTCTAGCTTCTTGTTCTGCTTCTTGAATCACCGTTTTAATTTCCTTGTCTATAAAAGTTTGTACTTTTAATTCCCAATCTGGAGGTAAATCATCATCGAATTGAGATTGAATTAATTTTAGAATACATTGTTTCAAACACAATGAAGTATTACGACCAATATCATTACGTAAACCTTTCAATTCCAAGAAACGGCTAAGGTAAGGTTGGTCAATTAAATTTAAACGGGGAGCAATTTCTGTCATGGGAACTCCTTCACAATGAAATAAATGCAGTGCTTCGATAAAATTATTTAATTTCTTTTGATATTTAGCAGTTCTCTTGGCTTTAAAATATGTAATTCTTGCTTCAACCACTTTTTTGACAGCACCTGCAAAGCACCCATCAAAGGAAGAATTATATAATCTCGAAAACTCTGATTGTTCCTCTTCAATATGATGATTTTGTTCAGGGATATTATCCCAAGATTTTTGAGAATTTACTGATGTTATTCCTTGCCTAACTCGAATACGTTCTTCTCTGATAAAATGAGCAATATTTTGTAATTTACTACGAACATCTTGAAGAAATTTTGGAGGATAGTTTCTCCGGTTAGGAAATAATTTTTCCGCAATTTGACGTAACTGTTCTTCCGTTGGGTCTGGATATCTACTTCTAGTACCAGCTTGCCGAGTTTGCAGTAGCTGACTACGATAAATTTGATGATAGGCATCAAGTAATTGCAATGATTGTTGAATTTCTCCTACACTACAAAGATTATTTTTGAGAATTTTTTCTAACTTTACAGGTGTTATATAACTAAGAATCATCCAATTAGTAACTAGCTCTATTCCATGATATAGCAATAATTTTTTGACTTCTCTATCGCTGTAAAATATCCTAATTGTCCAAGTCGAGAGATTACTCTTTTCGGCATCGAATGTTTCTAAAATATGATTAATTAAAATTGAAATATTAGAGGAATTTGGTATCTCTTCAATTTTTCGAGATTTATCCAAAACAAGAAGTAATATGTGATTACTTGTCAAGTCATGGGTTTTAGCAAATTTTTTCTCTAATTTAATAGAAATATTGCGGAGTTGGTTGGATATAAAACAACGCAGACATAGTTCCGCCATTTGACGACGGTTATCGTCATGACGCAACCACAGCATGAGTTGACGTTGAATATCCCGATCCGATATATCATCACCTGGGCTAAATTGAGGAAATTCTTGCTGAAAAAAAGCTTTAACCTCCTTCAATTCAATACTTTCACATCTACTTAAACCAATCACCCTCACCCATATCCAGTATTTCGACACCACTCCCATAGTGATTTTGCCTTTTGTGTTTGGTAAAAATATTACCGTGAATCAAGGAACAGAGGGAGAAATATTTGGGATTTTATGGGCTGGGATGTTGATAATCATGCATTTACAAAGATTATCTAGGTTTTATCCAGATTTTCACTCAGAAGTAAATGTAACACCTCTAATAATGAACCTTAATCAAGTGTGTTACTCCCATATATCTCTGAGACGTTGAGCTTATGTAAATTTTTTGTTACCACGCGACAAAAATATTGACGACCGTGAAAATACTTGTACAGCAAAGATTTGACCCATTTTTTACATAACCTCTGAAGCTCTGGAGATATTACGTAAGTACAAAGCATAACAGTGGAGATTCACAATATGAACTTCAAAAGAACCGGAGCGATAAGCCGGGGGCTTGACGCTTCGCTGATCGCACTTCTCTCTCTAACTGTGGGATTGTTGGGTATTGAGTCAGCAAATGCGAAAAACCCATTAACGGAAGCACCTATAACCGCACCTTCCAATTATATCGCTCAAGTGACTGATGCAAGTAATCCAATTTATGGAAATTGGAAATTAAGGTACAGCGTTAATGGAATTGTCTATGAAAGCATTCTCGTAATGAAGGGATTTTCGGGAAGCATGAGAACCAGATATTACTATCCCAGCTTAGGAAAGCAAGCTGTAGACCAAACAATGTATCTGAAAAGTTCGCCAGATGGATTAATTTTATTGGGATATAACCCCGTCTACGCCGGAACCAATACAGAACATCCCACTTATGTTGCCGATAACTTTTTATTCGCAATTGAGTATGATGGTGCAAAAGCTGAAATTTGTGACGATTTACTACGATGTTCTGCTGTAAGTGTACAAGCTATTAGATAGGGAATAGTTTTAGATTTCAGACTCGTCAATCTGCTGAAAATTATCGAATCTGAAATCTAATAATTCCTTAAAATATCAAAAAGAAATGGTAAAAGTTACCACTTTCTTTTACTAATCAAAAATCAAAAATTATTCATCACTAGGAGTTACTATGCAACGCTTATTAAAGTCCGTCGCCACAATTGCTGCTGTTTCTGCATTCGCTTTTGTTTCTACTTTCTTTTCTGCAAAATCAGCCAGTGCCGAACAAAGAATGAATGGTAGTTATATCGGAGTTGGTGTTGCTGCTGATGGTAGTGGAGCATCTGTGGCTGGAAGTATACGCTGGGATTTAAAGCCAGTTTCAATTCGCGCCACTGCTACAGGAGCTTGTGAAGGTAATCTCTGCGCGACTCTATTTATTCCTACTGTCACCTACGATGTTGGTATTAGTAAAAACGCAAATATCTATGCAGGTGTTGGTGGTTCTGCTGTTTCTCTAAGTGATGGCAATTCTTCCGTTTCTTTGGGTACGGGTGCTGTTTTACAAGCTGGTGCAGAAGGAGCAATTAGTCAAAATATAGTTCTCTATGGTGATGGCACTTATTTCACCAATGGGGGTGGAACTCTTTGGAAAGTTGGGGCTGGTTGGAAGTTTTAAGGGAGTTTAATGTTGGGAAAAAGATAAAAGATTTTCACCTTTATTTTTCCCAAATTATTTGATTTACCGAAGAAAGGCAGAGGGCAGGAGGCAGGAGGCAGGAGGTTTTAGAAAATAATGCTTCCCTCTGCTAAAAAGGGTTTAAAGCCCCTAAATTTATTTATGAAAAACAAAAAAATATGTATTTCGA
>NZ_JAIVFV010000139.1 GCF_020829445.1 Nostoc sp. CHAB 5836
AAAAAGCAGAATTTAAGCAGCGTTGTGAACAAATTTTTCAAAAATTGCAGCCTTCTTTAATTAAGACTCACTACAACTGGTATGTAGCAGTTGAACCAGAAAGCGGAGAATATTTTATTAATGAGGATGCAATAGCAGTTAGCCAGATGGCACATGAAAAATACCCGAACTTCCGGCTGCACGTTTTCCGCATAAATGAAACTGGGGTGTGCGGCACGATATGATTTCTGGCAACTTTGGTGATGAGGATGAATTATTTTTTGAGATAGAGTTGATAGCTGCTAACTCCTTTGCACTACCAGTAGAAGCACTTTTTGATACAGGTTTTTCTTGGTGGCTGGCAATTAATAACCAGGATTTAGAAGCACTTGATTGGATTTATTTAGAACAGCAAACAATGCTCACAGCCCAAGGAGAAGCGGAATTTGACATATATTTAGGAAAAGTGCAAATTGATGGCAAGGAATTTGATATTCCTGTCCATGTGGGTGAAGGAGTGTCAGAAGTTTTACTTGGTCGTCAGTGGTTAAAAACTCGGCGGTTGGTGGTGGATATGCCGTCTAGGGTGTTAACGCTGGGATAATAGCGTCAACGGTATCCCAAATACGGTACATCCATTTTTAGAGTTCAAACACCTTCTGAGGCTGTATTCGCCTAGAATCATCATTTTTAAGAGTGCTTTGAATCTGCAAACAGTAGTTTGATGTTGCTACTAAGTAAAAAACAATTTGCATGAACACTAAAAAACACTGGATTTTTTGATCCCAAGCTTTGGATAAATTTGGATTTTTCATCATAACTCTTGATAAGATTCGCTTTTTTTAATTCTATAAAGCCATAGCTCAAAAGGAATTAGATGAGAAGAGAATCTGCACAAACATGATAGTTATAGTGGCGGCTCAGTTAAAAACTTCTTAATCCAATACGCTTGGGTTAAGGATTTTCTGGAGAACCATAGGCCTGTAGAGACGTTGCATTGCAACGTCTCTACACTGTCCACTGGACAAGGGGTTTTAGTCTTATCCCAAGCGTATTGCTTCTTAATCAGTTTCTAACGCATTGATAATTCGTTTAACATCACTGAGAGAATTAATTAAGTGCCAGTGAATAGCTTCAGTTAGTTGAGATTGATTTTGCCCAAGGATAGCTTGAAACATATTCAAGTGAATTGGGTGTTGTCCTAGTGATATATTGAAATTTAGTTGGGGAATCCAAATTTTGAAGAATTCTATATAATCTTGTCTATATCGCTCGACTAAAATTCTTTTAGTTTCGTCAGGATGGGCATTCATGATGCGTGTGTGAAGATACTCATCCAAAAGGAGCATTAATACACCATTCTTTTGATCCGACGCCATTTTATAAAGATAAAAAACCTCTTGAAAACTATCTAAATCTTTCTGGTTAACAATATCTAAAAAATATTGACTTGCTGATTTTTCATGCTCAAATCTGATTTCTAATCGCTCCGAAAATTGTCCAATAGAATATTGTGGGAAGTATTCAAGTATAGGATTAGATAAAGCTTTGGCGAACTCGACTCTAAGAGAGGGATTAGGGGCGATTTTTCCGGTTTCAATGTCTACTATTGTTCTCCGAGACGAAAAACACACTTGAGCTAATTTCTTTTGTGAGCAATTTTTGAGGTTTCGCACATTTTTTAATATGCGTCCATAGGCTTTCTTTGTTAAACTATTATTTGACAAGCCATCCATAGTTATTCTCGCTCGAATACACACGCCAGATTGTTCTTTGATTTATCTTATCAAACGCGAAAAGGCAGATTTACTAAATGAGCAGTTTTTCTGCACAATCAAGATGTCTGCCCAGATATGGGCAAGAACGGACATATAGTTCAATACGGTTCACAAAAGGGCTGAAACTCTTTTTTTTACGAACCACAGAGGCGCAGAGAACACAGAGAGAAGAGAAGAGAGAAGGAGGAAATGCTTAATTGAACTGTATTGATATATAGTTAAGTTTTATTTCATTCTTTTTTTTACGTCGAGCTCAGGTTTTAAGAGGGTGTTTGAAAAGTGTTTCGCTGTGACTTTAGGTACTTTTAGATCCCCCCTAACCCCCCTTAAGAAGGGGGGAACCGGAGTCTAAGTCTTCCTTAAAAAGGGGGACTTAGAGGGATCTAAAACTTTTTATTCAAATTCATCAATTGTCGCGGGAATAGTGGTATTTGTTTCCTTAGCTAAATTGCGCTGATACCACTTCATTAATGGAGTTGCACTAATTCCATGCACGATCACCGAAACTACAATAGTAGTGTAAGTTATCCAAGCAATTTGTTCGCCTACTTCACCTTTTAAGCCGTGACCAAACGCATAAGCAAGATAATATAAAGAGCCAACACCGCGAATACCAAACCATCCGAATAACCACCGAGTTCCTGGGTGGAAGGTTCGACGATGTGAGTCTAGGGGACGTTTACCTATTGTGCTAATCCAAACTCCTACTGGTCTGATGATCAAGAATAATAAAATTATCACTAACAAAGATTGCATCGCATAATTGAGCATTGGTTTCAATAATAATATTGAACCTAATAGTAAAATTGTCCCAACTTCCAGCAGCTTTTCAACTTGCTCAACAAATTTCAATTGTGCTAAGGGTTTTTCAGGATTTTTGTAACTGCGTTGGACAACTAACCCAGCAACAAATACTGCCAGAAATCCATAGCCATTTACCATTTCTGTTAAGGAATAAGTTAAGAGAATTGTGCTGATAGCAATAAAATCTTCCATTAACTCATCGGTAGGACGGCGTTTTTGAATTCTTTTTTCAATCCAAACTATAGATTTGGCAACAACAATTCCCATAATAATGCCAACTGCGATCGCCCAAATTAAATCAACCATTATCCACTGCTTAAACCAGTTACCCCAGTTGTCGTCTTCTAAGGCATGAATGCCAAAATAAACGAAGGGAAAAGCTAAAGCATCATTTAACCCACCTTCAGAAGTTAAACCAAATCTCAACTCATCTTGGTCGTTGGTATCGGTTAGTTGCACTTCTGATGCTAATACTGGATCGGTAGGTGCAAGAATTGCTCCTAATAAAATCGCTTCTGCCCAATTCATCCCTAAAAACAACTTACCCACAACAGCCAGAGCAAAAATTGAAATTGGCATCAGAAATACAATCAATCGCGCCGTAATACCCCAAAGCTTCAATTTTAGAGGGCGAACAATTTTTAAGCCGCAGCTAAACACAGAAATAATTACTACAAGTTCTGTTATTTTTTCCAGCAGTTCGGCATTAAAAACTTCATCTCGACGTAATTGAATCAGCCCAAAGACGGAAGGGCCTAGCAAAATACCAACCACTAGATAGATCAGGGCAAAAGAAAGAGGTAAGCGAGCAATCCAGCCTGACCCTAATGTTACCGTCAGCAAAAGTAGACCAATCACAAATAGGTCAATAATATAGATATCTACCATATAGTTATTTATATAAAAATTAGGTGGTACTTTGTAAGCTTAGTTGCAATAGCTTTTTATTAAAAGTTACCTATGGGCAGATTTTATTGAATTGGAGATTGGGGATTCAGAACCGCAAACGCGAGTGCGTCTCCCCCTGGGAGAAGGACGCAAAGGAGGCAAAGAAAGAGAAGAAATAAATGCTTAACTGAACTGTATTGATCTATATTCCCTCTTTTCTCGCTCAAATATCACTTGTTTAGTACAAATATACTATAATATAGATAGCGTCCACAAAGCCTAGCCAAATGCATAACGGCTCTGTGAAAACCTTCTGGAAGATGGATTCAAGGGTTAGTTCGATGATGAAGCATTACATTCTCAACCTCAATCCGACTGCCAAGCATGAATGGGATCGGTGTATTTTACGTGACCCCCTAACTGCCAAACGCCCAGACATTGCCAAATTAATTACTGAAGCGGTTGGTGCTGATACAGGCAGTTATTTGGTAAGCGTGAATATAGAAGTTCAAGTTTTGGAGCAAGCGGCGGTACCTCAAGCCGAGCAACTCTCCCTTTCATTTCCAGAAGTGAGTGTGTCGTCACAACTGCGGGAAGCGGCTTGATGCGATCGCCTGGAATATCTCTGTAACCAGTTTAGTGTAGCTAAGGAGGGTTTGTAGTAAGGACTTGAGTCCGGGATTTTTAAGCACTCAAGTGCTTACTACGAACTCATCAAAATTAATGAGACTACTAGCATCTTTGGGACAGCAGTTGGGCAATTTGCTGATTAATAATTGCAACATCAAAACGCCGACTAGCAGTAGTTCGGGCATTATTGGCTATACTTGCAGTTATTTCCGTCTCCTGAAGACAAGCGGTAATCACTTGTGCAAGTTCTTGGGGTTCTCCTGGCGTCACTAGAAAACCATTGAGTCCATGTTCTACTAATTCCATTACACCCCCAGCTTTTGCTGCAACTACAGGTTTTCCACATAGCATCGCCTCAACAATCACTCTACCAAAAGGTTCTGGGGAAGTAGAGGTATGTGCTACCAAGTCACAAGCTGCCATTAACTGGGGAATATCAGAACGAAATCCTAAAAATTTGACGCGGTTTTCTAATCCCAGTTCCGCAACTTGTTGGTGTAACTTTTGGACGTAATCTTGTTCGCCAAACAGTGCGTCACCTACTAAAATTGCTGTCACCTCTGGTGGACATTTGGTAAGGGCATCAATTAAAATATGCTGCCCTTTCCAAGGTGCAAGACGGCTAAAGTGTCCGACGACAAATTTTCCTTGGAATCCTAAATGTTGCTGTAATTTATTAATGTCAGACTCACCAGGTTGATAAATTTTCGGATCAAAGCCGTTATAAACAACTTCGACGATATCTGAGCGTCCTCCTGCTTGGACGAAGGCTATTTTGCTAGCTTGAGAATTAGCAATTACTAATGATGCAAAACCATTAGCTAAGTTAACAGCAACGCGAAGATTAGTTTGGCTAAAATGTTCTTTGGAAAGAATATCATGTAAATGATAGACTAAAGGGCGACGACTAAAAAAACTTGCTAATGCTCCGACAACTAATGCTTTTTGGGTGTTGGCATAGATTAAATCGTATTCACGCGCTTTTTTAACTACTTTAGTAATCAGAGGTGCAAGTTGTCCTAGACTCTTGAATCCTTGTAGCAAACTGCTTTCTTTGTGAATTGGGATTGCTTGAGTTGCGAGAACTTCTACTGGGATATTATTTTGCTGCAATAAAGTGCTAAAAGGCCCATCTGCAAATAAACCTACCAAAGCGCGATCGCCATAAGGTTTAGCAATATCTATTAAACACAATTCTGCGCCGCCTGGTTTACCGCTTTGGTCTAAAAAAAGAATTTTCATAAGACCTCTATTTTATCTAATTTGACCCACGTAGCACCCCTAACATCTATTACAATCACTTGTTTCTGACTTTTCTTTTCACGGTATGTGGAAAAGCTCACTTCTATTTCTCTCTCCTAAGAGGAGAGAGACTTTGAATTTCCTCCCTTTTCGCGTCGGAAAGAGGGTTGGGGGGTTAGGTGAATCGTTAGCTTTTCCATATAACGTGAAAAGTCAATCACTTGTTTAAGCTAATAAAATCTTCCGTACTTGTTGGGCGATTTGATTCCAGTCGTAGTTTGTGGTGGCATAGTGGCGACAGGCTGATCGTGAAGGGACGGGGATATTTCCCAAAAGGACTTTTTCTAATTTTTCAGCAATAGCTGAGGCTTCTGTTAAAGTAGTAATTAAATCGGGTGAAAATCCTGATAAAATTTCTGGCATTCCCCCAACTGGAGTACATAAAACAGGAGTGCCACAAGCTAGAGACTCGATTATTACTAATCCAAAACCTTCAAAAGATTGACTAGGCATAATAGTCAATTCAGCAGCTTGGTAAGCTATAGGTAATTGCTCATCAGGTAGAAAACCTAAAAATTTAACGTTGTCATCTAGTCCTAATTCTGTAGCCTGTTGTTGTAGTGCAGCTTGGATGTGACCACGACCTGCGATCGCTAGCCAAACATCTGGTATTCTGGGCTTAATTATAGCCAGTGCTTGCAATAATTTGTCAACTCCCGTTCGATGTACTAAGCGGCGTGATGTAAATAGGATACGGCGATTACTTGGCCAGCCTAGCTTTGTACAAGCCTCCTGGGGTGATAAATTAGGCTGAAACCAGTTAATATCAACTCCACCAGGAATAACATTAATTTTGCTCCACGGTACTTGATATTTATCATGTAAAATTTTACCAAATGCTTTGCTCAAAACAATGAAGCGATCGCAGCGATTATAAGTGTTTTGTTCTATTAGCCAGTGCTTAATTAAAAGACTAAGGTTTTTATTAACTACCTCTTGCTGACTTTCAGAAGCCCAAGGGCCATGAAAGTTAAAAGTAACTGGTACTCCCTTTGGTAAAATATCTAAAATAGGAAAGCTATATAATGCAAAGTGCAAATTAATAGCGTCTGGTTTGCTTGTTCTTGTTTTCTGGAAGTTAGTGCGAATCGACCATAATCTTTGCCAAATAGCACTATCAACAGAAGCCAAGTTAGTCAGCTTAATGGGCGAATTTATTTCAGCCTCTGGTAGACCGACTCCGCATAATTCAATCTGGTCTTGATTTGCTGCTAATTTATGAGTTAGTTCATAAATATACCTTTCTAATCCTCCGGGACTTTTGGGAAACCAGCCTAATCCAAGGGTGAGAATAGATGCAGATATTGAATCAAAACTTATTTGTTTATTATCTTCCATCAATGTGTGTCCGATAAATATATTAAAACATAAAACACCCGGAACTTCAGTTCCTCTCTTATAGTTAAAGTCCGTTCAAACGGACTATAACCCAATACCCTTGGGATAAGACTAAAACCCTTGTCCAGTGGAGAGTGTAGAGACGTTGCAATGCAACGTCTCTACAGACCTATGGTTCTCCAGAAAATCCTTAACCCAAGCGCATTGGACTATAACCTTTTCTCAGTCGTCTTGAGACGACTTTCGCTATTAGACTCAGAATTCATTCTGAGGCGGGCTAGATGAGAATGAAATAGCCCTGGTGTTGTATCCCAATCTGAATTACTCTAATTTCCGAATACACATTACTAATAAAAGTTTTTTCTGGAACACCAATTTATAAACTATTTATATGCCAACGTCAATAATGAATTCAAACCTGTCTTTTTATTAACTCAAGAACACTGACTCCGATACATATTATACCTACCATTGGATAAGCTCAGTGGTAGATAGGGAAAGATAAAAACCACTATTAATCGATAAAGAAACAAGATAAATTGTATATTATCTACTTAAAAATAGTTATATTTTTTGTACGGATTTGAGAAATACTGATTGTATATAAATAATTAAAACCTTAAAAATTATATGAGTAATAAATTAATCACGGAATTAATAAAACTCCGTCACCATATCAATCAGCACATCAAAAAAATATCTAAAACTAGATATTTACAAAGAAGTAAACCTTTCAACTTTTTACTCAGTGTGACCGTTGGAGTAATTGTTACTAGCATTGGAATTACAACAGACTGGGCGACAACGGAAACACCCACGCTTACATACAAAACATCGTTGACAAATAATACTATTGGCAGTGAAAATCTGCTGGTACAAAATAATATTGAAACACCCACCCTTACATATAAAACATCGTGGATAGGTAATACTATTGGCAGTGGAAATCTGCGGGTACAAAACAATATTGAGGCAATGTATGTTGCCCCTGATGGCACAGTTTATACCAACAGCCATTGGGATGAGGCGGGAATGGAAGCAGCTATATATAAGGATGGTAAGGTTATTGGTGCTATTGGGGATACTCACGGCTGGAGTCGTGGTGGTGGCAAAGCTGTAACAGTAAATAGTAAATATATTTACATTGCCATGACTCAGGGATCGAAAGGCAAAACCAATGAAGATTACCCAGCAGAAGGAACAACTTGGCATTGCGTTAGACGCTATGATTTGTCGGGAAAACCTGCACCGTTTCCTGAAGGGCGTGGCTGGGATAAAAGTATGTTAATTACCAGTACTAAAAATGAAGTCGCTGGATTAGCAACTATGGGAAACGAGTTGTATGTGAGTGATTTTGCTGCTAGCCGAATTCGTGTCTATGATACTGATACAATGAAGGAACTCCGCAGCTTTACCGTTGCTAATCCGGGAGCAATAACTATTGATCCACAAAAAAATCTGTGGATTATTCAAAGCAAAAATGGTAGTAAGCCTGCCAAAGTTTTACATTATTCCCAGAGTGGAAAGCAACTGCCCCAACAGATTGCAGATATCGTTGAACCAACTGCGATCGCAATTAATCATCAAGGTAAGCTGTTGGTGGCAGAAAATGGGCCACGTCAGCAAATGTTGGTTTACGACATCACAGATCAGCCGACGCAGGTGGGTAGTTTTGGTTCTAAAGGCGGTATCTATGCAGGAATTCCTGGTGAAGTTCGAGATTTGAAACTTTATGGACTTACCGGAGTTGGTACAGATGCTTCAGGCAATATCTATATAAATAGTAATGGTTTCAACAAATCAGGAACAGATTTGCGGAAATTTTCGCCATCGGGAAAACTAATTTGGCGATCGCTGGGATTGATATTCGTCGATAATGCAGATGCTGATCCGAAAACTGATGGTGTAGATGTATTCACCAAACAAGAACATTATCTGATGGATTACAGTCAGGCTGCTGGTAAACAATGGACTTACAAAGCCTACACCTTAAATCCTTTTAAATATCCTCAAGATCCCCGACTGCATACATCGCCAGATGGAACCTTTGTGCGCCGCATCCAAGGGAAGCCGTTTTTGTTCCTCACAGATATGTATAGCAGCTTTCTGCAAATATATCGTTTTAATCCAGCTACAGATGGTAAAGTTGCTATCCCAGCCGGGATGTTTGTCGGTACCAATGGCGAAGATAAACCATTTATCAAGGGAAATTGGCCACCGCATCAACCAGAACAAGGCGAATGGATCTGGGGCGATCGCAACGGTAATGGCAAATTTGAAAAGAACGAATACGATCGCAGCAAAGATTATCCTCATCTCGGCGGCTGGTGGGTAGACAGCAAAGGAGATGTTTGGAAAGCTTTGCGGACACAAGATGGCATTCGACACTATCCTTTGCAGGGAATAGATGCTAAAGGCAACCCCATCTACAGCTATAGTTCGATGGAAAAGCAAACTACTCCCGACATTTTTAACGACTTGCGGCGGATCGAATATTTTCCCGAAACAGATACGATGTATTTGTCAGGGTTCACAGTAGATCGCCCTGCATTCGGTGATGACAGTGGAGTTGTGGGATCTGAAATTGCCCGTTTTGACAATTGGAGTCAAGGAAATCGTACTCCCCGTTGGCGAATTGTCATTCCCTACGACACCACGGGTAAACGTGAAGTGTCTACGGCGGCCATGAGTGTGGCGGGAGATTATGTATTTGCCGTGACAGTTAAAACCGCAGAGGTATATGTCTATAATGCTAAGACGGGAGCGCAAGTACAACAGTTAAAACCAGGCCCAGAAGTTGGCAGTGAAAGTGGCTGGATTGATATACCCTACGGTATCCGCGCTTTTCGGCGTTCCAATGGTGAGTATTTGGTATTTGTAGAAGAAAATTGGAAAGGAAAAGTGATTATGTATCGCCTAGCAAAGTAAAGGGAATAGCTATGTAGAGCGACGCAAATAAAGCTAACTGGCTAAGGCTGTCATTTGTCATTTGTCCTTCGTCATTTGTAAGGGTTTAAGGTGTATTTACGTTTCGTAACATAGTTTGATTTATTCTTGCCGACTTACTTAAGTAAAGCGACGCAAATAAAGCTAACTGGCTAAAGCTGTCATTTGTCATTTGTCCTTCGTCATTTATAAGGGTTTAAGGTGTATTTACGTTTCGTAACATAGTTTAATTTATTCTTGCCGACTTACTTATGTAGAAGAATATGTGATTAAATGTATCGCAGATTTAAAAAATCAAATAAAATGCTCCATGCGTCGAGACTCAATTTTTTACAAACTGTTTCAACAATCCCCCACTCTTTTATTTGAACTCTTGACAAATCCTCCGGAAAATGCTGATGCTTATCGGTTTGATTCGGTAGCCGTCAAAGAACCCAAATTTGAAATTGATGGGGTATTTCTCTTACCAGAAAGCGAGACTCCTGGAGTTGTGTATTTTTGTGAGGTACAGTTTCAAAAGGATGAACAGCTTTATGAAAGAGTCTTTGCTGAATCTTCTCTATACTTTTACCGCAACCGCGCCAGATTTAACGATTGGCAAGCAGTTGTAATTTATCCATCTCACAATACCGAACAAAGTAACATTTACCCTCATCGGGGATTGCTCAATAGTAACCAAGTGCATCGGGTGTATTTGGATGAATTGGGGAATATTCGCCAATTACCTTTATGGGTGGCACTGATGGTACTAACTACGTTAGAGGAAGAACAAGCACCTGAAGAAGCAAGGTATTTGTTAACAAGAACTGGTCAAGAAGTACCATTAGCAAAGCGTCGCGTCATAATAGAGATACTGACGACGATAATGATGTACAGGTTTGAACAATTGAGCCAAGTGGAGGTAGAGTCTATGTTAGGAATAACACTACAGCAAACTAGAGTTTATCGAGAAATCAAGGAAGAAGGACGAGAAGAAGGACGAGAAGAAGGACGAGAAGCAATGGCTAATGCTATTTCCCGACTATTGACTAAGCGGCTTGGAGAACTGTCTGAAGAAATGCGCTCCTCAATTTCTGGTTTATCTTTACCTGTTCTCGCAGATTTGAGCGATGCATTGCTTGATTTTACCACCTTGGCTGATTTGCAATCTTGGTTAGAAGGGCGAATAAATTAAAGTACCTCTTCCTGCTTTTGACTTAGTACAATATTTCATAAATTAGTAGCGAATTCTCTGCGAACCTACCCTAGGGGAAGGCGAACGCGAGTGCGTCTCCAAGAGTTGCGCCTATGCGTTTAAATTTCAACCCTCAATTCACCACGAATTAATGCTGCATCTGTACTTAGATACATTGCAATTCCTTTCTCAAAGTAAGCTGCTTCATTAATAAAAATAGGATAAACAGTAGACGCTCCCTCTTCAAGTCAAAATATGATAACTGTTAAGAGGATGTTTTAGGCACAAAAGGGGAGGAAATTTATGGGGTATAATTTTCAAGCAATGCCTCCGGTGGGCTACGCCTACGCTGAACTTTACAAAAACGCCCTCCTCAACGACGTACTCCCATTTTGGGAAAAATATTCTCTGGATTGGCAGCAAGGCGGCTATTTCACCTGCCTTGATCGCGAAGGTAAAATTTATGATACAGACAAATTAATCTGGCTGCAAAACCGTCAGGTGTGGACTTTTTCCATGCTTTACAACCAGCTAGAAAAGCGCGAAAACTGGCTGAAAATTGCCAGCAATGGCGCTAATTTTCTCGCCCAACATGGCAGAGATAGTGATGGTAACTGGTACTTTGCCCTCACTCGTGAAGGGAAACCATTGGTTCAACCTTACAATATCTTTTCTGATTCCTTTGCAGCGATGGCATTTAGTCAATACGCACTCGCTGGGGGCGAAGAATGGGCAAAGGATGTAGCGATGCAAGCTTATAGCAACGTATTACGCCGCAAGGAGAACCCGAAGGGCAAATATAATAAAACTTATCCCGGCACACGCCCCATGAAATCATTGGCTGTACCGATGATTTTAGCCAACCTGACTCTAGAAATGGAATGGTTGCTGCCAAAGGAAACACTAGAGAATGTCCTAGCCGAGACAGTCCGCGAAGTGATGACCGATTTTCTCGACCCCGAACGGGGACTAATGTACGAAAACGTTGCCCCTGACGGTTCCCACATCGATTGTTTTGAGGGACGGCTGATTAACCCAGGTCACGGGATCGAAGCTATGTGGTTTATCATGGACATTGCGCGTCGGAAAAACGACACCAAAACTATTAACCAAGCCGTTGATGTGGTACTAAATATCCTGAATTTCGCTTGGGATAGCGAGTACGGCGGATTGTATTACTTTATGGATGCAGACGGTCATCCCCCACAACAATTGGAATGGGATCAAAAGCTGTGGTGGGTTCACCTAGAGTCTTTGGTTGCATTAGCGATGGGCTATCGCTTGACAGGGCGTGAAGTATGTTGGGAATGGTATCAAAAGATGCACGATTACGCCTGGTCACATTTTGCTGATTCAGAGTATGGTGAGTGGTTTGGCTATCTCAATCGGCGTGGAGAAGTATTGTTGAACCTCAAAGGCGGCAAATGGAAAGGATGTTTTCACGTACCGCGTGCATTGTACCTTTGTTGGCAGCAATTTGAGGCATTACAACATTTTTCAAATATTTAAGTAAGTCGGCACGATTAAAGCTAACTGGGTAAAGCTGTCATTTGTCCTTTGTCATTGGTCATTAGTCAAGATTTTAAGCCTATTTACGTTTCGTAGTATACTTTAATTTTTTCGCGCCAACTTACTTAGACCACAACTGAGACATTACTTAAGGTCTTCTGTGATCGTTGTCGATGACGACCTGTACTCAGGTGGTGTAGGGAGTTCAGCTGATCAAAGATTTGAGTTTCGAGATCCATATCTAAGCCGAGAGAACAACGAACTTTATTAGCGATCGCATGACGAAATCAGCGATCGCCCCAAGTAATGGCATACTGATTAACAGTCAATAGTGAACAGTTATCAGCAAAATCCCTGGGTCTAAGTCCTGACAATTCAGGTTATGTGGAAAAATCCACCCAAAACCTAACCCCCTAACCCCCAACTCGTCGCGGGAAGGGGGAAATTCAAAGTCTCTCTCCTAAAAGGAAGAGAGGTTTTCCAGATGACCTGAATTCTCAGGGTCTAAGTCCCCCACTAATTGGTGGAAGGTGTTGATGGCGCTTCTTTATCCCCCACCATACGCAGGGTAACTGATAACTGATTAACATCTGCCTCGTCTTTCCCAATGCCCAATGCCCTTATTATCTATATACTTATTGATATTAATAGTCAATTATTGAAGGTACTGATCCAGAATCATCATGAAATCTTTGCACCGCCCCGATCTCTATAGCTGGTCTAATTTCAATCCGACAAGAAATATTGACTTCAATGGGATTGCCTGGATTCGCGCAGATGGCAACATCTTGATTGACCCAGTAGCCCTATCAAACCATGATTGGAATCATCTGAAATCCCTCGGTGGTGTGGCTTGGATTGTGTTGACCAATTCTGAGCATGTCAGGGCAAGTAAAGAAATTGCCGATCAAACCTATGCTAAGATAGCTGGGCCCGTAGCAGAAAAAGATACTTTTCCCATACCTTGCGATCGCTGGCTATCTGATGGTGAAGAATTTGTCCCAGGACTGGAGGTGATGGAACTGCAAGGTTCTAAAACTCCTGGTGAATTGGCTCTGTTACTGGAGGAGACAACTTTAATTACAGGGGATTTAGTCCGGGCACGTAAAGCAGGTAGCTTAACCATTTTACCAGATGACAAGCTGCTGAATCGAGAGGAGGCTGTTGCTTCCGTTGGCAGGTTGGCTCAACTAAGTCGGGTAGAAGCAGTGTTGGTGGGGGATGGTTGGCCTGTATTCCGCGATGGACGCGATCGCTTAAAGGAACTTGTAGCCACATTGTAAATAATTAGGGTAGCACAGCTAGCTATGCTATCCTACAGGCGATCGTGGTTCCAATAGATTATAGCGGTTTTCGCTTGGGTGGAGTACAGTTTTGACCTCTCTCCAAACCTCTCTCCTAAGAGGAGAGAGGCTTTGAATCTTACTCCCCAACGCTAGAAGGGAAGGGGCTGGGGGTTAGGTCTGTATTCCATGCAATTGAGAACCGCTATAAGAAGGCTATCAGAAGAAAACCAAACAACACCGTATCATGGTAGTTAGTAGCATTTCTGTCTGATACTTTCTTTTTTGCTTTAAAAGAATATCAGGTAAGCCACCTTCTGATTCCCTGACAGCAGAATGTGGAAGCTTTCACTGATTAACCTAGTTGGAGAAAACTGATGTCTAAGGAAAGAAAAAGTAATAAAGAAGCTAAAAAACCTAAAAAAGATCCTAAAGACAAAAAGGAGAAAAAAGAGCCAAACAAATAGGACGATTTAGGTTAAAGCGTGCGATGTCTACGACGGGGTGTTCGCTGATGCAACTTATCAAGCAGGAACAAACTTCAGCGAAACACCGTTCATGCAGTAGCGCTTACCAGTGGGTGCGGGCCCATCATCAAAAACATGACCCAAATGACCACCACAGCGACTACAATGCACTTCAGTTCTGGTCATAAACAACGACCGATCTACAGTAGTGGCGATCGCACCTTCAATTGGGTTAAAAAAGCTGGGCCAGCCAGTACCACTGTTAAATTTGGCATCAGATGTAAACAGTGGCTGTTCACACGCGGCACAAAAATAAGTGCCTGAATCGTATTCCTTATCTAATGGGCTGGTGTAAGGGCGTTCAGTTCCATGTTTACGCAATACACTAAACTGTTCTGGCGTTAAAATCGTCCGCCATTCTGACTCTGGTTTAGTAACTTCAAATCCACTCTTAGAAGTTGTCATTTCTTCTGACCCCCAATTGATATACCTTGATAACAATGCTGTGCCGACTATTACTGCACTAGCCTCTAAAAAATATCGTTTGTCCATATATCTATTATTTTCTATTTTACGCTTCACTAGCCAATCAACTTTAGTACGGGATTCCGATCCAAAAAGGACTTTTCCACATAACCTCAATTGTCAGGTCATATTCGGTGTTTCATGACTTAACGGGAAAAGTCAGATTTTAGTACAATATTTCATAAATTCGTAGCGAATTCTCTGCGTTCCTTTGCGCTTCCCTTTGCGCCCCTCTGCGTTTAAATTTCAACCCTCAATTCGCCACGATTTTATGCTGCATCTGTACTTAGCCCCTCCTCCCTTGTCTGTTTTGAAGCAAAACTCGCAACTGAATTATCCACCGTGTATTAATGGCAATGCGCTTTTTTGGTCAGGTTAGCCAGTAAATTAGATGTAGGGCGTCAAAAAATAAACTCAATGAAAGCAATGTCTAACGACGGGCCGCAAGCCGTGTGCGCTTCTGATTTGGCATCTATCGTCGGTGAAGAAAATGCTGTTTGTCTTTGGGAAAATATCGAACTTGGTCAGCAAAAACTTATTCAACAGGCGATCTCTAACGAGAAGCCGCAAGGCGTCTACGCTTCTGGGAAACTTCCCAGTTGTATTGTCTATCCTCGCACCCAAGAACAGCTAGCCACAGTTATCGCCACAGCTCACACAAACAACTGGCGCATCCTCCCCTGTGGTAGTGGTAGTAAACTCAACTGGGGTGGTTTAGCCAAAGGCATTGATGTTGTAGTCTGTACAGAACGCATCAATCAACTAATTGAACACGCAGTTGGCGATTTGACTGTCACAGTAGAAGCTGGGATGAAGTTCTCTCAGTTGCAAGCGCTTTTGGCAAAGTCGCGGCAATTTCTCGCCCTTGACCCCACTGCACCAGAGTCAGCAACCATTGGCGGTATTGTTGCCACAGCTGATACAGGTTCTCTGCGGCAACGCTATGGTAGTGTGCGCGACCAGCTGCTAGGTATTACCTTTGTGCGTGCTGATGGACAAATGGCTAAAGCTGGGGGAAGAGTAGTCAAAAATGTTGCCGGATATGACTTGATGAAGTTGTTTACTGGATCTTATGGCACATTAGGAGTTATTAGTCAAGTAACTTTCCGCGTGTATCCGCTACCAGAAGCATCGGGTACGGTGGTGCTAACGGGTAGTGTAAAGGCTGTATCCCAAGGGGCTGATATCCTTCGAGGTTCGGCGTTAACACCGGTTCAGGCTGATTTGCTATCAACTAAATTGGTGTCTAGCTTAGGTTTAGGTGAAGGACTGGGATTAATTGCTCGTTTTCAAAGTATTAGTGAGAGCGTTAAGGAACAGTCAAACCGAGTTTTGGAAGTTGGGCAAAAGTTAGGCTTAGATGGAGCAATTTTTGCCGATGGTGATGAAGCTAATCTATGGCAGAGATTGCAAGAACGAATATATAATACTGCCACAGAATCGGTCATTACCTGCAAAATAGGAGTGTTACCTACTGCTGCTGTGGAGATTTTGACTGAGGTGGAGTTGGGTTTGATTCATATTAGTAGTGGTTTGGGTTTGTTACAATTGGAGAGTAAAAATCAAATTTTGAAAGTGCGCGATCGCACTCAAGCTAATAAAGGTTTTTTAACAATTTTGTCAGCACCAATGGCAGTTAAAGAACAAGTAGATGTTTGGGGTTATACGGGGAATGCTTTGCCGTTGATGCGCCGTATTAAGGAACAGTTTGATAGTAAGAATATTTTAAGTCCTGGTCGGTTTTTGGGTGGAATTTAGTTTGAAGAAAACGAACCGCAAAGGGCGCAAAGGGCGCAAAGGAAGAGGGGAGAAGAATTAATTATGCAAGTTTCAGAAGATTTTGTTAATAATACGGCTAGTTTAAAGAATTTGAAGGGGTTTGATGAGAGTCATCCGCCTGACCCGAAGTTGATTGATAGTTGTGTACATTGTGGATTTTGTCTCTCGACTTGTCCCAGTTATCGGGTGCTGGGTAAAGAGATGGATTCTCCTAGAGGACGTATCTATTTAATGGATGCCATTAATGAGGGTGAAATTGCCCTGAATACGGCAACGGTAGAACATTTTGATTCTTGTTTGGGATGTCTTGCTTGTGTAAGTACTTGTCCTTCTGGTGTGCAGTATGATAAGTTAATTTCTGCAACTCGTCATCAAGTTGAACGGAATTATCCCCGCAGTTTACCAGACAAGTTATTTCGTCAATTGATATTTTCTCTGTTTCCTTATCCTAACCTTTTACGAGTTTTATTAGTTCCGTTGTTAGTTTATCAAAAGTTGGGATTTGCTAAATTATTTCGTGCTACGGGTTTACTGAATAAAATATCGCCCCGTTTAGCAGCAATGGAATCGATTCTACCGGAAATTACTCTGAAATCTTTTCAAGATAATTTGCCTAGTGTGATTGCTGCTAAAGGTGAGAAGCGTTACCGTGTTGGGGTGATTTTGGGTTGTGTGCAAAGGCTGTTTTTCTCACCTGTGAATGAAGCGACGGTGCGGGTTTTAACGGCGAATGGTTGTGAAGTTGTGATTCCTAAATCTCAAGGTTGTTGTGCGGCGCTTCCCGAACACCAAGGACAAACTGAACAGGCGAAAGCTTTAGCAAGGCAGATGATTGATAGTTTTGCTCACACTGATGTCGATTTCGTAATTATCAATGCTGCTGGTTGCGGTCATACTTTGAAAGAATACGGTCACATTTTAGAAGATGACCCAGAATATCGGGAAAAGGCGAAGGATTTTGCGGCTAAGGTTAAAGATGCTCAAGAATTTTTGGCAACTGTTGGCTTAACCGCAAAACTTTCACCACTAACTGATAAACCTTTGAATTTAGTTTATCAAGATGCTTGTCATTTATTGCATGGACAAAAGATTAGCGTGCAACCGCGTCAGGTATTGCGGCAAATTCCAGGGGTAAAGTTAAGCGAACCAATAGATGCAGCTTTGTGTTGTGGCAGTGCTGGGATTTATAATATGCTGCAACCCGAAGTTGCTGAAGAATTGGGTCGGCAAAAAGTGCAGAATTTGTTGAATACTGGTGCTGAGTTAATTGCTTCTGCTAATCCGGGGTGTACTTTGCAAATTACTAAACATTTGCAGTCACAAGGTAAGAAGATTTCAGTTATTCACCCGATGGAGTTGTTAGATTATTCGATTCGGGGTGAAAAATTGGAATTGTAAACCCAAAAAACCTCTCCCTGGTTTTACTACGCAAAACCTGTCCCTCTCCGAGTCGGAGAGGGACAGACTTGAACTTTAGTTCAACAGAGGGAGAGGTCTCAATCCCACATTCCGCACCCCTTACTGTCATAAGCGGTTATTACGGTAATAAATGAAAATCACAAGAATAAAATAATACATAAAAGGATATTTGAGGAATAAAAGTGGCACGAATCTTATTCTCAATAA
>NZ_JAIVFV010000013.1 GCF_020829445.1 Nostoc sp. CHAB 5836
AAACTACGACACAGGAGAAGAGCCAGACTATAAAGAGTTTAGAACGATTGCATTAAGAGGAGATCAGGTTTTGTCTTGCGCTAATTTTAGTAGAAATCCCGTACAATTTTTTTGCAATGCAACATCTCAAGGGATTCTAGGACGGGTGGCTGGTTTCACCAACCAGGACAATGGAATGATTCGATTCCGATTGGAACGAGAAAATCATAAAAGTTGCCAAGCCTTTGTTTCTTCACAAACGCTGAACAAAATTACAGATGGTAGCTCACCAGAAATTATTAATAGAAAACAAGTCAATATTATTGGAGTAGAGCCAACAGAACTAGAAGACGGCACTTGTGAACTGACAATTGAAAACCCTAGTCAGCTAGTAGTGTTACAACCTGGAGCTTAATGTTAAGCTAGCACTTTATGTAATTATTCTTGAAAGGTTTGGACACAAAAATATTCGGATTACAGGTGTTTACAGACCATACCATTATCAGGTTAAAATTCTACTTTCTATTTTATTACTTATATATGAATTTATTGGGCTTTATTTGAGCCTAATTTTGACGCAGCTTAATTTTATTATTGTATTAGTGATATTTCCGTATTGCCAAATAATTAGTGCTAGATTTATCTGAAGTAATGTAATTTATACTTAAGCTACTGATATTTTTGAACTTCGTTTGATGATGTATCAAAAAAATTATCTATTATCTAAGTCATCTAAACGATTTTTTCTAACTATCTATGCCAACTTCTGCGGCCATTGGCTATCGATCTCAATGCTGTTTGATTATGCGATCGCTATAAGTTATAACCATTTTACGAAATACCTGATACAAATATTATTTTGAAAATCGGCATTAACGAGTTCCGCGGGTTTAAGTCCCCCGGTTCAATAAATAGGTAAGTAATGCAATTGGAGTTTAAATCCCCATTACAAAACAAAATTTACCAATTACGAATTACGAATTATTTTAACATCTGGCTTTGTCAAGATTCATAAATGCACAAATAATGTTAAGAAATAAGAACATCTTCTGGAAACTACCGTTGACAAAGTTTATTTTTATATGTATGTAACTTCCTTAGTAAAAAAGGGAGCTAGTGAGTTTTATTTTTGACTCTCCACTCTTTGGGGAGGCGGTTAGTCTCCAGAAATAGACAACATATTTTTTTAACTCTCAAATTATGTCGAAATCAAAGTTTATATTTAGATTTATACTGTCGGTTGCGGCGATCGCCACTAGCGTGCAGCTAAGTTCAGGGAGTGACTATGCTATTGCTCAAAGTACATCTTCCAACCCTACTGTCGAATCTGGACAACAAAATAATGCTTTAGAAGCTGCCAAGGTTGCTATGGCAGGAGTTGGCATAGGAGTCATCGCAGGCTTACTCATTTCTGGTTTATGGTATCAGAAACGTCGTTACCGCAAAATCCAGTCAGTTGCCAAAATAGACAGCTTTCGTGAAGAGTTTCTCTGCGGCTCTTTAGCAGATTATTACTTATCTAATTCTAAAGCAAATGCTTCACCTATAAATTCTCGGAAAACTTTAGTAACGCCAACTAAAGAAGAAATATCCGATTCTTCTATTTCTCAGGAAACTTTAGTAACGCCAACTAAAGAAGAAATATCCGATTCCTCTACTTCTGAAACAAATAATCTAGCAGCAGAACCTACGCCAGCCGCAGGATCTAATTCCTTATCTGACTGCTATCAAAAGTTAATCGAGGAAATTATTACTACCGCCCTCAAAGGTAAAATCAGTTCCAAAGAGTTTATATATCGCCAATTAGTAGAAAATGTAAGCAGTGGTAATGGTGAAATCTTTGAACGCTGTTTGAGCGATCGCTTACATTCCACCCAATCTGAACTAGATCAGGTGATAAATTCTCCGAGTTTGTTCCAAAAAGAGACTCCTGAGTTAAAGAAAGCTCGTTTAAATCGTACCCTCAAAGCATTACAAAGTATTCAAGGGGAATGGGAACGAATCCAAAAACAAAAGCGAAATCAAGCCGCAGTCACCGCAGCTGTGCAACAAATTCTCACAGCCTCAGAAGCATCTCGCTTTTCAGTCTTGTTACAAATTATTGACCCCAACCAAAACCAAGTTTTCAGCCAAAATCAATTACAACAACTGGCGCAAGAGTTAAAGGAAACGGTGTCTTCTCACGAGGATCTGCACCTAAAACAAGAAATACAACAACTAGTGATCGGCATTGCTAACGGCGTAGAATCCTATCAGCAATTAGAAGGTTCTCTTGTCAGTTGGATTTACGAACCAACAGCAACTCCATTAGAATTGAAAGAGTCCAGAGCAAAGCAAGACCCTTGGGCTTCATGGGCGCTAAAAGTCAGCAGTCCATTGCCAAAACTGTTATTTTGTGCATTGGCAGATGGCGAATCTGCAACGGAGGTAGTTGTCCGTCAGTCTTATATAGATATGAAAGACTGGGTGGAGTTGACAGTAATTCTGCAAAGAATGCAGCAAGGTTTGGTGACTTGGTTTGAAAGACAACCCTATGATTCCAAATGGGGTACATCTTCGTCCATTGCCACTTTTCTCAGTTTCACTGTAGTTTGGTGCGAGTTATCTAATGGTTTCCGTATGGCTACCAGTATCGATCGCACCAAAGGCGAAGAATTAGCGAAAGCCTGTTTTCAGATTGTGTTACAAATTCTCAGAACTTTTGCTCATCGCGAATACTTTCCCCTTTACGGGGGAGTCTTTGCCTTTTTCGGTAGGGATTCGCTGCGGGATGCGATCGCTTATTTGGATACACCACTAAAAGAAGTGGAAGGTACTCAAGAAAAAGCCCGGATATTAACGCTGTTGGGGTATTCCCAGTTTATTTTAGGTAAATATCCAGAGGCGAACTCATTTCACCAAGAAGCCTTAGAAATTGCTCGTCAAGCCGGGGATCAACCCTGTGAAATTGCCAATCTCAACCACAATAGCCGTATTTGTGTTGCTCAAAAAGATTATTCTCAGGCGATTAACTACAGCCAAAGGGCGTTAATTTTGGCTCGTCAAGCAGGCGATCGCTTGGGAGAAGCCCACGCCTTGGCAACTTTGGGCTATAGCGAAGTGTTTGCGGCGCAGCAGATGGAACGCATAGAACCAGATGTCTATGAACAAGCAATAGAATACTTGCGCCGAGGTTTAGAATTGTCAGAAAAATTGAGTGATTCACGATTTGGTATCACCTTGGCAGCTCGCCAAACTCAAGCCCTTTGTTACATCAGTCTTGGCATTGCTCACGTCGCCTTAGAAAAACCCCAAGCTGCTGTAGAATACCTAGAAAAAGGCAGTGAGGCGGTGCAGTTTTCTAGTGATAAATATCTGCAAGGGCTGAACTTTTTGTATTTGGCAGAAAGTTATTACAACCTGAATAATTCCGAAAAAGCTGTATACAATAGCTGTCTAGGTATGTATTTATTAGAGCAAATTACTGCTGTGGAATGGCGGCAAGCGGCTGGATTACTAACAATTTTACAGAGTAAATTAGGAGATGAAGCTGTACAGCAATTAATCATAAAGTACCGAACTAACATTATTAAATTTATTGGCGTGGACGGTTATGATTACTTGCTACAATTGCTCGAAAAATACAAGCGATCGCACTAAGTCTTTGCAAATGTTCTTTTTATTATTCATAACTGGTGAATAAAATGGCTAAAACACTAACAATACAGTTGTCACAAAACTGTCTGTCTTGTATCATGTTCAATACTTCCCCAGGTTTCAGGTAGAGGGTTCACCCAGGAAATAGGCACAGTAACTACATTTAGAGTTTCACCGTCTTTAAAGATTTCTAAAATATATCCTGGCTCTTGCTGAGTTTTAGTAGGACGTAGATGATCCAATACAACTCCCCTATTGCCAGCTTTTACAGGGCTGTTAGGAACATCCTGCTTTAGTTCTACCCACTGAAATAAACTAGCTGTTGTCATCGTTTAATTCTCTTGCGATTTATCAGGATATAGGTATCAGTTACAACTTTACGTAACGTTTCACTGAAATAGGAAACTTCATAGTTGGGTGCAAGTTCTTTTTGCAGTCGCTTCCACAAGCTAATTCCTTCTGCTTCAAAAGCCGTTTTAGCCTCTAAACTGGGAAAACCTGAAGAATTAGGTTCTTCCCAGTTCAACTTTGCATCATAAACTTCTGCCCATTTTTCCAAACGGTTAATAGTTTCTTTACTTAATGGCATTGTCTCTGGATCAATATCTCCAGCTTTATCGGAACTAGCCCACCATAGCGGGTAGCATCCATAATCAGCCATGAGTTTGATTTTTTCTGCCATAGTTACTTTACCGAAATTATGAGGAAGTTCTGGGATTAGCACCTACTATATATCCATTATCGCTTACAGTCACACAGATGTACTGGGTTTTGCCATTAAAATTAACTTCATAAATAGTGCGAGTTTTTTTTCTTCCTTGATAACCAATTATTTTACCTTGGGTTACTGCGGTGATAATTGCATCTGGTATCTGGTTTGGCTTGATTCCCTGATTAGCAAATTCTAAAGAATGTTCTTGCAATATGTGTTGGAGTCCTGCTTCAGCATTTCCCTCTTCTAAAAATACAATTTTGCCATCAGATTGCTTGGCAATCCGCACAATCTTCTCAGGACTGTGTTTAATGCTAAGTTGGGCGAGTTCGGCAATTAAAGCTGATTTTTCATTGTTAAATTCTTCAGTATTCATTTATGTATAATTTACATTAATTCCTCTGTAAGAATTTAGCAGTCAAAAACATAAAATCTTTGTCAAAATATGAAAGTTATGAAAAAAACTGTAGGTAGTACAGTTTTTTGTACATGATGAGTAAATCAAGGATAAGTAAGCAAAAAGGGCATCCATACAGGACACCCTTTAGTTTAAATAATCGCTAAACCGTTAACCTACGCCCCGACAGCTTCCTTTGCGGCGTACAATACCTCAGCATTGATTTCTTTGAAACCGCGATCGCAGATAAATTTCTTGGTGCTGCACTCTTCTTTATATTCTGTTATGTGAAATCATTGTTGAATCGGACGTAAAACTTCTAATTCACTAGGATGAGTTAAAACTTTGCCTAATGGCTCACTGAAATAAACAACTTGATAATTAGGTGCAAGTTCTGTTCGTAATTTCTTCCACAAACTAATTCCTTCTTCCTCAAAAGCTACTTCAGCTTCTACACTTAAATCTGGTGAGTTAGCAGGATCTTGCCAATTTAATGTTGCATTATAATCAGCCGCCCATTTTCTCAAATGGCTAATGGTTTCTTGACTGAGGGGCAGTCTTGCTGGATCGATATTACCAACCTTATCAGCATCTGCCCACCATAAAGGGTCGCACCCATAATCAGCCATTAGTTTTATCTTTACTGCCATAGCTATTCAGGTGAAATTATGCTAAAGAGGCGGGATTTGCTCCGACTATATAACCATTATCGCCCACACTCACTGCTATATATTGTGTTTGTCCATTAAAAATTACTTCATAGATTTCCCGGCGAGGTTCTATCGTTCCTTGATAACCAAGAAACTTTCCTATTGTCACAGCAGCCATAACAGCATCAGGGATTTCATTCTGAGAGATTCCGCGTCTGGCAAAATCATCTTGATGTTCCTTTAAGATGTGTGATAATCCGCTACCTCTTCTACCAGCTTTTCCCTCCTCTAAAAATACGATTTTGCCATCGGCTTGCTTGGCAATCCGCACAACCTTTTCTGGACTGTGCTTAATACCAGCCTGACACAGTGCCGCAAATAATGCCGCTTTTTCATCGTTCATATTTAATTTAGTTATTTTAAATATTTCTTGAGAAAAATATATAAAAATTAATATTAAATCTATGATATATCATAATTTAATTTTTATCACTAAAGCAAAAAAATGGGGATAAAGAGTATACATAACTCCTCACCCCTCAATCTTCTTAATTAACCGCTAATCTAAGCCCCAACAGCTTCCTTCGCGGCGTACAATACCTCAGCATTGATTTCTTTGAAACCGCGATCGCGGGCAAATTTCTCAGTATTACGCTTCACTTTACCGCGCACAAATCCCGGAATCTTATTCAATTCTGCTTGACCATCTTTTGTCCAATTCAAATCAGAATCAGCAGAAATTCCTTTAGTAATAACTTCTTTGGTATCATGACCACCGAAGATTTCTAATAGGTGATCTTCCATTCCCAAAGTAAAGGAATTGTAGATCAAATCTGTAATCTGATTTGTGCCTTCATAACCCATAAATGGTTTGTAACCAATGGGGAAGTTTTGGACGTGGATGGGTGCTGCAATTACGCCGCAGGGAATATCCAAACGTTTACCGACGTGGCGTTCCATTTGGGTGCCAAAAATAGCAGAGGGTTCGACGCGAGCGATCGCATCCCCAATTTCACCATGATCTTCGGAAATTAGCACTTCATCGCAATACTCGCTAACCTGTTCGCGGAACCAATCTGCATCATATTTACAGTAAGTTCCAGCCCAAACAACATGAATCCCCATTTCTCGCGCCAGAATCTTGGTAATGGCGGCGGCGTGAGTGTTGTCACCAAACACCACAGCTTTTTTACCAGTCAAGTTTTGACAGTCAATGGAACGGGAGAACCAAGCAGCCTGAGATACATACAGGGTTTGCTCATTGATGAAGTTTTCGTAGTCAACTTCTGCACCTTGAGCATTAATTACCTGCTGAATCTTGCGAATACAACGGGCAGTTTCCACTACACCCATTGGAGTAATGTCTATATAAGGTGTGCCGAATTGTTCTTCTAGGTAACGAGCTGTGGTCAAACCGAGTTCACGGTAAGGCACGAGGTTAAACCAAGCTTGGGGCATCTTTTTCAAGTCATTTACCGAAGCACCTTCGGGAATTAAGGTATTTACTTCAATTCCCAAGTCAGCCATTAGCCGTTTGAGTTCGGTGCAGTCGTGATTGTTGTGGAAACCCAGGGTAGTAGTACCAATAATGTTGACTGAGGGCTTTGCAGTTTTGCCCTGTGCCAATTCGCCCCGCTTCCGAGCTTTTTCGATGTAGTATTGGACAATTTGATCCAAAGTGCGATCGGCGGCTTGCAGTTCGTTGTAGCGGTAGTGGTTCACATCCGCCAGCATCACGTCTCCTTTCGCTTCTAACTGCGATCGTTCAACAAAGTTGTGCAAATCCTCTTGCAAAATGCTAGAGGTGCAGGTGGGAGTTAACACAATCAAATCTGGATGTTCCTCAGCATCCTTGCGGACGATGTTATCTACCACCTTCTCTTGGGAACCGCGTGCCAAAACGTTGCGATCGACGACACTGGTTGTCACCGGAGTAAAATCCCTCTCCCGCGATAACATGGAGCGCATGACGTTAAAGTAGTCATCGCCAATGGGGGCGTGCATGATCGCATGGACATTTTTAAAAGAACTAGCGATTCGCAGAGTGCCGATGTGGGCGGGCCCAGCATACATCCAGTAAGCCAATTTCATGTTTGTATTCTCCCTTTTCAACTCAAATAACTAAGTAACTGGGCGTAAAAATATAAGATAGACTTTACCACTAACCCCTTTGGTGCGTAGTTTACCACCGTAGGCATCGCGCAGCGTGCCGTTGGTCAAGAAGGGGGAGAGGTTTGGAGAGAGGTATTATCTTTGAATTCAGCCCATCTACTCATAAGTGCTTGATTATTAAATCGTTTCTGATTTTCTCAAACCTGCTGGCTGAAAAAAAATAAGGTTTGTTGCGGGTTTTAGGGGAGTCGATATAGCTGAAACCTATTTACTCCTTGGGATATGGCTATCAATTTAACCAACATTCCTGTTGCTTTTGGAAAAAAATCTTAATCTTTCGGTGAATTAGACCTAACAAGAACAGCCCCTTAAGAACCTGACTTTTCACGGCATTTGGAAAACCTCTCTCCAAACCTCTCTCCTTTTAGGAGAGAGGTTTGGAGAGAGGTCAAAATGTATTACATACAAACGAAAAACGCTATAATCTTTCATTCCCTAGTGGGTTGCGTTTTTAGGTAATTCGCTAGGATGTACACAAGCTCATTTTCAGTACAAAAATTATGGTGAAAACACCCTCCCGTCCTTGGACAATTCCTCCTTTGGAAAATGGCGACAAACTCACCCGGTATGAATTTGAGCGTCGCTATAATGCCACCCCTAACCTGAAAAAGGCTGAATTAATCGAAGGTATTGTTTATATTATGCCTGCTGCTCTGCGTTTCCGAAGTCATGGTCAACCGCATGGTTGGATTATTGGTTGGTTAGTTACTTACGAAGCTGCGACTTCTGGTGTCGCGTTGGGAGTTGAACCTACCGTCCGTTTAGACTTAGATAACGAACCTCAACCCGATGTTGTTCTGTTGATTGAACCGGAAGCAGGAGGCCAAACGCGGCTGAGTGAAGATGATTATATTGAAGGTGCGCCAGAGTTAGTTGTGGAAATTGCTGCTAGTAGTGCGGCTATTGACCTTCATGGCAAAAAACAGGCCTATCGTCGTAACGGTGTCAAAGAATATATTGTTTGGCAAGTTTTAGACCAAAAATTGACTTGGTTTTCTCTGGAACAGGGTGAATATTTGGAATTAGTACCTGACAATGAAGGCATTTTACGAAGTCGGGTATTTCCAGGGTTGTGGTTAGCAACAACGAAATTATTAGCAGGTAATATGCAGGGTGTATTGAAGGTTTTACAAACAGGTTTGCAGTCTGTTGAACACGGAGATTTTATCAAGAAATTGGGTAGTGATTATTGAACGATTTCTAAATGGAGAAAATCTCTTAAGCAATTAAGTTTGCACAGCAAATTATTCTGGTTCTATTCCCCAATTTCCCCAGCGAATTGCTTCACGCCGTTATCTTGATCCTATGCTATTGCCGTCAATTCATAGTTGTCTGCTTTTAACTCTTCAAATTTGTCGGACTTACGCACTATACAAATTAACCAAAATATGTGTTAATCAAAATCAACGTTTCAGACGCAGAACATAACCCCAGGGCTATTTCATTCTAGACATAAACCACCCGGATCTGAAGTTCCTCTCTTATAGCTAAAGTACGTTTTAACGGACTATAACCTTTTCTCAGTCGTCTTGAAACGACTTTCGCTATTAGACTGGTGAATTCATTCTGAGGCGGGCTAGATGAGAATGAAATAGCCCTGATATAGTACTAGTATTTTATTTTTGAAATATACGTAGGGGAGCCAGTCGTTTGGGCGGGTTTCCCGACTTGAGCGAACTGGCGTTGTGTTAGACGAAAGTACAGCACCATCTCAAGCTTTTGGTGCATTACGGCTTACGCCTAACACACCCTACAAATACTTGGATTTTTTCAAAAATCAAATATGATTCCTATATGTATGATACGTAAGTTCTGAAATTACACTTGCGGGGTATTTTGAAAACTGTAGTCGCCAATTATGCGTTAGATAAGTTAAAGATTAAAATAGCTGGAAATTCAGATCCAGCGTACCCTCATTTATCCTCTGGGACATACTGGGCCCTAAGTTGGGCGGATTTTCTCCCAAGCAGGCAGTTTATGTGAGGATTAAATCACCGCCCTAAGCGTGACCATTTATCTTGACAATTTGCAAAAATTACCTCAATTTGACTGTTTAGCTTAGCAGCTATTCTTTTTTTTGAAATTTCCATGTCAACTCTCGTCATCGTCGAATCTCCAACCAAAGCTCGTACCATTCGCAACTACCTGCCATCAGGCTATCGGGTGGAGGCGTCTATGGGTCATGTACGTGACCTACCCCAGTCGGCTAGTGAAATTCCCGCTGCCGTCAAGGGGGAAACATGGGCGCAGCTAGGGGTAAATGTGGACGCCGACTTTGAACCGGTATATGTTGTCCCGAAAGACAAAAAGAAAATTGTCACCCAGCTTAAAGAAGCCCTCAAAGATGTAGATGAACTGATTCTGGCAACGGACGAAGACCGGGAAGGTGAAAGCATTAGTTGGCATTTATACCAATTGCTGAAGCCGAAAGTTCCGACTAAGCGGATGGTGTTTCACGAAATTACCCAAGAGGCGATTAAAAAAGCTCTGAAAAACTGCCGCAATATTGATGAACAGTTGGTTCGCGCCCAAGAAACCCGGCGGATTTTAGATCGGCTGGTGGGTTATACCCTATCTCCCCTGCTATGGAAAAAAATCGCCTGGGGATTATCTGCTGGGCGAGTGCAATCTGTAGCCGTGCGGCTTTTAGTCACTAGGGAACGCCAACGCCGCGCTTTCCATGAGGGTACATACTGGGATTTGAAAGCTAGTTTAGAAAAGGAAAAAACCCCCTTTGGTGCCCAGTTGGTAACATTGGGAGGAACCAAAATCGCTAACGGCAGCGATTTTGATGCCGCGACCGGACAAATTATCGCAGGTCGCAATGTCTTGTTGCTAAACGTTGACCAAGCTGTAGCCCTCAAGGAACGCCTAACTGGTAAAACCTGGAGTGTGAACGACATCGAGGAACGCCCTGTGACGCGCAAACCGTCACCACCGTTCACCACCTCGACGTTGCAACAAGAATCTAACCGGAAACTACGTCTTTCAGCCCGTGACACGATGCGGGTTGCTCAGAATTTGTACGAGCAGGGGTATATTACCTATATGCGGACAGATTCGGTACATTTGTCAGATCAGGCGATCGCCGCTGCTCGCAGTTGTGTAGAAAAACTCTATGGTCAACAATACCTTAGTCCCCAACCTCGGCAATACACTACCAAATCCAAAGGCGCACAAGAGGCGCACGAAGCCATTCGTCCAGCCGGTAGCAGCTTCCGCACCCCCCAAGAAACTGGTTTGGGCGGTAGGGAACTTGCCCTTTACGATTTGATTTGGAAACGCACTGTCGCCTGTCAAATGGCTGATTCTCGGCAAACTCAAATTACCGTGCAATTGCAAGTTGAGGACGCTGGATTTCGTTCTTCTGGCAAACGGATTGAATTTCCCGGATACTTACGCGCCTACGTCGAAGGCTCAGACGACCCGGAAGCAGCACTGGAAGACCAAGAAGTAATTTTGCCGAATCTGAAAGTCGGAGATCATCCCAATTGTACAGAACTAGAAGCAGTTGGGCACGAAACCCAACCCCCAGCTAGGTACACCGAAGCGACTTTGGTGAAAACCTTGGAAAGCGAAGGTATCGGTCGTCCCAGTACCTACGCCAGCATCATCGGCACGATCATCGACAAGGGTTATGCCCAATTGGTGAGTAACGCTCTCATCCCCACCTTCACCGCTTTCGCCGTCACCGACTTGCTGGAAAAACATTTCCCAGACATCGTTGATCCTAGTTTTACCTCAAAGATGGAGCAAACCCTCGATGATATTGCCACAGGTGAAGCGAAATGGCTACCCTACTTGCGGCAATTCTATCTGGGAGAGAAAGGACTGGAAACCCTAGTCAAAGAGCAGGAAAATAAAATTGACGCCACCAAAGCTAGGACTGTAGAACTGGAGAATCTAGACGCCAAAGTCCGCATTGGTAAATATGGCCCCTACATTGAAGTCGAAAATGATCACGGAGTTGTCACCGCCTCAATTCCCAAAGACCTGACACCAGCAGACCTCGACCCCAAACAGGTAGAAGTATTGCTGCGACAAAAAACCACTGGCCCTGACCAGGTAGGTCGGCATCCCGAAACTGGTGAACCGATTTATGTGAAAATTGGTGCTTATGGACCCTATGTCCAATTGGGTGACAAAACCGACGAAAACCCCAAACCCAAACAAGCCTCCCTACTCAAAGGTGTCACCCCAGAAACCCTGACTCTGGAAATGGCTGTTGGTCTGTTGGCACTACCCCGGACATTGGGAGTTCATCCAGTGTCTGGCAGCAAAATCCAAGCAAGTTTGGGACGCTTTGGCCCTTATGTCGTTCATGACCAGGGTAAGGAGGGAAAAGACTACCGCTCCCTGAAAGCTGCTGATAATGTATTGACAATTAGTTTAGAACGTGCATTGGAATTGTTATCCGAACCAAAAAAGGGACGCAGTTCCACCAACAGCAAATCCAAGGCAGCCTTACGCGAATTGGGTACACATCCAGAGGACGGGGAAACAATCAACATCTACGATGGCCCCTATGGCCCTTACATCAAGCATGGCAAAACTAATGTGAGTATCCCAGAAGGTCAATCGGTAGAAGATGTAACCCTGGCTGCGGCGCTGAACTTGTTAGCAACTAAGGCACCGACCGGAAAATCGACTCGCAAAACGAGTAAATCAACGAGTTCCAAATCTAAGTCAACTACTAAGTCATCAACGACCTCTGCGAAAAAAAAGGGCACGGAAGGCTAGTACCCCTTTTATTAATTCCAAATCACTGTTGGCGCAGCCTCTTTGGTAGGAGAAGTTCAGACCCCTGGGCGGGCTGCGCCAACGGCATCTGCCGCCCCTCCGACTTCTCTCTAAATTCCCAAAAATTAAATTGCGCGTTGGCGTCAGCCTAAGAAGAGAAGGCGGTTCGATAAATTAAGCTTTTTAGGAATTTTTGCGTAAGTCCTGTTTTGAATTATTTGAATTTTAGTTGCAGCCAATGGTGCAAGCCCCCGGATTTATCCGTGGGGTCTTCAATGCAAGAATTTGGAATTCCTCCGAAGGATGTTGACCCTTGATATCCATCCTTGATAGGATACAGCTCTATAGGTTGCAAGTGTGATAATCTAAAAAGTAAGGGAAAACACAACGCCAAATTTGAGAAGTGGCTGATGTCCCAAATACGGGATTGTGTCTTAGCCAAATTGGAAGCCAGAGGTGCGAAAAAAAGATGCCATTTTCTGCGTACCTGTTAATCAAAAATTGAGGTAGTATCTCAGGAGCGGTCAGTTCATGGACTATATAGAAAAGGTGCTGGAAAAGCTTAAGGAATTAGCGCGTAGGCTAATTGAGAGCCTGTTAGGCCCAGAGGCTGAACCGGAACCGGAACTGATTCCGATTCCTGTAAACGATCGCTCGCGTCGTCGTCACTAACCCCAAAGTGCTGAACTCGACGTTAGAACCCTTAAGCATTCTGGCACTGCATGGGCCAAACTTAAATTTACTAGGACAGCGAGAACCAGGAATTTATGGCTCGTTGACCCTAGCTGAAATTAACCGCCTGTTAGAAGAAGAAGCATTCAAGTTACAGGCGAAAATTTTCCCTTTGCAGTCAAATCATGAAGGAATTTTGGTAGATACTATTCATGGCGCACTCGGGCAACATCAGGGAATTCTGATTAATGCAGGCGCATATACCCACACAAGTGTGGCCTTGCGAGATGCGATCGCAGCTGTTAACTTACCCACTGTAGAAGTACATCTAAGTAACATTTACCGCCGGGAAGATTTTCGCCATCATTCTTACATCGCCCCAGTAGCGATCGGGCAAATAAGTGGTTTTGGTGTCCAAAGTTACTTGTTGGGCTTACAAGCATTAGTTAATCATTTAAGAGTTAGGAGTTAGGAGTTTCCGAGTTAGGAGTTAGGAGTTAGGAGTTAGGAGTTGGGAGTTAAAAGTTAGGAGTTGGGAGTTGGGAGTTGGGAGTTGGGAGTTTGAACAAGAATTGGTCGTTGGTAGTAAAGTTACTCCCTTCCCCCTATAAGATTACCTATTGATTTTTCTCTCTCTTCCTTGGTGTCCTTGGCGTCCTTGGCGTCCTTCTCGCAAGGGGAGACGCACTCGCGTTTGCGGTTCGTAAAAAAAATTAGGTATTCTTCTGGCGGGAAGGGAGTAGGAATTAGCAATCTTTCCTTAACTCCTAACTCCTAACTCCTAACTCCTAACTCCTAACTCCTAACTACATAATTTATGCGTTACTCTCCTATAAGTCGCTTTAAAGGTACTTTACTCGGAGCATTCCTGGGGGAAAGTTTAGTATTTGGTGGTGAAATACAGTTTCAAGGTTGCCTAGATTTAGGCAGAATGGCAATTCTGGGTATCCAAAGTTTGATTGCGTTGGGTAAATTAAATTTAGATGATTGGATAGAGCGTGAGCAACAAGAATCTCCTCATTTAGCAGCAACTGATGACATCTCAACAAAAATAATTATTGCCACCCTACCAGTAGCACTTTTTTTTCACGAAAATCCAATTAAGCTCCGACAAAACTTGCTGCGTGTGCTAAAAATCTGGGAAGATGACCCAGTAGTAAGGGATGGAACCCTAGCAGTAGGATATGCGATATCTCTTGCCCTAACTGAAAAACTTCACCCTTTGACCGTGATCCCGCAAACAATTTCTTTTCTCGGAGAAACACCTACATCAATACCAAAAAAATTATTAAGAGTCCAGAATTTATTAGAGCAGGGAGATGGGTTATCAACGGCAGAAGCTGAATTTGCTAGGGAAGAAAAACTCAGTAACACTATTGCTATGGCATTTTACTGCTTTTTGAGTACCTTGGAAGACTTTCGCCTTGCAGTTTTGCGGGCTACTCACAATAGCAATTTTCAAATGCAAGATGTTACGCCCATAAGCTCACAGGCTACAGGTGCAATTACTGGTGCTTTATCAGGAGCATATAACGGTACAGTTGGAATTCCTGTAAGTTGGCAAGTCTTGCTCTTGCAGAGGAATTCGCCAGCATGGGGACTAACTAGTTTTTCCCAAATGTTAAAATTGACCGATGCATTTGTGGCAGTGTGGTCAGGAGTGTATGATCTGGACTTAAATGCAAGGGAGTTCACACAGGAGGGATGTGAAGAGGCTCCGCTTTCAGTTTACGCCGCTCCTCGCGTTATTCGGTCGCGTTAACAATAATTCATAATTCGTAATTACGAATTGTTAATTAGCAGTTGCCGCAGAACAAATTTCCCTGATAATTGATTGTCTTTTTTTGAGCTATCAAAGTCGGCAATTGCAGGCAGAGATAATGAAAATCCAGCAATTATTGCAATTCTTGACCCAGCAATTGACTCAGTGGCAGCGACAGTGCAAAGAACTATGCCGTAA
This sequence comes from Nostoc sp. CHAB 5836, assembly GCF_020829445.1. Classification (GTDB taxonomy): domain Bacteria; phylum Cyanobacteriota; class Cyanobacteriia; order Cyanobacteriales; family Nostocaceae; genus Nostoc. Next base: position 14,919 of record NZ_JAIVFV010000013.1, read on the forward strand.
GGGAAAGTTAATGAGAAGTCCCAAAGGTAAAAGCCATAGAAGGGAACTTCTCAGGACTCTGGTCAAGAATGTAGTTCTGTTTTTATCAAAAATCAATGAGAAAAGCGTAGGCGTAGCCCGTGGTAGACATCGCCGAAAACAAGAAAGAGCGCTAAGGTCAAAGGCAAAATCGGTCAAAACTAAGAGTAGTATTTATACAGTCGGTTTAAACTGGGCACATGAACAGCGTTCCTTGGCAATCTTGGCGATCGCTCTAGTTTCCCTCACAGGCATTATTGGACATAAATTATACAACCAAACTCAAATCCAAGTCGGACATCCCGCACCCCAGACAATTACAGCGCCTTACACAGCTAGCATCGAAGATCAGAAAAAAACAAAAGCCGGGCGCCAAGCCGTCAGTAATAGCTCGTTACAAGTGTTGATGGTTGATGAGCAAATGAACGAAAAAATCAACCAGAATTTGCAACAACTTCTGGATGATGGCAATGAAATTCGCGCCGTTGCTGGATCTTTTCCTTTTTTTGATCCTGTCGTTTTGTCCATCTCTACCCAGCGTTACCTCCGCTCTTGTGCTGAGGAGGAATGGGAAGCACTGCTATTAAATGTACAAAATAGTCAAAGTCAGCAGAAGAAAGGAACAGGACGAACTGCGGCTTCATACCGTTCATCATCTATAGCTGTACCCAATCAGGAACGTCAGCCACCCACGACACCCAAATCTGATTCCCAGAATCCACAAAAGACAGAGCCAGTTAATTTTTCTGAAAACGTTGACTTTACTCAAGCAGAAGCAGAACTAGAATCTTACCGTCTCACAAGTTTTGAGAAAAACTTGTCCTCACTAATTGCCCAAATTTCTGAAGTACGCCAAAGATACACCCAAGCTACTACCAAACTTTTACAGTTGGAAACTGTTAGTCCAGAAGGAATATACGAGAAATCCGTGTTTTTGGATTTGTCAGATGTGGAGTGGGAAACAACACAAATCGGAATCAATCAGAGTGTAGAGCGGATTCTCACCCAAGGCATCCCACAAGGACTGCCAAAAAATATTTTACAAGATGCAGTCAGCTTACAATTGCAGACCTTTGTACCAAAATCCGCCGAAACTTTGGCAAAGAACCTGTTGTTGGCTGTACTTAAGCCGAATCTGCAAAAAGATGAAGAACAAACCAGAGAAAATGCTCAAAAGGCTGCTGCTGGCGTTCCAGCCGTGATGGTGAAGGTAGGATATGGTGAGGTGATTGTCAAAAGAGGAGAGCAGATTACTGCGTGGAACTTTGAGGTGCTGGAGCATTATCACCTGATTCGCCGGGAGGTAAAATGGCAGGGGTTGGTGAAGTTAGCAGGTATTATTGCGATCGCCATTGGCATTTTTGTCTGGGTAGAATGCCATATCAATTACGAATTGCGACAACGCGATCGCCTATTGGTGTTACTGCTGACTCTGAGTGTGCCAGGAGTGATGGCGATGGGATTGCCTTATACTAGCTGGAGTGCCCTTGGTTTATTGTTGGGAAGCTTTTATGGCCCGACTTTGGCGTTGACAGTTGTCGGACTGCTGTCGCCGATATTAGGCATTACCTTGGATATGAGCAAGGCTGCACTTTTAGCTGGTGTCGGGGGAGGAATATTAGGTAGTTACATTGCACAACGATTGCGATCGCGTGAGGAATTGGCATTATTGGGTGTGGCGATCGCCTTAACTCAGGGCGGCATTTATCTGGTTGTTAAAATCTTAATTGGTCAAGCATTTGGTTCAACTTGGTATGTTGTCCTCCGAGAAGCCGGATTGTTTGCTTTATCCGGTTTAGGCTGGAGTGTTGTCGCTTTAGGATTGAGTCCTTATCTCGAAAAAGTTTTTGATTTAGTTACACCAATCCGTTTAGCAGAGTTGGCGAACCCTAACCGCCCTTTATTAAAACGACTTGCTACTGAAACTCCGGGAACTTTTCAGCATACATTGCTTGTGGCTACCCTTGCCGAAGCTGCTGCCAAAGAACTAAAATGCAACGTTGAACTAGTCAGGGCTGGGACATTATATCACGATATTGGCAAAATGCACGACCCCCTTGGCTTTATTGAAAATCAAATGGGGGGGCCGAATAAACATGATACAGAGATTAAAGACCCTTGGAAGAGTGCAGAGATCATCAAAAAGCACGTAACTGAAGGGTTGGTGATGGCGCGTAAACACCTTTTACCGACAGCAATTCAAGCTTTTATTCCAGAGCATCAGGGAACAATGTTAATTGCCTATTTCCATCATCAAGCCCAGCAAATGGCTCAGTCAGATCCAAGTTTAACAGTAGACGATGCAGATTTTCGCTATGATGGGCCAATTCCCCAATCACGGGAAACAGGAATTGTCATGTTAGCAGATTCTTGCGAAGCAGCGCTGCGATCGCTGGAAGCATCGGCTAAACCTGTGGGAGAGAAGCGATCGCTCAAAGATGTCTCCACTGAACAAGCTTTAACAATGTTAAATAATATTCTGCGTGCCAAGTGGCAAGACAATCAACTTGTAGATTCAGGACTAACACGAGAAGAAATGTCACAAATTGCTCAAATATTTGTGGATGTTTGGCAACAATTTCATCACAAACGCATTGCCTATCCTAAGTTAAAGGCTAGTAGTCCTGCGCAAAGTTGATAATACGATTAAAATAATTCGTAATACCTCGACTCCCTTCGACTGCGCTCAGGGCGAGTCGCTCGGCACAAGTTCGTAATTCGTAATTAAGTTTTGTGACTCTTATTTAGACCCCGACCCAAAACGTTCTGCCTGTATTGCTGGGGACTTAAACCCCTAAAGTTCGTTAACTTAAGCCTTGGCGAAGGTCATTCGCGGCTATACAGGCTTTCGTCCGCGCAGGCGGACGAAAGTCAAATCAAGGTTTTGAAACCCACAAAGGTGGGTTTCGTTTGTGTAGACGCGGTTTCTAACCGCCTAGAGACGGGGTTTGATCAATTCACCGCGAAATGTATTAGTGAACGCTGGTGCGGGGTCAGAAGCCTGGGGATTGCCATTAAGGGGAAAGAATCGCCCTTCCAGAGTGCCCTGAATCATGTTTTTACCCGTCACGGTTGCTTTGTAATCAATTCGCCCAATCTGTTTATTCTGACCGTTGAGAGGCAGGGTAAAATCGATCGTTCTGGCAGTAATCTGGTTGCCGACGCATTTCCAGGTTCCTAGTTGACTGGTAAAGGGTGCAAAGTTCGTGCTACCACCCTCATTAGAACTGGTCACAGCCAGGGTATCCTCTTCGTCGAAGCTGATTACCCCCCGTGCAACAAAACCCGAAGTTGACTCAAGGGTAATAATGTAAGCACCAGGTTCGGGCAAACACTTGTTTTCTGAAGCAGTGGCTGCTCCTGAATTGAGAATTGCTGGCATCAGGAGGGAAGCAAATACAGCAGTAGAGAAGATTTTACGAATTTTCATGGTAGAACTAAACTAAAAAATTTAGGTAACTCTACTTAATATACAGATAGTAAGAAACATTATTAATAAATTTTAGTTAACTCCAGAGAAAAAAGCTTTAGGACTTACGCAAGTGTCACAAAAAATAAAAGCTTTTAGTTTGTAGTAACGGCTTTAGCGCTGATGAAAGAGGACTAAAGTCCTCTCTTCTCTTCTTAGGCTGCACTTCGACTACGCTCAGTGACCACGCCAACGAGACGCACTCGCGTTCACCACAAACTCCAAATAATATGCCAGTTGCGTAAGTCCTAAGCTTTATCTCAATTGCGATGACTGCGGGGGGTGTAGCGATCGCAATTGCAAAGCTTGGCTATTATCGTTGTCAAGCTTTCTGAAGTTGGCGATCGCTCAAAGATGTCTCCACTGAACAAGCTTTAACAATGTTAAATAATATTCTGCGTGCCAAGTGGCAAGACAATCAACTCGTAGATTCAGGATTAACACGAGAAGAAATGTCACAAATTGCTCAAATATTTGTGGATGTTTGGCAGCAATTTCATCACAAACGCATTGCCTATCCTAAGTTAAAGGCTAGTAGTCCTGCGCAAAATTGATCATACGATTAACAAAGTTTAGGGGTTTAATTCCTAGCCTTTGAAAGGCAGAACGTTTTGGGTCGGGGTCTAAATAAGAGTCACAAAACAAAATTTACTGTCTTCGTAGCGGTAGCGAGTCCGCGAGCGTCATTACGAATTACGAATTACGAATTACGAATTATTTTAAGGGGGAGTAAGAGAATGTTTTAAAAGTCCCAGAAGGTATAATTTTGCTGTTCTGAATTGGGTGAACTTAGACGATCAATCAAGGTTTTAGCCATGTACTGAGATACTTTGCTCTGCTAACTACCAGAGCAAAAGACCTTTTTAAAACATCCTCTAAGGGAGATCTCAAAATTACTAGGACTTACGCATCATACATATGTACTATACGAAGCTTGGGCTTTTGAGCCATATTGAACACTGAGGACAGTCAATATTGCCACCATCCTGACTAGAACTGGTCACAGCCAGGGTACCGTCCTTCTCGAAGCTGAGTACCCCCCGTCCAGCAAAACCCGAAGCTGACTCAAGGCTAATAATGTAAGTAGCAGATTCGCGCAAACACTTGTTTTCTGAAGCAGTGGCTGCCCCTGAATTGAGAATTGCTGGCATCAGGAGGGAAGCAAATACAGCAGTAGAGAAGATTTTACGAATTGTCATGGTAGAACTACACTAAAAAATTTAGGTAACTCTACTTAATATACAGATAGTAAGAAACATTATTAGTAAATTTTAGTTAACTCTGGAGAAAAAAGCTTTATCTCAATTGCGATGACTGCGGGGGGCGTAGCGATCGCAACTGCAAAGCTTGAGTATTATCATTGTCAAGCTTTCTGAAATTGGCGATCGCTCAAAGATGTCTCCACTGAACAAGCTTTAACAATGTTAAATAATATCCACTGGCTAAACTTGATGCTTTGACTGAATAGAAATAGGACTTACGCAATAACTCTCTGAAACTCTTATTCCTTTGTGTCTTTCTCTAACAAGACGCTGCGCGAATGCGCACTTTGCGGTTCGTTTTTTCATTATTTTGCGTAATACCAATTTAATCTGAAACTGCATAATAAAGAACCCCACCCTAACCCTCCCCGAAATCGGGGAGGGAACTAGATTTTCCCCTCTCCGCTCTTCGTTCGGGGACTAAGGGGAGCCAGTGCGGTCTTCTCCCAAGGGGAGACGCCAAAGGCGATGGGGTCTCCCCTTCGTTGTGCATCTGGCGTGTGGGGTTAAATTCTATGCGACTTCACAAAGAATTGGTATAAGTCCTAAGAAATAAGAAACTGGGATAAGCACTGTGCATCTCTCTCAAATTCTTACTGCTACGTCACTTGCTCGCTTGAATTTTGAACCGTGATCATAGCAAAAACAAAACCGCCCAGAGACTGAGGGCGGTTTTACTTTTAACTACTGTTGAATACTTACTAACCGAAGATTTTTTTCAACCCATAAGCTGCTAGTCCTACAACTGCACCTGCGGCTATAACAGGAGCAGCACCAATAGCTACGGCTGTACCACCTACGGCTAAACCCATGCCCCCTACTGTCGCTGCAACACCCGCGCCTGCTGCTGCGCCTGCTGCTGCATAACCTGCTGCTTCTGCTGGATTATTGTCATTATTGTTACTCATTAGTAATACCATTAAGTTAACGTATTAATCTTATCTAGTACTAGGTTCAATATTCAACAGTATTCTTCCTGTACTTTTCGTGAATTCTATGTGAACTACAAGAAGACGTACCGAATATCTGGTCAGTGAGCAACTTAGTTCAACTCAATACCCTTTTAGTAAGTTAAGCTTCATCAATAGGCAGTACATTTCGAGGGCGATCGCCTTTTGTACCGTTCAGTCGAGATGCCTTAGATTTTGCAGCAGAAGTGGAACTTCCACCCTTTCTAGCAAGTTCAGCCATCCATTTTTTAGTTCCAAATATTCCATTCATCAAAGCAGGAATACTCAAATCTACATCTAGGGTTTTCCAGTGTAATCCTTCACCAGAAGGTGTTACCTCTACTTCTGCTAAGTCCTTGATCGAAGCATCCGCTAGCCCTTGTCCTACCTCTGAAGGGAACCCAAACATACATTTGTTGGACAAGATAACTATAATCATTCCTAAATAAGCGTCATAAAAAGCACGAGTAGCCCGTGGTTCAGATATTGCGATCGCATCTGATTTTGCTCTGGCATTGGCTAGTTTTTCTTTTAATTCTTCTGTAGCCGCAATCTTCTTAACCATGATATTCTCGCCACTTTTTTAGTAGTTCCAATTGGTGATCCGCGACTAACTGTAAGGCTTTCACCGCATCTTTATCACTCATTCCTGGGGATACCGAAACCCACTCTGGAGCTAGGTTTTCATCTCCTATATTGATTTTTGCCTCTCCGCCCCCCTTAAAAACATGGACATGAGCAGGAATATGATCGTTAAGGTAGATACGAACCTCAAAACCGCCTTTTCTTAAAATTGCTGGCATTTGATATCTTATTTTATCAGATATAACCTAAGCCCTTGGGTTTATCAACAGAGCGAGTAATTGCTATTCTTTTATCACCTCTGTAGTGCTTTATGGGGAAAGAGTTTTCCCAATATTCAAAAGCTTAAGTATTATCGTTGTCAAGCTTTCTGAAATTGGCGATCGCTCCTTCAACAATAGATGTTGTAATTTACGTGTATATACGGTTCTTAATTGCATTGAATACAGGCCTAACCCCCAGCCCGGAGAGTAAGCCTCAAAACCTATCTCTTTTTAGGAGATAGGTTTTGGGAGAGGTCAGAGTGTATTCCATAGGAGCCAGAAGGACTATAGTATAATTATTGACCTTAACGGATTTCGGGTTGACACTTTATAGACTGGCTGAAAATTCCTAATTTTATGCGGAATTGATACCATCGCCACTGAAGTTGATAGCAGCAACATCATTTGATATAAGCAAAATTTATGAACACAACCAAGAAACATTTTTTACCCCTTATTTTTCTGACAATGATTGTCAGCGTCAGCAGTTGTAGTTTTAACCCCAGCGCTGGTAATATTGACAGCGCGAGGCTATCCCCTACCACAACAGGGACGAATAGCCCATCATCTCAGGCTCCCAGACAAATTCCTAGCGTAGCTCAGTTGAGAGAAAAATCTCCTAATCAAGAATTTCTTAAGGAAAATAGGCCTTCCTCATCAACTTCTAAAGCTGCCACTAGCACAGCTACCAACGTGACACTATACACAAGTGATACTCAATGCCAAGAACTAATTCCAGAAAAGGTTTCAGTAGCAGCCAAGGAACCAGTGACAAATGTAGTGAGTAAAATCTTAGAAAAACGAGATACAAGCGACTTTAGCTTATCTGGGTATCGTGTCAACATCAAAAATGGCATTGCTACAGTCGATTTGCGAATATCTCCTGAGTCAAAGCGGCAAATAGCTTCTCTTTCTAGTTGTGAACAGTTTGCTCTGTTTGGCAGCCTCCGCAAAACCCTAACAAGTAATGCTCAATGGAATATTAAAGAGGTTCGCTTCACCGAGCGAGGAGAAGACATTGTTCTTTAGTTAAATATGGTACTAAATGCTGTGATCTGTGAGCTAAAAAAACGTCCCAATCTGAACAGCGACAGGACTCATGCATCAGCAGTTGCCAAAACAGTCTATGTTCAAGTCGATTGAAAATAGCTGTAAATAGTGGTATGCTCAATTTGGTCTCTAAATTTATGGCAGCAGTTCGCGGGTGTAATTCAGTGGTAGAATTTCACTTTCCCAAGGTGAATGTCGTGGGTTCGAGTCCCATCGCCCGCTTTGGATAATTGTAGATTGCCAAATTAGATCTTTGCGTTGACAAATTAAGTTCAGTTTTTTTGGCGGGAATGGTAAGCAATGCTTTCAGAACGTTTTACCGCAGCCCTCACCTACGCCACACAACTGCACGCCAACCAAGTTCGTAAAGGTTCAGGTGTTCCCTACATTGCCCATTTATTAGGTGTGGCCAGTATTGCTTTAGAATACGGGGCAAATGAAGATGAAGCGATCGCAGCTCTGTTACACGATGCGATCGAAGACCAAGGTGGCGCCGCAACACGGGAAGAAATTTGCCGCCGCTTTGGTGATCATGTAACGGCAATTGTACATGGTTGTACTGATGCTGATACAACTCCAAAACCCCCTTGGCGACAGCGTAAGGAGGCATACATTGCTCATATTCCTACCGCTTCTCCATCAGTTCTCCTCGTGTCGTTAGCCGATAAACTTTACAATGCTCAGTCTATTCTCAAAGATTATCGCGTTTTGGGCGAATCACTTTGGGAACGTTTTCAGGGTCGTAAAGAAGGTACTCTTTGGTATTATCGGGCGCTTGTGGATGCCTTTAGGAAGACTGGAACCACCGTGATCATTGAAGAATTAGAACGGGTTGTTGCACAGATTGAGGTATTAGCATCTCGATGACACCAATTCGCAATTCGCAAATCTTTTCCCTCATCGCCAGCCCCTCTCCCATGTTTGGGAGAGGGGAGACATAATTCTAGTTCCCCGAATCCCATGTTTGGGATTCGGGGTTAGGGGATGAGGGCTATCAATAGTCATAGTCATGTGCCAATACAGTTCAGTTAAGGCTAAAACTCTTTGCCAAAGTCAATTTTTTTAACGAACCGCATTCGCGCAGCGTCTCGTCAGAGAAGGACGCAAAGAAAGAGAAGAAAGAGGACAAAGAAATGCTTAACCCAACTGTATTGAGTCATATGCCTCACAAACAAGTTTTAGCTTTTAAATTCTCTCTCTAGATAAAAAATCTTTCTCTCGGGAGATAGGTGTACTTACATTATTATGGCTGCTATGTTACTAATATGACAATCGTAAAACAAAACACCCTAAATACAACTCTAAGTCCTTCAATAAGTTCTCCAGAAAACTTGGCAGAAAAGTATATGGAAGCAGAGCGTATGCATGATGTTCTGCTTTTACTGCAAAACTTGGTTAACAGTGAAGAAGCCACTGTGAAACTAATTCTGGATTGTCTTTATGATGTTGGTTCAGTCAATCTTATCAACCAAAAGCTTCCCTTGAAGCCTCTAAACAGGGTGATGAAATTAATTGCTCGAATGTCTAAACCCGTTTTTAGAACCTTAGCCTTAAATTGGTTTAAAAAAAACTGTCCGCAACTAATTACTAATTGGCTATATACGCAGGTTTCTTTTGTAAATCTCCTTAATAAACCTGAACAAGTGGCTATTGAAGTTACAAAACTACAACCATATCCCATATCACAGACAGAAAATCTGAGTCAAGAAATTAAAAATCTGCGCTACCAGGTCAGATGGTTAGCTGGGATTTCAATAATTGCGATCGCTGTTTTAGGAATAACAGCCACTTAGTACAGCATTTCATAAATCCGTGACGAATTGAGAGGCAACTACAGTGATATATTTAAATTTCCCCAAGTCCAGCATTATTTTTTAAAAAAGCTCATTCATACCTGGGGTAATAATTACGAATTACGAATTACGAATTACGAATTATTATGCCTTTGCCCAAACCGATCTTGGAGGACATCGAAATACATCTACTTTTGGAAGGGGTGTATCAGTACTACGGTTATGACTTTCGTAATTATGCTATTTCCTCACTCAAGCGCCGGATTCAGAGCTTCATACACTTAGAGGGGTTAGCAAATGTTTCTGCATTGCAAGAGCGGTTACTTCACAACCGTGCCTATTTGGAACGATTTTTGCTTGCTCTGACGGTGAATGTAACATCAATGTTTCGTGATCCCAGCTTTTATAACACCTTTAGAAATCAAGTTATCCCCTTCTTGCAAACCTACCCGTTTATTCGCATCTGGCACGCTGGATGCTCGACTGGTGAGGAGGTTTACTCAATGGCGATTTTACTGCAAGAAGAAGGACTTTACCACCGTTGCCGCATATATGCCACTGATACTAACGAGAAGGTATTACAAAATGCAAAAAGTGGTATTTTCTCGCTGAAACTAATGCAGGAATATACTCACCTTTATCTGAAAGCAGGGGGAAAAAAGTCCTTCTCAGAGTATTATACAGCAGCTTATGATAACGCTATTTTTAGAACATCACTAAGAGAAAATATTGTTTTTGCCCAGCATAATTTAGCAACTGACAGTTCTTTTAATGAGTTTAATGTTATCCTTTGTCGTAACGTCCTCATATATTTCAATCAGGTACTTCAAAAGCAGGTACATGAACTATTTTATAATAGCCTTTGCACTTTTGGCATCTTGGGTTTAGGAAGGCAAGAATCTATGAGATTCACCCCCTATGAGCAGTACTATGAAGAGATAATGAAGGGTGAGAAAATATATAAGAAAATTGCAGGTACTTGAAGAAAACACTCTGAATGAGGAACTGAATTATCAATTATGAATTAATGCTCGTGAAATCACTATAGCGTTTCCTAATCACATGAGGTATATCGAAAGCTCCCTCTTTGCTTGCTCTTAGGGGGTTGGGGGTGGGGTTCTTGTACCTCACTGAATTGAGAACCGCTATAATGCCCAATGCTAGAGGAACCACTAGTGTCGCAATACTACACGCTTTGTGAATATTCGTAGGTTGGGTTGAGGCAATGCGTTACCCAACAAACCCATGAAAATGTTGGGTTTCGTTCCTCAACCCAACCTACAAATTTCTATTTTTTATGCAAAACCTACGCAGTATTGACTAGTGTCGGACTTTCTCATCCCCAAAGTTATGTTGAGATGGCACAGTTGTTCCTATACAAATTAGAGCATGGTGATGTTGACTTATTTAGCGTTGCCCCCTGAGAATTTTGCGATGGCGATGTAGTTGATAAGTAGTAATTGGCTATTGCTGTTGAGTAGGAAGATTTCGGAAACCTAAATCTTTGAGGATTGTTCGAGCTGCAACTTCACCTGTTCTACAACCCCCTTCCATATACCCTTGGTAAGACAAAGAGCAGTGTTCGCCAGCAAAAAATAGATTACCTACACGTTGTTGTTCAACTCCAGCTATGCTCGTCCACTGTCCAACTAAATAGCAAGTATAGGAGGCTCGTGTATATTGCTCTCCAGTCCAATAGGTGCGAATGGCTTCACCTTGGCGCAAGTTTTTAATTCCAGGGAAAATCTGATCTAATTGTGGTAACAGTATTTGGGCTTGAGACTCTGCTGAACCTTTACCCAAAGATAAACCATGTTCACCACCAGTAAAATTAATAATCACACCTTTGGAACCTTTTTGGTAGCGACTGGCTTCCCAGGTGTTTTGAAATCCTGTATCAGTAAATGTTGCTGCTGTCGAATTATACTGAGTGCGCCACAATTTTTGTCGATAGGCTGTAATTAATTTTGCATTTGTACCATATCCTAGTTCTGCGATCGCTTTCTGTTTAATTGCTGGTAAATTGACTTTTAACTTCACTAAACGCAAAGTGCTAAAAGGTAGTGTCAATAAAATTCTTTCATAAGTACGATCAAAAGTTTTATAACCAGACCGTAAACTAACTCGATAGCGACCATCAGGACGGATACTGATAGCTTCCAATTCTGTTTCCGTTTCTATAAAATAAGCTAAGGAATTGGCTAGTAGACGGGGTACTTGGTCGTTACCACCACGAATAGTATAACGTTCATCGCTTTCGCCGTAGACTGAGAATCTATCAGTGTTAGTACCAATCAAAAACACTAGATTCAAACAGGATTGTTCTGCTGCTTCTCGACCATATTCGGTAGTATAAGAAACATCCAGCATTTCTTGCAGAATCGGATTAATTTGTGCTTGCTTTAAATATTCTGTAATAGAGGTATTATCTAAAGCGAAAGTTGCCTGATTGTAAGAGCGATAAGTTACATCTCCATCGCCAATAGCAACTAAATCCTCCTCAATTTTCTGTGCTAAAGGAATGAAGTAATTAATAATTTCTAGTTCGGGAATTTTGCGTCCTTGAAAGTACCATGTTTCTGGCACTAATCCCTGATCATTAGCGAGTAAATCAACTATTGTTAAACCCAGTTCTTCAGCAAGCGATCGCAATTTCGTATGATCTGTATCAATAAATTCTCCACCTAGTTCCACAGTGACGCCAGTACCTGCTGTGTTGGCTAAACTCCGTATCCGACCACCAACACGGTTCCTCGCCTCAATGATATCTACAGTCACCCCAGCTTGCCGGAGGCGGTAGGCAGCAGTCAAGCCAGCAATTCCCGCACCTACCACCAGCACTTTGGGAATTGTCGCAAAAGCCGCAGAATCGCGTCCATTATGCCAGCTAGCTGTAGCTAATGCACTTGCTAATCCCAAACCTCCATACAGTAAGCGACGACGGGTAGTTTTTTGTTTTAAAATATCAACTATTTCATCCGTGGGAATGCCAGTTTTGATCGATGCCCTTGCAATTTTATAAGCGCGTTGCAAAGATACCATTAGTGTAGACCTAGCCATTGATACACCTCTAGTTTTACTAATTTCCAAATAATTAATATTAATAATTCCTCATTCGGCAGAACTTTCACGTAAGTAGAATAACTTACGCAAAAATAGGTAAAAGCCTTATTGTCACGTAGAAAAATTTGATGAATTGCCCTGAGGGCGCGTAGTTTTGCGTAAGTTATAAGTAGATCCGATCGCACCGGAGAATGTACACTAGTAAGCACGGAAATCCCTTACTACAAACATTTAATTATTCATGTTAACTCAGTTATAACAACAGTTTTAAGAAATTGGTTCAAAAACCATTTGAGGAATCAACAGTTGATCTTGTAATTGTCCAATACCCAAAAAGCGAGTCTCTTCTTCATAAACTCGCACTATCCCAGTAACATCAGAATTCAGAGAAACTCGCTGACCTTGACACCATTTTTGAGCAGATGTTGCTGGTAAAGTAACAGACAACAAATGTTGTAAGACTGTATCAGGGGGAAGAGGTTGAAATGTCCCGCCTTGCAGTTTAGTTTCTAAGTCGGTCAAAGTCAGACTATCTGTTAAGTCGAAACCACTGCTTTGGGTGCGGATCAAACCCGCGAGAGTGCCACCAGTTTCTAAGATTGCACCTAAGTCACGAGCGATCGCTCTAATATATGTACCAGAACCACAGGCGATCGCCACATCCAATTCGGGAAAATCCCCTTCTCTCCAATCCAAAATATCTATCTGAAAAATTTCCACTGTCCGCACTGGAACTTCCACTATTTCACCTTTACGTGCTAAGTCGTAGAGGCGTTTCCCATCCACTTGAATTGCACTGTAACTCGGTGGTATTTGCTCAATCTTGCCTTCAAATTGTGCCAGTGCAGTTTTCACCTCTGCCAAACTCAATCCAGGACAAGGTTGAGAATTAATGATTTCGCCTTCTAAATCATCGGTTGTAGTACGCACACCCAAGCGAATGGTAGCCTTGTAAGCTTTGTTTTCTGGCAGATATTGCAATAATCTTGTGGCTTTCCCAAGTGCGATCGGTAACACCCCTGTAGCTGCTGGATCTAAGGTTCCTGCGTGTCCCACACGTTTAAGGCGCAACAATTTTCGTACCCGCGCCACGCAGTCGTGGGAAGTCCAGTCAAATGGTTTGTTTAAGTTGAGAAAACCTTGCACAATAGAATAAGCTTCCATCCACGTTCTATTACTAATACCAATTTAATATGAAGGTGCATAAGTTCGCGTAGCGTTCCGCAGGAAAGGTATCGCCTGTTGTAAGTGCTGATTAATTACGAATTAGATTGCGGTGATTTGGCGATCGCTGCCCAAACTCTGTGGTGAACCTGAAGAATTGGTGTGGGATATTTTGCTTCGAGTAATATCGCCAATTCCTGGTCAAATACTTCTACCTTTTCTGGTGTCAAACTGGCTCCCACGCCAGCACTAGCACGAATTCGTCCCCGCCAATCTTCGTGTGTATAAGATACAAATACATCGTAAGAAAATGTGCGGATTTCTCGGAATCCAACTTCGCCAATATCCTGTAGCCACAGGGGATGCAAGCCATTACCGCCGGCCAGATTCCATTGGGGATTATGAGCCTGGATCAGTTGTTCTGTGGCTTCAACTACATTACCTTTTAAGGGTATCCAATCAAAATGTGCGATCGCGATCGAGCCATTTCTTCTCAATATCCGAGTAATTTCCTGGACAGCACGTGGACGGTCAAACCAATGCCAACACTGTCCTGCTGTCACCACATCCGCACTTGCGTCTGGTAACTCGGTATTTTCGGCAGTTGCAACTCGATAATCTACTTTGAGTTGGGCAGATTCGCTTAACAGTCTCGCTTGTTCTAAAAGTGACTCTGATGGGTCAATACCAATCACATAAGCACCTCTATCAGCAAAGCCCCGCGCTAGTGTTCCTGTTCCTGTGCCAAGATCAACAATATTCTGACCTGGTAAACCTATACCATATTCAGACAGTTTGTTAAATAATGAACTGGGAAAGCCAGCGCGGTGTTTTGCATAATCACTAGCAGTTGCACCAAAATCAATTTTCATACCTGCAAAAGTATTTTTGTAACAATTAGACATCTGGTAGAAATTAAATATGCGTTACCCAGAACCCTTGTTTTGACGTAGCACTGCTACGTCAAAACAATTCTTTTTCACTCCTATGTCTATTTCTTCTCTCTGTGTTCTCTGCGCCTCTGTGGTTTGTAAAAAAAAGAGTTTCAGCCCTTTTGTGAACCGTATTGAGAACTACCCTGCATAAGAATTACCAATTCTGTCTACAGAGACGTTGGAAGAGAATGGCAAACGGCCAGGATTTAAGCGTGGTTCTGCTGCATAACCGACAGGAACTAAAACAGCGATCGCTAAATCTGGATTATCCCCTGCACCAATCACTTGTTTTACCTGATCCTCAATCCAACCGTTCATAAAACAAGTGGATAATCCCAAACTTTCTGCTGCTAGCACCAAATGAGTAGCGGCAATGATGGCATCTTTGATCGCATATTCGCGTCGCTTGTCGCCTAGCCCAGCTTGAAATTGCGGGATGGCGCTTTTAAAATAGTTTACCGTACCTTCATTCCATGCCCCAGTTTCCAGTCCCCGCTCTAGAATTGGGGTCAAGTTTTGTTCGCCGGCGTTAGCATCAGCAGCAAACACAAAGGTAACAGGTGCTTGGACAATTTGCTGTTGATTCCACGATGCTGCTGATAGCGCTGCCTTTTGCGCCTCATCTTGCACAAGAATAATTTGCCAACTCTGGATATTATAGCTGCTGGGCGCAGCCACAGTTAACTCTACCAGTTGCTTGAGCAGTTCTGGGGTGATGGGGTCTGTTTTAAAAGTTTTGATGGAACGACGTTTCGCGATCGCACTAGGTACATCTAAAGGTTGGGTTTGAGTGATGGAAGTCATGAGATTCTCCTGATCAGTACGTTGGTGCAAAAAAACCCAAGTATGTTACGAAACGTAAATAAGCTTAAAGCCCTAATTACGAATTAAGTAAGTTGGCGCGAAAAAATCAAAGTATGTTACGAAACGTAAATAGGCTTAAAATCTTTACTAGTGACCAATTGACTTAGGACAAATGACAGCCTTAGCCAGTTAGCTTTAATTGCGCCGATCTATTTACAAGTTAGCTACTGGCTCATTAGCAGCCGACCAAAATGGATAATCTGTATATCCCTTTTCATCGCCACCATAAAAGGTTGCTTGAATTGGTTGGTTTAGTGGTGCATTTAAAGCCAAGCGTCGAGGTAAATCGGGATTTGCGATAAATAATGTGCCAAAGGCAACTAAATCTGCTGCTTTGTTTGCCAGTACGACATCGCCTTTTTCACGAGTATAACCACCATTGACGATGAGTGTACCTGTAAAGCGATCGCGTATATGACTAGTCGGTACAATTATCCCGCCATGTCTAATGTCTGCCTCTGTTGCCTCATAAATATGCAGATATGCCAAATTAAACTGGTTCAACGCTTGAGCCGTATAACCGAATGTCTCTAGGGGATTGGAGTCACCGATATCGTTAAAAGTCCCACTGGGAGATAAACGTACCCCGACTCGGTTAGAATCCCACACACTAGTTACCGCATCTGTCACCTCCAACAGAAATCGGGCGCGATTCTCAATGGAACCCCCATATTTATCTGTACGTTGATTGGTGCGATCGCGGAGAAACTGATCTATTAAATAACCATTGGCTGAGTGAATTTCTACCCCATCAAACCCAGCCGCTAGGGCATTTGCTGCTCCTTGACGGTACTGTTCGACTATCTGCGATATTTCCGAAGTTTCTAAAGCACGGGGAGTTACAAAGGGTTTTGGCCCGTCATAAGTTGCAGCATCACCTTTAGCAGCAATGGCAGAAGGTGCCACAGGTAAAACTCCATTCGGTTGTAAGTCTGGGTGAGAAATTCTGCCTACGTGCCATAGTTGCAGAAAAATTCTCCCTCCCTGCTGATGCACGGCATCGGTTACTAACTTCCATCCCTCCACCTGTTCTGATGAATGAATTCCTGGTGTAGCAGGATAGCCCTGTCCTTCAGGAGTTACTTGTGATGCTTCAGAAATAATCAGTCCGGCGGAAGCACGTTGGGCGTAGTAGGTAGCATTCAGTTGGTGTGGTACATTTCCCTGACCTGCCCTGTTTCGAGTTAAGGGTGCCATTACTATCCGGTTAGGTAATTCGAGATTTCCTAATTGGTAAGGAGAAAATAAGTTGATATCAGTAGTCATTGGTTATATCTTCAAATTGGTCTGTAATTGGGCATGGGGCAATCCATTAGTCACATTTGTCTTAACATTTGTGGAAGCGATCGCAGGCATTCAACAAACCCTTATAGCTTTGAATCTTACTCCCCTTCCCTTGTAGGGAAGGGGCTGGGGGTTAGGTCTGTATTGGACTCAACCCAGAAGCGCTATAAATGCATCTCACCAATAGTATCTAGATTAAAGATGCTGTGCTAAGGTCTTATTCAAGGTAGTTTTTGGGACTGCCCCTACGACCGTATCGACCTGCCGACCTCCCTTAAAAACCATCAGCGTCGGAATGCTACGAATTCCATAGTGGCTGGCGACAGTCGGATTTTGGTCTGTGTTCAGCTTCACAAATTTTACCTGTCCTTCGTATTCAGCAGCAACTTCATCGACTACTGGGCCCACCATCCGGCAAGGGCCGCACCACGGTGCCCAAAAGTCAACTAAGACCGGAATTTCACTTTCCAAGACTTCTTGCTTGAATGTAGCTTCTGTGACGTTTGTAATGGATGACATAAATTGCCTTCCTAGTTAATTCTATTATTCGATAATATCGAATAATAAAAATATATGCCACCTGATGAGATAATGCAACTATGAGATTTCTTTATCATCCAGATCGAAAAAATATTTCTTTAGCAGGAGTGCTGTATGCATTGGGCGATCCGGTGCGGCTAGAGATTGTGCGACTGCTGGCTACAGAGGGGGAACAATGCTGTGCCAGATTTGATTTTGCGATCGCCAAGTCCACCATGTCCAATCACTTCAAGATTTTGCGGGAGTCGGGGATAGTCTTTACCCGGAAATCCGGGACACAGCACATTAACATACTGCGCCGTGAAGATTTAGAGGTGCTGTTTCCAGGGTTGCTGGATGTGGTATTGAAAGCCGCTCAACCATTGCCTGTTGGATTGGGTAGTAGTAAACAAATAGCTTCTAAAATTTAGGGGCATTAGGCATTGGGCATTGAGCGATCGCTACGTGTTTAAGAATAGACCTGTCGGGAAATAAGACAGAATTCAATTCTGGTTCCTGACTCATGAATTCTTTGTTGTTAATTATTTAAATAGGGATTGTTTTAGCGCTTACAATCGAAACGATCGCTATTCATACTGATTGTTCATAATTTGATGATTGTAGCCAAATGATCAAAACCTTTGTCAAGTGGTGTGTTGAGTTTCCTTCTTGGTGGAATATTCGCCAAAGCAGAAAGTCTCTTTTGTTTGTCGTTATGCTTACCTTGAGCGTAATAACTACGCTGATGCTATCGTTCCCTTTGAACGCTCAAATCAATCTGCCGCAAACGCCCGTATCGGAGTTAAGAGGGGTGTGGTTAACAAATATTGATAGTGATGTGTTATTTGAGCGCGATCGCCTCAAGGGATCTTTGCAACGCCTTGATGAACTCAACTTTAACACGATATATCCGGCGGTTTGGAATTGGGGATATACATTGTATCCTAGCAAAGTTGCAGCCAAAGTTATTGGGCGAGCGATCGATCCCACACCAGGACTCAAAGGGCGAGATATCCTCAAAGAAATTGTTGATGTGGGACATCAAAAAGGGTTAACGGTGATTCCCTGGTTTGAATTTGGCTTCATGGCGCCAGCAGATTCCCTATTAGCTAAAAATCGTCCCCAATGGCTGACCCTACGCAGCGATGGAACTCGGATTGTTAAAGAAGGGACACATAATCGCGTTTGGCTGAATCCCTTTCGCCCAGAAGTACAACAGTTTATCCAAGATTTAATCGTTGAAATTGTCAGAAACTACAATATTGATGGTATTCAATTTGATGACCATTTTGGTTTACCATCAGAATTAGGTTACGATGCCTATACAGTGGCACTTTACAAAAAAGAACACCGTGGTAAAGCTCCTTCCAAAAACTTTAAAGATCCAGAATGGGTGAGATGGAGAGCTAACAAAATTACCAAGTTTATGAAACGGGTATTTACAGCTATTAAAGCTACTAAAAAAGATTGCTTGGTTTCCGTTGCTCCTAACCCTCAACGTTTTTCCTACGACTTCTTTTTAGCAGACTGGCAAAAGTGGGAACGGCTGGGAATCATTGAAGATTTAGTTTTGCAGATATATCGAGATGATTTGAATGTCTTTGTCAGAGAATTAGAGTATCCAGAAGTGAAAGCAGCCAAGAGGCATATTCCAGTGAGTGTGGGCATTTTGGCTGGGTTGAAAAACCGAAGCGTACCGATGCAGCAAATTCAGACACAAGTGCAAAAAGTACGCGATCGCAATTTTGCTGGAGTCTCTTTCTTTTTCTATGAATCCCTCTGGAATATGAGCAAAGAAAAGCCCCAAGAGCGTCAAGCTGGCTTCCAGAAAATTTTCCCCACACCAACGCCTTACCCGAATTTGCTCACAGGTTGGAAACCGTTCAGTTAATTTTCCTCATTGGAGGATTCGTGAGAGGTAAAGACAAAATCATTTTTGCCAATTAGTAACTTTACTGAAAAATTCCTGGAACATTGAGTATTAAAAGGGAACAGGGAACAGGGAAATCCCGGTTCTTGCGTACTTAGCGTGCTAAAATTTGAATATATTAATTAATGTTTTTCATAAAAGTTAATTATGAAGAGAATCCTGACTCAACTCTTAAATTTGCCTGAAGTAATAGTAGAATCAAATCTACAAGAGGGTCAGACGTTAATTTTATCAGTAAGTAAAAAGGCGAAAAGCGCTGTGTGTCTACAGTGTGGTCAAAAGTCAGAAAAGTTACACCAAAATCAAAGATATTTAGTAAAAGATTTGCCGATGGGGGATAAAGAAGTAATATTAAATGTAAATAGACGAAGATTTAAGTGTAAAAAATGTCGAAAAACATTTAGTGAGGAGCTTGATTTTGTCGGAGCAAGAAAGAGATTTACACATAGATATGCAGAAAATATTGTTAAACAACTTATTAGTAGCAATGTTAGTAACGTTGCTAGAAATAATGGATTAACTGACGAAGAAGTTAATTCAATGCTTGAAGATGTAGCTGAAAATGTGATGTCAATAGATGTGAGCAATTTGAAGAGGTTAGGAATAGACGAAATTAGTTTGGTTAAATAACAAGGAAAATTTATTGTTGTGCTTGTAGATATAGATTCAGGTAAATTAATAGGACTAGTAAAAGAAAGAAAACAAATCGAAATAGAAAATGTTATGAAAAACTGGGGAGAAAAAGTTTTAGAGCAAATATAGGACTACTATTTGATTTCTGAACAGATACGTAGGGTGCGTTAGCGTTTCGCGTAACGCACCGAATCCTTAAGAATGGTGCGTTACGCTGTCGCTAACGCACCCTACAAATACTTAATGTTGTTCAAAAATCAAACCGGATTCCTATAGAAGAAGTTAGTATGGATCTGATCGGTAATTATAAAAATTTGGTGGAGAAGATATGCCCGGTGGTTTGGAGAGATAGTAGGATATTTTGAACGAAGAACTACCAGTGGAGTAGTAGAAGAAATAAATAATAAATTGAAGTTAATAAAGCGAAGTAGATTTTGATTTAGAAACTTTCGTAATTTTGAGATTATAGCTTTACTTTTTTGGCATTACCTTATTAATTTAGCACGTTAAGTACGCAAGAGCCGATAAATCAGCTACTAGTCAATGTTCGATTGTCCATCTTCTAATTTTTGTATATTGAATCAGTAATAAAAAATACATAATTTTACTGCAAAACTACGCTTTTGAAATCTATAGACTTTAATATAAGCTCTCTAAAAGTGATATTAATCCTAAGAAATTTTGGGCATAAAGTTCTGTTTTGTAAGCATTTTACGGCTCAGAAAGTTTAATCTGCCAATTTTTTGCTCATCCCCTTGGATTAAGAATTACTGAGATGTAAACACTTTACAAACCAAAAACAATGACAGTAGTACTTTCTTTAGAGAATAAAATTTACAATGATCTACATGAAATTTTATTAGAGATAATATCTACACAAGATTTATCTTCACATAGTTTTGTTCAGCGATTTGCAAATGGAGAATTTTCGCAAAATGCAATTCGTCAATTTGCAATCAAAATGTTACCTGGCTCAAATCGGTTCAACATGGCATTTTTGAAAGTCGCATCAAAGATGGATAGTTATCATGCTAGAACCATTATGCTAGAAAATGCTTTTACCGAGCATGGGGAACTTAATTCCGACTTAGCTCATGTCGCATTATTTATGCGTTTTATGAAAGGGATTGGCTGTCTGAAAATTGATATTAATGCTGATGATGGAGCGTTTCGTATTCCAGAATTACGTTTTAAAAAGTTTGAGGTTTGTGATGATGAGCCTATAGTTCGTTCATTAGGAAGGTTTGCTGCTATTGAGCAAGTACTACCTGCAATTTTTACAAAATATACCTTGGGATTACGCAAAATATTTCCAGGCATTGATGACTATACAATGGAATATTTTCATATTCATTGTCATTTAGATCCAGAACACACGGATGAGTTAATTCAAGTAGCTCTTATGCATACAAAGTCTGAGAAAGATTTTGCATTATTCCGTGAAGGAGTTCAAGATATGGTAAGTTCGATTGCTGATATGTTTTCGTGGTTAGACTCTAATTTGGAAAAAGAAGCTTCAGCTTCGCAAATTTAACACTTGATACAAGTAGGTGAACGGAAAAATTTACACCTATGTAACGAAATCTAAAACTGCTGTAATCTTATCACAGTTTGACTTTAGCGCTCTTAACCAGAACAAAACAAGTGTGCTTTATTTCCGCCCACTTACTTAGCTGTTCTAAATAAAAAGACTTAGACCCCCACCAACGCGTTCCACTAATTGGAATGTGCCATTCTAATTAGTCTGACTTTTCACGGTATCTGGAAAACCTCTCTTCTATTTCTCTCTTCCTTTAAGGAGACAGACTTTGAATTTTCCCCCTTCCCGACTAGGGGAAGGAGGTTAATAGTTAGCTTTTCCACATGACGTGAAAAGTTAGTCCAATTAGTGGGGGACTCAGACCTCCGGATTTTATCTAGAAGGGAACTCTTAACAGGTCGTTCCTCCCTGTTCCCTGTTGCCTGTTGCCTTCTTGTTGAAAGTTCGTAAACTACTGCAATATCTAAATTTTAACCATTCTTTAGATTAATGAATAATACTTCACAAGCTATTCATAAACTTCAAACGAATGAACGTTTACTATGGGATATTTTCTTAGGAGGATTTGGACATAATCTCCTTCTTATTGCTCACGATATCAAGCTCTTCTCACTTCTTGCTAATCAACCACTTACTGCCGTGGGAGTAGCTAAAGCTTTGAATATTCAAATTCGTCCTACTAATGCTTTGCTAACATTTTGTACTTCTGTAGGAATACTAAGTTTCAATGACAATTACTATTCTTTAACTCTTGTTGCAGAAGAATATTTACTAGAAAGTAGTCCAACATATTTTGGTGCTTTTTTGGAATTGAATATTGCTAATAATTCTACCTTGTCATTTGAGAAATTGAAAAATGCTGTACTTACAAATTCTTCTCAAGTATACGACAATGGCAAACTCTTCCAATCTCATGAAGAGGAAGTAAAACTTGCAAAAGCTTTTACTCATGCTATGCACGGACATAGCATGGGAGCAGCTCTAGCTTGGTCAAGTTCGATTGACCTATCAAAATATCAAGTTTTACTTGATATTGGTGGTGGTTCTGGAGCTCATGCAATTGCAGCAGCATTAAAGTGGTCAAATCTGCAATCAATTGTTTTGGATATGCCTCCAGTTTGCGAAGTCGCAAAGGAGTATATCGCTAGTTACGGTTTACAAAGTCGCGTTAAAACTTATGTTAGTAATATGTGGGATAACCCTTTTCCTGTAGCAGATATCCACTTCTATGCTGACATTTATCATGACTGGCCACCAGAGAAAGGACGCTTTTTAACTCAAAAGAGCTTCGATACTTTAGAATCTGGAGGAAGTATCATGATTCATGAAATGCTCTATAACGATGAAAAAACAGGTCCAGTTACTGTAGCTAACTACAATACAGCAATGCTTTTGTGGACAGAAGGTCAGCAGTATTCAGCTTTAGAAATATCAACCATGTTAAGTGAAGTTGGTTTTAATAATATTGAAATTAAACCGACCTTCGGTTACTGGAGTATTGTGACTGCTTGCAAACCTTAATGATCAGGATTTAATCCTCAGATAAATATTCATTACACCTAGCACTTTTAGCCGTGCCGGCGATAGCACTGCCACCACTTTAGTAAATTTAGTCAATCAGGTATTTACCGATGCTAATGGAGCCTCAACCGGAAATCAAGCTTTAGGGTTGAATGGTGCAGCCTTAGTCAAAATCACAAGTGGAGCGATCGCTGGAACTTACCTCGCAATCAACGATAGCACTGCTGGTTTTCAGTCCAGTAGTGATTTGTTAGTCAATTTAACAGGATTAACAGGTACTTTACCCGCGTTGGGAAATATTGCAGTCAGCAGTTTCTTTATTTAGCACCATTCGCCAGAGGTTAAGACAAAATCATTTTTGTCAATTAATAGACATCTGGTTAAAATGTAGAGACGTAGCAGTGCTACGTCTCTACAAGGGTTCTGGGTAACGCATATTTAATTTCTACCAGATGTCTAATAGTCATGCTGAAAATGTGCTGAAGTAGTGAGTATTTGATGTGACGCGTAGGCATCGCTAGCCCAAAAACTCTCTTGACTAGCTCGATTTTCAGCATAATTTTAAGTACTATTACTTATTGACAAAAGCTATATAGTCTTAACCTTTCACAAATAGCACTATCCTATTCCCAAACGCCCAGCCAAGCCGGGAGTTAGGGGTAGAAGAGTAGTAATCATCAAGAATAGAGCTAAAAGCCCCAAAGCGGCTCTAGCATCATCCGGTTCAGTGACTTCATTCAAGCTGGGGCGTTCTTGATCGCGTTGCAAAAAGAAAATCACGATCGCCCAGTACATGGCAATCATATTACCAAGGGACACTAGGGCCAGTAAAATTAAAGTTGCGATCGTTGCCCGTCCTGCGGTTTTGCGTCCATAAATCGCCTGAACAATGCGCCCACCATCTAGTTGTCCTGCTGGCATTAAGTTCAATGCGGTAATTACTAACCCCAACCAACCAATTATCACTAAGGGATGAACACTTACTAGGGAGGACTGCAACGCTGAACCAAGGACAACTCGCGCCAAACTTCCCACCAAAATCGACCCTTGGAAAAACTGATTTGGCAATTGGAATAAACTACCTGGGTGAGAAAGCAGTAAGCCCGTCACCAGCATTAACAAAGAAATGATCCCACCTACGGCTGGGCCTGCCAAAGCGATATCAAATAATACTTTGCGGTTGGGCAACAGAGACTCAAAGCGGGTAATTGCACCGAAGGAACCAATTTGCACAGCCGGCAGAAAGAAAGGCCAGCTAAGGCGAACTTGGTGACGCCGAGCAAGTAACCAATGACCAGTTTCGTGAGCTGCTAAAATCGTAAATATTCCAGCGCCTATAGGCAAAGCTTCTGTGAATCGCCCTGGATTGGCAAAGAAATCAAAATTCAGCAATAAGCCCGCAGCTTCTAAATTTGTGGCAATGGTTGCAATCAACAGAATACCTGCAAAGATTTTTTGCGATAACAACATCGGACGGGGATCATTGCGGCTGGGTAAGACAATCACCACCGGTCTACCGTCCGTATTTTCCACTAAAAACAGGCGATATTGATCATCGAGGCGTTGCTGTAAACTTGCAGTTAGACGGTTGTGAGTCTCTTCTGGTTCTCCCCGCAAATTACCTTTGAAAATGGCTCCATCTTGGTAGGCGATGGTTTCTGTAGCAAAAAATGTATCGATACCGAAAATACCTTTAATTGCATTCAAGTCATCTTCCGGTATTGGCGGGATCTCCGCTTTCAGTTGTGCTACTGCTAATTGTGGGGAATTTGCTTCAAGAGAGGAAGCAGCAGCGAGTCTTTCCGTTGCGCGTTGCTTGAGGATGGCATCTTGCCCAGCTGCGCGTAACTGTCTGCCCAAAAAGACGTACAATCCAGCAGAAGTAACCACTAAGAACAATATACCCGCTATATTGATGTAAATTCCTGCGGCAAACAATCCAAAAAACAGGAGCCAGGGAGTCATCAACACCACCGACTGTAACCAGGCTAAGATTCCCAGCTTACCAAAAGGTCTGGCGCGATAAAAGCCCCAGCCCAAAATGCCTAAAGCTACCAGTAGGATTGCCGCCAGGATAGAAGTTTCTGATAAAGTAAACATCTCCAAACCTTTGCTATTGAGACTGAGCCAGAACAAGTCCGGTATTGCAGATACACTTATTAATGTATAACGCCGCCTGTCGTCTGCCCAAATTATCCCGGTTTGCGTCGGCTAGCTTTCACGTTAAATTGACACCAATTGGTCAACTAAGTACATTGGTGCAAAAAAAGTCAAGTATGTTACGAAACATAAATAAGCTTAAAATCCTTACTAATGACCAATGACCAATGACAAATGACAAATGACAAATGACAAATGACCAATGACAAATGACAAATGACAGCCTTAGCCAGTTAACTTTAATTGCGCCAACCTACTTACTGACAAAATCAAATAATTGATGGGCCATTTCTAATTTATAACAAGGTGCGATCGCTAGCTGATTTCCTTGGCTATCTAAAAATATCCCTTGATTATGATCACTCCCAAAACCACTATCCGGTTGATCGATGGCATTGGCAACAATCGCATCGAGTTTTTTTCTCTGTAACTTTTCTAACGCTGGCTTGACAATATCTCCAGTTTGTGCAGCAAATCCAATTAAGATCTGATGCGGCTGTTTGAGTTGTGCTAACTGAGCAACGATATCCGGTACTGGTTCCAAGGGCAAGGCTTGGGGGAGCGATCGCTTGGGCAATTTTTCTGTACTATAATCTTTTGGCTTCACATCTGCTACGGCTGCTGACATCACAATTACATCAGCGTTGGGTAAACATTCCAGCATCGCGTGCTGCATTTGCTCGGCACTAACAACAGGAATCCCTTGCACTCCTAATGGTACATCCCAATTAGCTGGGCCATGTACCAGGATAACACTTGCGCCTCGATGAAGTGCGGCTTGCGCAATTCCTAATCCCATTTTACCTGTGGAAGGATTACCAATAAACCTCACTGGGTCAAGAAACTCTCGCGTTCCCCCAGCGCTAATTAACACTCGTTTACCAGCTAAATCTCGTTTACCTTGAGTGTGTAACAACGATTGGATGTGAGCCAAAATTTCTGGAGGTTCTGCTAATCTACCAGCACCGATGCGATCGCACGCTAATAACCCTGATGCTGTATTCATCCCATGATATCGGCTATCTGTCAATACCTGTTGCCAATTTCGCTGCACCGATTGCTGTTCCCACATATCCGTATTCATTGCGGGTGCTAACAGCACGGGACAAGTAGAAGCAAGCACGGTATTTGTGAGCAAATTATCAGCCATCCCGTAGGCTAACTTTGCTAATGTATTAGCTGTCAAGGGGGCAATTACCATGACATCAGCCCATTCACCCAACTCAATATGCAACGGACGAGAGTGAGTTGATTGCCAGAAATCATCATCTGTGTAGGCGCGATGACGAGATAGAGTGGCTATTGTCAGAGGCGTGATGAATTCTTGTGCCGAACGGGTGAGAATGACTCGAACCTCCACCCCAATTTGAAACAGCGTCGAAACCAACTCACAAATTTTATAGGCGGCGATACCGCCACCTACAGCAATTAGAACCCTGTTTAATTTTGGATTAGTCATGGTAAAAAGTTAGGAGTAAGTACTAACTCAGGAGCCAATACGGTTCGGTTAAGGTCCATAGGTCTTAAAGATCCCCCTTAGTCCCTCGATAAATTGGGGGAAATAGAGCCATTTTGAGCAAGCTTTTTAAGGGGGTTGGGGGAATCGGATAATATCCGAACCCTATTGACTTAAGAGCAACTAGTTAGGAATATTAATTTCTAACTCCAAACTCCTAACTCCTAACTCCTAACTCCTAACTCCTAACTCCAAACTCCAAACTCCAAACTCCTAACTCCTAACCTCAACTACGCTTCATCGTAGGGTTCCAAGTCTAAGAGGTAGATGTAGGGTTCAACTAACTCTGGACGCTGAAATGCGATCGCTCGCAATAGATGCCAATCATTTAAACCCTCGAAAGCATTGCTATAATTATCCAGTTCCAGACGTGTAGCTAGTTCTTCCACTTCTGCCGCAGTCATGGCAGCGATTTCTTTTTTGGAAATGCTTAGAGTTGTCATAATGCTCGCCCCTCCCTTATGCAGCACTCGCCTTCAGCCTGGGTTAAGTTGCGCTAAACGCACCCACCCAATATATATTACTCATTAGATGTCATTCATTTCGTGAAAATTGTCAGAATTTGTACCAGAATTTATAAAAAATTCGTAATCCTGACTAGCCAATTATATTTACAACGAAATTCCGTAGCACCTCTAAGGTTTGTGGATGTATTTCATGCCCCATATCAAATTCGTGGTATTCTACCGCCACTCCTAGAGACTTGAGAGTTTCTTGCGCCTTCAAGGCAGCTTGCAGGGGCACAACTTCATCATATCTACCGTGAGTAATTAAAGTTGGTGGAATCCCACTTTTAGCTGCCGTTAGTGCATCGGGATGTAAATAGCCACTCATAACAACTAAACCTGCTAAGGGCAATTTTGAGCCGACATCTAAAGTCATTGCTCCCCCTTGAGAAAATCCACTCAAAATGGTGCGTGATAAAGGTACGCCAGTGCTACTTTCTAAAGATTTCAAGAAATCTGTTAGCAGTTGCCGACTTTGTGCCAACCCTTGATACATATTCTCCACCCGCAGGTCATACCATGCCCTCCCTACAGGGGAATAGGGATAAGGAAAAGGTGCATCCGGTAATACAAACTGGTAATCAGGTAAGTTGAGCAAGGGTAATAAAGATGCTACATCCTCAGCATTCGCTCCCCAACCATGCAAAGTGACAATTAAGCCTGCGGGGGGTTGAGAAGTTTCTCTCTTAACGGTGATAACTTGTAAAGACAGAGGTTTACTCCTAAAATTCTAGGCTTTTCATAGATCCTATCTGCTTGCCCAAAGAATACCTAAGTAGGTCGGCGCAATTAAAGCTAACTGGCTAAGGCTGTCATTTGTCCTTTGTCCTTTGTCATTGGTCACTAGTAAAGATTTTAAGGCTATTTACGTTTCGTAACATACTTTGATTTTTTCGCGCCAACTTACTTACGTCGTTATGGCGCTAGCAAGCAAAGGCCAGATGAGAATTTTCTCTGAAAACATTTTTTCATCAATTTTTATACAAGAATAATTCCTATCTGTAAATGATTGCTTTTAGTCAGATTTTTTGATTTAATAAAAACTATTATCAATTATTTTTGAGATAATTATTGTAATTAATTGTCAATAATCTGGTAAATAATTTTTCTTAGAAAGAAGTGAATAGCGTCTTTCTAAGAAGAATTAGCAAAATACATTGGTCTGATTATACATCAGAATGTCACTAGGCAAGCCGACTCAATTAATAGTAATATATTTCAATAATCTGATAATAGTTTGTGTTCTACTGGAGAAAGCTTATGAAGCGCCGCAAATTTGTCTATATGGTGGGACTAGCATCTGCTAGTGGGGGATTAGCGATCGCTTGTAATCCTAATCAAACACCCACCGATACTGCCGAATCGCCACCAACGCAGTCTACACCAACTAGGGCTACTAGCAGTGCATTAGAAAAAGAGCTAGTAGTCTACTCCGGACGCAACCAAAAACTTATTGGCGAGCTTATTAAACAATTTGAGCAACAAACCAATACTAAAGTACAAGTCCGCTACGGCGATAGTGCTGAGTTAGCATCAGCAATTTTGGAAGAAGGGGTCAACAGTCCCGCAGATGTCTTCTTTGCCCAAGATGCGGGCGCCCTCGGAGCTATGGAAAAAGCAAATAGAGCAGTACAGTTACCAACATCTCTTCTGAATCAGGTAGATAGTAGCTACCGTTCACCAGAGGGGAAATGGCTAGGTATTACGGGGAGAGTGCGTACAGTAGATTACAACTCTAAATCCGTGAAGCCGAGTGAATTACCATCGTCGATTTTCGGCTTTACGGAACCAAAATGGAAAGGTAAAATCGGCTGGGCACCAACAAATGGTTCCTTTCAGTCTTTTGTCACCGCCTTGCGGGTTACAGAAGGAGAAGATAAAGCTAAGCAATGGTTAGAAGGTATTAAAGCTAACAATGCTAAAGTTTATCCTAATAATGCAGCGATCATAGAAGCCTTGTCTCGTGGCGAAATTGCTGTTGGATTTGTTAATCATTACTATCTGGAACGAGTCAAACAAGATAATCCTCAAGTTCCAGTGGAGCATCATTTTACCGATGATGTGGGTTCCTTAGTAAATGTCGCAGGTATAGTAATTCTCAACAGCGCCAAACATCCCAATATTGCTCAAAAGTTTGTCGAATTCATGCTGAACGAAAATGCCCAAAACTACTTTGCGAATAAAACCTATGAGTATCCTCTAACTTTGGCAGTTACACCCAAAGGGAAACTCAAATCTCTCGAACAAATTAAAAAACAAGCTCAAAAAATCGACTTGAGTAATCTTAGCGATTTAGAGGCAACACTCAAACTTATGCAGCAAGTACAAGTCATATAAGCTGCAATGTGCTGGGATTTATCTAGCAAGAGGAGCAAAAATCCCAAAATTTTGAGAAATTTTCTTGCTTACTAGTACACGTTAATGGTACAAATTGAGAATATGCCGGCTATTGCAAAAAATTCCTAGTAAAAATCAAAGTGGAGGATTAGTAGATTGAAAACTTTACCATTGCTGAAAGTTTCAGGATTAGCTCTAGCTATAACGCTCGGTTGGGGAATCGGAGTGGCTGTAGACGCTCAAACGAAAACCCTTGTGATCTATTCAGGGAGAGATGAAAAACTAATTGGCCCCTTAATTGAGAAAGCAAAAAAAGATTTAAATAAGGATATTCAAGTGCGTTATGGTAGTACTGCTGAGTTAGCGATCGCACTTTTGGAAGAAGGTCAAAATAGCCGTGCAGACTTGTTTTTCGCCCAAGACGCTGGTGCTTTAGGCAATTTGGAGAAAAAACAGGTGACACTCCCGATTCCTTCTAAACTGCTCGACAAAGTTGATGCTCGCTTTCGTTCTGCTAAGGGGTATTGGCTAGGAATTTCTGGGCGTGCCCGTGTAATTAGCTACAATACTAAATTAGTAAACCGAGGGGAACTACCGTTATTAGTTTCGCAGTTAACCCAACCAAAATGGCGGGGCAAAGTCGGCTGGGCACCAACTAACGCCTCCTTTCAGTCATTTATTACCGCAAAGCGAGTCTTAGAAGGGGATGGAACAACTCTCCAATGGCTCAAAGCGATGAAAGCTAATGGTGTCAAAGATTACGCTGGGAATTCTGCGATCGTCGAAGCCGTGGGACGTGGAGAAGTTTATCTTGGTTTAGTGAATAACTACTACTTGTATAACTTGAAAAAAAATGATCCAAACCTTCCTGTTGCCAACCACTATACAATCAAAGATGCAGGAGCAATGATTAACGTGGCAGGAGTGGCAATTACGAAAACTACAGATCAGAAAGCTGATGTTGAGGCTTTAATTGATTATCTGCTAAAACCGAGTTCGCAAAACTACTTTGCTCAAGAAACTAATGAATATCCTTTAGTAAAAGGAATACCAGCGCCATCCAACCAAATACCAATCAATAAGCTCAATCCACCTAATCTTAACCTGACAGATTTAGATGATTTACCAGGAACCTTGAACTTACTAAAGCAGGCAGGAGTTTTGTAACAGTTGAAAGCGGTTCGCCCTCCATTATTTCTCACATTAGCGGCAGGAGTAGTAGCAGTTGCCATTGCTCTGCCATTACTGTATTTAGTGATTCGCACCGCAGGTATTGGCGGGGAAGAGTTAAGTGAAGTGATTTCTCGTCCTCGCAATATCATGGTTTTTTTCAACAGTGCGGCAATGGCGGCAACGGTAACATTATTTTCCATATTAATTGCCGTACCGTTAGCATTTTTAACTGTGCGGACAGACTTACCAGGACGACGTTTTTGGTTAGTGGCGACAACATTACCCTTAGCGGTTCCTAGCTATGTAGGCAGTTTTGCGCTGATTGCAACTTTGGCACCACGGGGTAGTTTTTTGCAGTTGTTGCTTCAACCATTAGGAGTAAAAGAATTACCTTCTATTTATGGTTTTCCTGGGACAGTTTTGGCAATTACTTTGTTTACCTATCCCTATATGTTGCTGAGTATACGTTCTGCCTTGCAAGGTATTGATCCATCTTTGGAAGAAGCATCTCGTAGTTTAGGTTATGGTAGCAGAGAAACCTTTTTTAAGGTAGTTTTGCCACAGTTGAAACCATCAATAATTGCAGGTGGATTACTGGTATCTTTGTATGCTTTACGCGACTTTGGTACACCTTCACTGATGCAGTTTGATGCCTTTACACGGGCAATTTTTTTACAGTATAAAACTAGCTTTAATCGGAATTCAGCCGCAGCTTTATCTTTGATGTTGGTGACATTGGTGCTGCTGATTTTATGGTTGGAATATCGAATGCGATCGCGTGCAGCTTATTATAGTCGTGGTTCGGCTTCTCTACGTCCACCAAAAATTGTCAAATTGGGAATTTGGAAATGGCCAGCTTTGGGCTTTTGTCTATTGATTACTAGCTTCGGTGTAGTTTTGCCAGTAGGTATTACCTTATTTTGGCTGATTCGGGGACTTAACGGTGGGTACACTTTCCCCAACTTACTCCCCACCATTCTCAACTCGATTGGAGCGGCTGGACTGGCGGCTTTAGCTACCACCATATTTGCTTTGCCAGTAGCAATTTTAGCAGTCAGATTTCCGAGTAAAATCACTGCCATAATTGAACGCTGTTCTTACTTAGGTTTTGGAGTTCCAGGAATCGTGGTTGCTTTATCTTTGGTATTTTTTGGTGCAAACTATCTGTCACCACTTTACCAAACTATGCCGATGCTGATATTTGCTTATTTAGTTTTATTTTTACCGCAATCAGTAGGAACAGTCCGCAGTTCGCTTTTGCAAGTCAATCCCCAGCTAGAAGAATCAGCGCGTAGTTTAGGGAGGAATGGTTGGCAAACTTTAAGAGAAATTACCCTACCTCTGGTGCAACCGGGTGTGTTGAGTGGTGCAGTGCTGGTATTTTTAACAGCAATTAAAGAACTACCCGCCACTATGTTGTTAGCGCCTATTAGCTTTAATACCTTAGCAATGCAAATTTGGCAAGCCACAGAAAATGTAGATTTTGCAGATGCGGCGGCGGCTTCATTAGCGATGCTGTTGGTTTCTATGGGTTCAACTTTATTGGTGCTATCTCAAGAGAACGTCAAAAAAGAGCAAGTTTTGAAGGAGGTAGAAGGAGTAAATCACTTATAAGTAGGTCGGCGCAATTAAAGCTAACTGGTCAAGGCTGTCACTTGTACTGCCCTTCGACTATACTACTCTCCAGTCTCCACTCCCTACTCTCTATGCAACAAGTAATTCTAGATTTACAAAATGTCACCAAGCGGTTTGCAGAAAGTGCTTTTCCTGCTGTGGATAACGTATCTTTGACGTTGCAACAAGGAGATATATTGGGATTGCTCGGCCCTTCTGGTTGTGGTAAAACTACACTGTTGCGAATGATTGCTGGTTTTGAGCGATCGCAAGTAGGAGAAATTAAAATTGGTAAACAGATGGTTTGTAATAGTTCTACTTGCATCCCAGCCGAACAGCGCGACATCGGCGTTGTTTTTCAAGATTATGCACTGTTTCCCCATCTAAATGTGGCAGAAAATGTGGCCTTTGGGTTGAAACATTTCAGTAAACAGCAAATACAAAAACGGATAGCCGAAGTTATTACTTTGGTGAGACTCGAAGGCTTAGAAAAACGTTACCCTTACGAACTTTCTGGTGGACAACAGCAACGGGTTGCACTCGCCCGTGCTTTAGCACCCCAACCCCAACTCATGCTTTTGGATGAACCTTTGAGTAATCTTGATATTCAAGTTAGGTTGCGCTTGCGAGAAGAAGTGCGAGATATTCTGAAAGCGGCGGGTACTTCAGCAATTTTTGTTACCCACGACCAAGAAGAGGCATTAGCTATTTCAGATATAGTGGGTGTAATGCGCCAAGGACATTTAGAGCAACTAGGCACACCAGAAGAAATTTATACTCATCCAGCATCAAGATTTGTCGCCGAATTTGTCACTCAAGCTAATTTCGTTCCCGCCCGTCGTCAAGGTAATTTATGGGAAACAGAAATTGGCAGTTTTGAGTTAACATCAAACCACAGCGATGATACTGGTGAAATCATGATCCGCCAAGAAGATTTTATTTTAAAACCAGCCACAGATGCGCCAATAGTCGTCCGCACCCGCCGCTTTTTAGGACGCGAGTACCAGTATTGTTTGCAAACTCCCTCTGGTAAAGAACTCCATGCGCGGACGATGACAGATATGGCGTTACCTGTAGGTACAAGGGTGGAGTTATCTATAGTTAGTGATAGTGTAAAAGTTTTTCCGCAGTAGATTTTGGGTTCTGAAGCAATAACTAATCACTTTAATTTATTAGACATCTGGTGAAAATGAATTGTTTTGACGTAGCACTGCTACGTCTCTACAAAGGTTCTGGATAACGCATATTTAATTTCTACCAGATGTCTATTGATCATCTCATCAAAAGGGGAGATTATCAGAGTCATCAGGAATGGATTTAAGATAATTCAAGAATTGGGTTAATTCCTGCAAAGTCAACTGTTGGCGCGATCGCTTGTTAAAAGTTTGCTGCAAATACTTACGTCCTTGATCTACATCCCAACCTATTCGCTCTATTTCCTTATCTGTTTGACCAATTAAATCACTTTGTTGATTTGCATATTTAGAAAATTCTATCACACCCGCAATGAGTTTCCAGCAAGGAGGTTCACCTTCCCAATCATCATGTGCCCAAGGCATACCCAAGCTAACTGTCACTAAATAATCATTTGTGATTTGGTATCCCGTTTCTAGTTTTTCAATAAAAATAGGATCAGTAATTTTAGCATCTGTTAACTTTTGACCAGAAGCAGTTTCTAGTGAACCTTTCCACTGCTTGATTCCTTGAGACTGTACAGACAAATTGACAACATGAAGCAACTGTAGTGTACGTCTTTGCCGAAAAGGTAGGGATTGGAGTTCAGACACATTGACATATTTCTTGCGATTATGAAGAATGTAAGGATAGTTTCCACAATATTGAAATACATCAGTCGGTTTAGCTTTGCCTAATAGTCTCCATTCTCCTGATATAGGACTACTATTTGATTTCTGAACAGATACGTAGGGTGCGTTAGCGTTTCGCGTAACGCACCGAATCCTTAAGAATGGTGCGTTACGCTGTCGCTAACGCACCCTACAAATACTTAATGTTGTTCAAAAATCAAACCGGATTCCTATAGTATGGTTAAATTCTCACTTTCAAAGTCAAAGTTATTACCTTCATCCGCTAAAGGTATTTCTATAATGTCTAATAATTCTGGTTCTCTCCTTTCCACAAGTCGAACGTCTCTTGGGACTCGACCATCATCAGAATAACCGTCACGATCACATACTGGACGAATCCAATTACCAGTATCCAAATCAATGCCAGCAATGCAACGCTCCCCATTTTTCTTAGAATTGGCAAGACAAACAATTTGCTTCACAGATGGCATATTTTCACATTTCCCCACTTGCCATTTAAATATTCTGCCACTAAGCGACGATGACATTGATGTGGTTTAGCTTCACTACATAAAAGACATCCACCATCTAATATGTCTGGTTTAACTTTCTTCTCAATTTCTCGTTCAGTTATCAACTGGAGAAACTTCTGTTCATAAACTGCCCAATCACCTTTATTTTTCTTATACTCGTCTAAAATCTCTTTTGTAGGCGCTAGTTCAAGAATATGAGTATATTCAATATTCCCAATTTTTTGGAGAAAGTATTCTAAATCTGACTTTTTTGTAAATCCCGCCAATTGAGAGACATTATTCAATCGTGTATCTATAACTCGCTTGACTCCAGATTTAACGAGAGTTTCAAAGAATTTTTGGGCGGTTTTTTGCGTAAAGCCGATTGTGAATAAGTTAATGGAATTATTCATGTTCACTTCCTCTTTTTTCTACATAGGCAATTTCATCACCTTGCAATTTGTAGACTTCTTGGATAGATTCCTCTTTTGATAGCAAATTATCGGGCTGATTATTAGATGGAATATCACCAAAAAGAGATAACTGAACTGAAACTGGTGCAAGAGCTAATTTTTTTAACCCATGTTTAGCTAATAATCTGTCTTCCAGTTGATGATGTGATTCTAAATCGCCGTTACTTTTAATATGATTAATTGCTAAATTAGGCTCACCTCGCAAATGTTGACAAACCAAAATTGCCCGATGGCAAACAATTGGGTCTTTTTCTGAACACATGAGGGCAATTCTATAACGTTCTACACCTCTCAACACACGTTTAATGCCATCGCTGAATAACTGAGTAGCAGCAATCTTTTCATATACAGCTTTACCATCAACATAACACTCAGGATTTGCTGGTCTAGCCCCCAGTTCTTGCCCTAAAAATTCATAATGAATATCTGCGCTTAAGAGAGAGTCTTTAAGCAGTAAGCGATTAAAATGGGGTAAGTAACGACTATAGGGGTGCGATCGCACATCAGCAATAGCAGTTACATCATAGTTTTGCAAAAGCTCGATAAAAGCTTGAATGCTGTGATTGGAGTGACCAATAGTCAATAGTTCCATAACATAACACCATTGCTGATCTCATTATTAATAGCATAGCTTTTCCCATGTCTTTCAATTCAACTACCCCCAAGCATCATCGTCACAATATTTTACTCTTCATCTACTAGACATCTGGTGAAATTAAATATGCGTTACCCAGAACCCTTGTAGAGACGTAGCACTGCTACGTCTCTACACTCTTTTTCACTCCTATGTCTACTGTTATCTTTGCTAGCCCAAACTGTTCAATTACGGCTATATTCATTTTCAACTGGAGTTACGTAGAAGTTGGATATTCTTTTTATTACCACAATATTACCGTACTTCAGAATGATCGCCAAAAGTCTTGAAGTGAAGCAAGGCTTATGTAAAACTTGAGATCCTTCTGCTTCTAGCCTACTTTTAAGGAATTGATCAATGGCGCGTCTAGCCCTGCTGAGTGTATCTAACAAAACTGGTTTAATTGACTTAGCCCGTAGCTTAGTTGAAGAATTCGACTTTGATTTAATCAGCAGTGGGGGAACAGCCCAAGTACTCCTCGATGCGGGACTCCCGGTTACGAAGGTTGCAGATTACACTGGTTCTCCAGAAATTTTAGGTGGTAGAGTCAAAACCCTACATCCGCGAATTCATGGCGGAATTTTGGCGCGGCGAGATGTTCCTCAAGATATTACAGATTTAGAAAATAACCAAATTCGCCCGATTGATTTAGTGGTGGTGAATCTATATCCTTTTGAGGAAACGATCGCTAAATCAGGGGTAACATTATCCCAAGCGGTTGAGCAAATTGATATCGGTGGCCCTGCGATGCTAAGGGCATCATCGAAAAACTTCGCCCATCTTGCTGTATTATGCGATCCAGCACAGTATGGCGAGTATTTGCAGGAATTGCGGCAAAATAACGGCGTAGCATCCCTAGAGTTTCGCCAAAAGGCAGCATTAAAAGGATTTTCGCACACTGCTAGTTACGATCAAGCGATCGCCTCTTACCTCGCAGGAACACAGCAGTACACCCTTAGCGGTACACAACTGCAATCTCTGCGTTACGGCGAGAATCCCCATCAACCCGCTGCTTGGTATCAAACTGGTACTACTCCAACGGGATGGGCAGCCGCGACAAAACTACAAGGTAAAGAACTTAGTTACAATAACTTAGTTGATTTAGAAGCTGCACGCCGAATTATTGCTGAATTCACTGATACCCCAGCAGCTACAATTATCAAACATACAAATCCCTGTGGTACGGCACTAGGCAACACCATTGTGGAAGCATATCAAAAAGCTTTCAATGCTGACTCTGTTTCTGCTTTTGGTGGGATTGTCGCTCTCAATCGTCCGATTGATAATCATACAGCAACGGAGTTAACCAAAACATTTTTAGAATGTGTGGTTGCACCGAGTTGTGAAGCGGATGCTCAAGAAATTCTGGCTGCTAAATCGAAAGTACGGGTTTTGACTCTAGCTGATTTGAGCAGTGGCTCTAAGGATACAGCGAAAGCGATCGCAGGTGGTTTCCTTGTCCAAGCTAGCGATGACGTCATTGCTGATAGCAGTCAATGGCAAGTAGTCACTGAACGTCAACCAACCGCCGACGAATTAGCCGAATTGCTGTTTGCGTGGAAAGTTTGCAAACACGTTAAATCTAATGCCATTGTTGTGACAAGCGATCGCACTACACTAGGAGTAGGTGCTGGTCAAATGAACCGTGTCGGCTCAGTTAAAATTGCCCTAGAACAAGCTGGAGAAAAGACCAAAGGTGCAACTCTCGCCAGCGATGGATTCTTCCCCTTTGATGATTCAGTCAGAACAGCCGCAGCCGCAGGAATTACAGCCATTGTCCAACCAGGGGGAAGTTTGCGCGATCAAGATTCAATCAAAGCTGCTAACGAACTGGGTTTGGTGATGACCTTAACTGGTGTACGTCACTTTTTACACTAAATTATTGACGGTAAGGTGTGCAGTTTGGAAACTGTCCCTTAACATACTTGTCCTTTGATGGAAGCAGTGATATTATTTAATAGTGTGTGAGGAGCAAGTTAAAAAATAAGAAGCGTTTGGGGTGGAAACACGGCAACACTCCCAAACGCTTTTTAATTTGTCATGAAATTGGATTTTTTGTGCAGTTTTGAATATAGTTCAATACGCTTGGGTTAAGGCTAAAGCTGTTTGCCAAAGTCAATTTTTTTTACGTAGACGCAAACGCGAGTGCCTCTCGTTAGGGAAGGAAGAAGTAATTTAGATGCCTTTGCCCTGGAGTCTTACTCCCCAACGCTAGTAGGGAAGGGGCTGGGGGTTAGGTCAATACTACTTCTCTTAAGATACAAGGTTGGGTTGAGCAATGCGCATTGGTGTCAACTTAAGCCTGGGCGAATGGAATTCGCGGCTACACAAACAAAGTCCGCCTGCGCGGACTAAGAGAAAATTAATATTTTTAACCCGCGCAGGCGGGTTTCGTCTGTGTAGACGCGGTTTCTAACCGCCCTTTTAACGTTAAGTTGACACCTATGAGCAATGCGTTACCCAACAAACCCAGCTCTTAGGTTGGGTTTCGTTCCTCAAACGCCACGTGCTTCAAGTCGGGGAACCCGCCCAACGCAGTGGCTCCCCAACCTACTACACATTTTTTATTTTTTTGCCAAAACCTACGCAGTATTGGGGGTTAGGTCTGTATTCCATGCAATTGAGAACCGCTATAGTTGCTATTTGATAGAAGTAGTGATAGTATATA
This sequence comes from Nostoc sp. CHAB 5836, assembly GCF_020829445.1. Classification (GTDB taxonomy): domain Bacteria; phylum Cyanobacteriota; class Cyanobacteriia; order Cyanobacteriales; family Nostocaceae; genus Nostoc. Next base: position 53,157 of record NZ_JAIVFV010000013.1, read on the forward strand.
AGAGTGTGTGAGGAGCAAGCTAAGAATAAAAAATGCCTGGGGTGGAAACACGGCAACACTCCCAGGCATTTTTTGGTTTGTATATAGATTTGGGATTACAACAATCCCCGATAACGAATAAAAACCAAAATCACCGCCCACGACCCCAACGCAACTTTCACTGCAACTAGGATATTCAGCAAGGGGACAATCCCCCCACTGAAAAGTGCGCCCATCTCTCCGTGGGGTAACTCAATTCCAGCCAGAGTTATAGCCGCCAGTACAATGAAAACCAGAACCGAAACTTTCTCCCATATAGCGGCGTGGTAGCGCTGGTAAATCCCTTGCATCCACTCTGGTGAAGAGGTAATCGCAATCAACCCGATTGCTGTTCCACCCGCCACCCCGGACGCAAAACCACCGCCGGGACTGAGATGTCCCCGAATAGCTAGTTCGACACTTACCATCGTAGCAATAGTTGCTCCCAGACGCGCCAGGACAATGGATGGTTCATCGGTGAAACGATAGATGGCGCAGGACGGCTTTTCATTGGCTAACATAAAATTAGCTCCCATGATCGCGATCGTAAATACCACCACCTCGAAGATAGTGTCGTATAAACGATTCCTGAGAATAATGACTGTAACCGCATTGGGCATCCCACCATCTTTGACAACCGATTCAACAATCGAGAAATCCGGTACCACTGGCGCTGAGTTCGGCAAGATAAGCATTTTTACAAACAGCGCTATCCCTGCTGCAATGTAGATCCACTTCATTTATTTATGCTTCTCCCCTTCATCTGGTGTACTTACATAACTCAGGATTGTGGCTGGTGATGCAAGTTCGGTTTGCATTATTTCATAGATACGTTTTATCCTGATGGCGGTGTGATAAAACTGTTTTTCGTCCTCACTTGTCACCTGTTCTCGTCTGACACAGGTTGCATGGACTTCTTTATCCATCAGCGCCCGTTGCAAAGCTTGGGTATTTGGGTAGGGAACCAGTTCTAGACGCATCTGGCGTTTGCGAAAAATTGTGCGTAAGTCATCCATCAGTTGCCCAAAATGGTGTTCGTCATCTGCCTCGATCGCCTCGTTTTCAACCAAGCCAAGACGCATCACCAGGGATGAACGCACGGCGATCGCGTAAAGGGTAATTGCCAACATCGTACCCACCAATGCTTCGGTTAAAGCAACATCTGGCGCTCCCAAAACTGCATATACCATTGCTGCCACCGCTCCCAAGATACCGCGAATTACCAGTGCATGGTATGGATTGGCCTGAAATACCACCATAGACGCAGCCAACGGCAACAGGGCGATGATCACATAGAGATAGCTATCATTCATGGCTACCCTCGTTAGTAGAACAGTAAGCCAACACATACCCCAGTACTGTATTCCAGATGGCCAAGGAGATGAAAGCAAGGATGAGTAGCGGCCATTTGCTGGGTATCTTTAAGAGTAGCCCGACGATGATACTCATTGAGCCAAGGGTATCTGCAACCGAAAGACTATGGAGTTTGAACAATAGCGATCGCTTGCCCAGTATGGGAAAGGTTCCCCAAAACCAGAAGAAAAGTCCTAAACCTATGCAGGTATAACTGAAAAAGTCAATCATCTCAAACCTCCAGGAGACCCCCACCAAAACTGTACTCAGTTTGGTGGTGGGAGGAATGGAGGGTTAATTGTGAAACGTCCCTTAAATGATTTTGTGCGTTAGCTAAAACTTTGAGAGGGACAGTTGAGCAATTAATAAATCTTTTATTGTGCATATGAGTAACCGTCTTTCGCGTGAATACGTTTACAAAACTTGTGCGATATTCCTTGAACTAATCCATTTTTAGCAGAAGTATTGAAACTACCGGATGAACGAATAGCCACTTTCCCAACATAATTACCAATCTTTTTACCAGTGATGACAACTGCTTTTACGATGTCGCCAGTTTGAAAATTAAAGTGTATTTTTTCTCTTGGTACATGACGATTGGGAAATCCAAATTTGTCCGTTCTGCATGATTGTCTTGAACCGTGTCCGTTAGCTGTAATTAATAGAGTCTTGACGCATTTAATAATTAGTTTGGGTGTTGATTGACCAACACAAGCAGCATCAGAAAGAGTGACTTTTTTCTAATTTCTGTTGACTGCGATTAAACTTTGTTAGACCTCCTGAACCTGTTTCTACAGGTAATCCGGTTTCTTTTAAAATCCTAAATAAGCAAGAGCGAGTTGTGTTAACTGCGGCTGCATCTGCCAAGGGTCTTTTAGTTTGCGCCAAGATTTTTGTTAATTTGGATGGGTCTTTTTTCAGGAAATCTTTAATGTCTTTAGTTCCTTTTTTGGTGTTGCACTTTTCGCAACTTAAGGTGAGATTAGTAATTGAATTAGAACCTCCTTTAGCTCTGGGATGAATATGTTCTATCTGTAGTGGCACGTCTTTCACTCCACAATAAGCACATTGTCTGCCCCATTTTAAGAGTAGATATTCTCTCGTTTCGTAGCCTTGCAAAGTACCTTGTTGATACTCTTTCCCTTGAATTTCTGGGTTACGCATTAACTGCATATCAAAGCGTACTAATTCTTGACTGATAGCTGCAATTGGTGCAAGTTTGCGCAGTTTATTAACCCAGGTTTTAATATTTTCAACACGACTTTGTAAGCTTGGCGCTAACCATCCCTCTGGACGTGTTCTATTTAAAAATCTAGGTTGTCTGTAACGAGTAATTCTTGCCCGTCTACCACGTCTTAATTGTCGTCTAGATGTTAAAGCTTCTCTAATAGCAAAGCCGCGATGCTTTAATTCTGCTGCAAATACAACCTCTCCATTTGTTTCGTTGACTAATGCAATTCCTGTGAATTTTGCACCTGGATCAATCTTTAATCGCAGTGGTTGAACTGTTGAATCTGGTTGAGACTTTTTTAGAATAATTGTGAACGGAAAGCGGCGATAAATTGCTGCTTTTTTGTTTTGCAATAACTGTCTTGCCTGTGCTGGATGAATTGGGTCTAGTTGTATAAAGTTTGTGTCTAAAACAAATATTTTGGACATGAAGTCCCTCCTTTCGGGTAATGTTAGCCTGGACAATGATTTAAAGGCTTTTTACGCTAACAGCACTGACTCAAACCCAATGACTCTGTTTAACTGCTAACCTTAGAGCTACAAACTGGCTTCGTATTTGTAGGTAAGATGACCTGAAAATCGTAGTGATTTAACACTTAGTCGGGTAAACTCTGGGCGATTTATTGCCCCCACCATATTGCTCTTAGCAATTGGTGGTGGGTAGTTTACGCTTCATTCATTCGTTTGAGTACATGAGCCAGCAACATTAATCCAGCATTTCCCACACTGAGGATGATCACGCCGACAACCCCAATCATCCAATCATCACGCAAGAGGGATACGACCAGGATCATGATTGAAGTTTTGGTAGCAGCACTGCCAAATGCGAGCATTTTTTGCCAAATATCATCATCTTGCCATGCCTCATACATGGGGATGAGCAGTGCGAGAATCATTGCAATCAATACCAGATTCAGATTCATTCTTTTCTCCTTCGTCGCACCCAATGTACCTCGTACCAGCCTGCTTCGTGGTATTTCAAAACAACAGTCTTTGGTGTAAAGGTAATTAAGAATATATCCAGAAATATCAGCCCTGGTGTGCGTCCTGGTTTAACTTGTTCCATCGTTATATCTTCGTGGTTATGCGGGCGGAGGATCATTTCAAATGCCTCAACATACGCCTGGGGAATTGCCGCCATGATTTCACCCAGCACACGCACCCAATCTTTTAATGATTCCCTAGCTGTGTGACCACCGGGCAATAGAAGTGCGATGCTGATGCCAATGATGATATTTGCCACACTGAAATCGGCAGTGAGCAAAAACCAGATAGTCAGTCGCAATATTAGATTTAAATACCCAACCATGCAAATCCCTTCCAGAACAACAGGATTAAAATCAGACTCATGACACCGACCAAATGGTCAAATTGTTCAAGGACACGCGGTAACTTGATTATTGAATGTTTAAAAATCAGTAAGTACGCCAACCAGCCAACGCCGATGGTTGCCAGGGGTTTGATGATATTCGCAACGGTGTAGGCCTCGTAATACACAACATTAGCCAGAATTAGCCCACCGAGCAACAGAATCATGGCTGCCCAGAAACTAGGCTTTAAATCGGCTTTTCCTCCACGCGGCAGAAATATGAATTTGGCAAAGGATATTGCGGTTCCGAGGGCTGCAACATTCATTGCGATCGCTTGCCAAGGCAGTAAATTCTTTGTCGTCAATACTTTCGCCCCAAAGCCGGATAACAAGGGAAAGCCCGATATCGAGAAGCTGGCTATAACTAAGGCAATCCAAACCGGGGTAGCGATCGGTTGATGTTGCAGTTCCTTGAAATTGCGACTCGGTAAAGCCCCGGCAATTAGAAAAAGCGCCGATTTAACCAGTCCGTGCGTCAGCGCATAAAAACCACCCACGGACGGCGCAGCGAGGATAAAGCCCAACTGCGAAACTGTGTGAAACGCCAGCATCCGTTTGGTATCTTTTTCAAAGACTGCATAGAACACTCCCAGAAGCGCAGTGCCAACTCCGAAGATTCTCACGATTGGGTCAATCTCTTCTACCATCAACGCACACCGCACTAATGGATAGACACCAGCTTTTACCACAATTCCCGACAGCATCGCCGACACTGGCGTTTCCGATTCGGAGTGGGTCAAGGGCAACCATAATCCCGATACAAAAACTCCTCCTTTTGTCAAGAATCCCAAAAAAATCAGGGCAAGGGCCTCTGGAGGTGCTACGCGCAAACCTGCAAAACTAAATGAATGATGTGCCTGATAGACCAGCACCGACCCAACCAGATAAAAAAGCATTGCCACGTTGCTGATAAATAGATAGCGTAAGGCAACCCAAATCGACCGGTCAGTCCGGGGATAGGCAATCAATAGAAACGCGGCAATACCACTTACCTCTAACGCCACGTATAAACTAATTAAATCCGCACAGGCAAAGGCGGCATTGACACTGCCATGTAAAATGATCAGTTGTGCGTAAAAAAAAGCTGTCTTATCGCTGTACCAACAGTAGAGGATGACTGCTGCCGTCACCAGCCCATTAGTTAATATGAAGTAGCCGCTTAATTGATCAACTGTTAAGATAACGCCAAAATTATCTAGTAACTGTAGTGTCAGTGGCGACCCAGTGGCAAATAGCTGCAATGCATATCCCACCGAAGCCAAAGCCACGCACAGTGCGAGATATTTGTCAATTTTTGGCAGCAGATAAATGACAAACCCAAAAAACAACGGTAGTGCAATCCAGGCGATCGTAATGTTACTCATGGCGTATTATTCTTCTCGATTTCGTTGCTTTCCAAGGTCGGATTATCCCGTGCTAGCTTCATAACACCGACCAGCATTAACGCTTGAATCGAAAGTCCGATCACAATCGCCGTCAATATTACCGCCTGGGGAACCGGATCGGCGTATCTGACATTTTTGGCGTTGGAAATAATTGGTGTGAACAAGCCATCTCGTGATGCAATTACCACGTAATAGGCGATAACCCCGGTACTCATGACATCCATAGAGATGATCTTCATCACGAGGTTCTTTTTAAGGATGATGCCGAAAAATCCGCAAAATATTGTTGCGAATACGCACGCTTCTAACACGAGAATTAACTATTGGGTAAGGGTTAGCTGCTCAACTTTAAAAATTCACATAAGTTGCTTCGCGGTTGCAATTTATTCGCGATGGCTACAAAACTCTGATTGAAATATTTGCCGAGGAGAATTGATCCAATGAGAAATTCTGATTCATTTTTTAGCCAATTAAAGTATTTACCCAACTTAAATATCCTTCCACATGGTGAGTCGCTAAATACGAATCTCCAATAGAGAAGGCTTAAGCAAACACAGTTCCAAAATTTGAGTAGAAAAACTTACAAAAATCGCAAGTTTCATCTGTTGCTAGGTAGTCTGGTCAGCACAGCTTGTTTGATTTCTCTTGCAGAGCTTCAGTCCCTTTAGGGCTGGGTTACTGACTTATTGCCTAGTTTAAGTCCGGATAGTAATAGCTTACAGCGAGATATGTCAATGTTTTTCATTCACAAACCTCAATATTAAATAAATATTAAATTGCTTTCATAGATAAAAGCTTATGCTTGCTGACTAAACTTTGATTACAATATTTAATAAAATTTGTAAAATTTATTATGATCGCGGATGCGCTTGTAGAGACGTTGCAATGCAACGTCTCTACACACCCCACCAATAACCTTAACTAAACGGTAAGGAATAAGAGTTTCTGAAAGTTCTTGCCTAAGTGATAGCTTAGTTAAGGGAATTTAGCGTAATTTCATTCAACGACAGTTACTGAAGCCCCTTCATTTAATGGAGGTATACCGGGTAACTCAAGACAGTATCCAGCACCATACACTGTTTTGATATAGCGGGGATGGCGGGGATCTGGTTCTAACTTAGTTCTCAAGTGGCGAATATGGACTCGAATCGTTTCAATGTCGTCATCAGGATCGTAGCCCCAAACTTCTCTGAGGATTTCGCTAGGAGAAACTGTTTGACCGTGGCGTTGCAGTAAGCAGTGAAGTAGCTCAAATTCCAAGTGAGTCAATTTCACCGTCTCATTGAACCATATTGCCTCAAATCTTTCGGGAACGAGGGTGAGTGAGCCATAGTTGAGTATCTCACTGTGTTTTGCTGCTTGAGGAATGCGGTCAGTCCGCCGCAAAAGTGCCCGCACCCGCGCCAGCAGTTCTTCAACTTCAAAAGGTTTGGTGAGGTAGTCATCTGCGCCAGCATTAAAGCCTTCCACCTTGTCCTGAGTTTGGCTCAAAGCCGTCAACATTAACACGGGAATCTCAGAGGTGCGATCGTCGCGGCGCAGGCGTTGGCAAACGGTAAACCCATCTACCCTGGGCAACATTAAATCGAGCATGATCAAGTCTGGTTGTAGCTGGAGAGCCAGCGCTTGACCTTTGATGCCGTCTTCAGCTTGACTAACATCGTAGCCAGCCATTTCCAAGTTGACGGCAACTAGTTCTGAAATCGCTGGGTCATCGTCTATGACAAGAATCCTCGGCATTCTTAAAAAATTATTACTACTTATTAAGGATAATTAACAACCTTTGATAGATACAAAGACTTTTGAATCAATGATGAAAAAGTTTTTAAATCTTACATAAATATTAAGATTAAATGACTGTGAAATCAAGACTCAACTACACGAAATCTTATAGTCTATGATGTGTTATACTCCCCTCTACAATCCGTCTTGGTTTTTACAAAACGGTGTGATGATGACTGTATACACCGCTTTGTGGGGAAAACGTTACTGGAAAAGTACTACTCGATTACCAGAACCGTACTACCAGGAAAAAACCTTCATTGGTGGCCAAGGTGTGCCAATTTTTGGCTTGGTTGCGATGCCGCAAAATGCTCACAGCACGATTATCGGTACTTATGGCATCACTGGAGAGTTAGAGACGGAATGGTTTTTGAGAGTGCTAGGACGTAAAGCCTATGCTCAAGGATACGCTGTGGTGTTATTTGATTGGCGTGCCCACGGGAAAACTGCCCAATTGTCCCCAACTCTCACTTCTGATGGTTTATATGAGGGGGAAGATTTTGTTCGCATTGCGGCCGCTGCTAAGGCAATGGGATGTCCGGGGAAATTTTGGTTTACAGGGTTTTCTTTAGGAGGGCAGTTGGCACTATGGGCAGTGAAGGTAGCTGGTGAGGTGATTAAGGAGTATGGAGATTTAGGACTAGAAGATGGCGATATTGGCGGTGGTATGGTGATTTGTCCAAGTTTGGATTCACAGCGATCGCTATCTTATCTAGTTACAAAGCCCTTTGGCAGATATTTGGAAGCAGGAATTGCCCAAAATTTAAAAAAACTCGCATGGAAGATACATGATGCCCATCCTGGAAGCATTGACCCCGCAGCCATTGAACGGGCAAATAGTATTTGGGGTTTTGATAATGAACTAGTAATTAACCGACTAGGTTTTCCTTCTGTGGAAGCATATTACCAAGCTAGTAGTGCTTTACAAATATTGCCGCAAATCTCAAAACCGACTTTGATTTTATATGCTGCTGATGACCCACTTTTTGACCCAGCGATCATACCGGAATTACAACAAGCGTGCGATCGCAATCCTACAATAGATTTGTTTCTCACTCAGTACGGCGGCCATGTTGGCTATTTGAGCAGCAAAAAGTGTCAACGTCAAGTAAACGATTCTGATCCTTGGTGGGCATGGAATAGGACTTTAGAATGGTTGCAGAAACAGCGTAATTCGTAATTTAAAATTTGACAATTGTCTGAGTCAACAGCTTTCAAATAAACCAAATTAAGGTAGCGGACGCTGGCGTAACTGGCTACGCTCAAAAACTGTAAAATATCCACTACACTGATCATTGGGAAATTTTCATTTGCTAAAAATCGCATCACGCTGACTCAGATAAAAACGGTAGCATGTATAAAGATTCATCTCGTATACACTCAGCAACAAACACGAACACAGCTTGCACAGCTTGTGGTGTTAAAGTTGGATAATTATCTAAAATTTGCTGCACCGTCCAACCATTAGCAAATAAACCAAGTATAAATTCAACAGATAACCGCGTACCTTTTAACGTTGGTTTACCTAATAATATTTTTTGGTCAGAATGGATATAGTGTCGCCAGTCCATAATCACTAATTTTTGATACCAAAGGTAATAATTAAGATTTTAACTAAAAAAAATCAATACTGTATCTTAGACATCTGGTGAAATTAAATATAGCGTTTCCCAAGCAACTGAGGTACACCCAAATCTTGTTTACCAAGGTTAGTAGCCTTGAAAACGTACCTCACTAGGCTGGGAACCGCTATATGCGTTACCCAGAACCCTTGTAGAGACGTAGCAGTGCTACGTCAAAACAATTCAATATATTTTGGCTAGTCTCGAAAAAATCAGCTTTGCTCTAAGTCAACGACATTGGTGGCAGTATAGTAAAATTGAATTGACACTCTCCGACCTAAAGGCGCGGAGATTCTTAAGACCTCACGGCCAAAATATCCTGTTTACACAGGTTCCCAGGCTCACTACGGAAAGCCCCATAGGGCATAGTGATATCTCCTCAAGGTTTTTCGGGCGTATACTTTCCCCCAGTCCGGGGGTAGGTTTTTAAATCTTGTACTGATTGAATTATTCTAACATGGCTGAGTCCTAAAGGACTCAATTAGCCTTCTCCCAAGGGGAGACGCAAGCGCGAACATCACGCAGCCTGAAGTACGGAATACGCAACTACGTTGCTGTTCCTCAAGGGTTTTCGGCATATTTTCTATAATTTTAATATGCCGACGCCAGAGCAAATGCGAACTTGTTTCATTACGAATTACGAATTATAATGAACCATCTCTGGCTACCTGCACCGACAGATTTAACTTTGTTACCGGATGAGATTCACGTCTGGCGCATAGAACTTGACCAACCAGAAGCACAGTTACAACATTTAGCAACAACCCTTTCCAGTGATGAAACGGCTCGTGCTGAACGCTTCTATTTTCAGCAACATCGACAGCGTTTCATTGCTGGTCGCGGTATTCTCCGAATTATATTAGCTCGCTATTTGGGTATCAAGCCATCACAAGTAGAGTTTAATTATCAACAGCGTGGTAAACCAGTATTAGCAGATACATTTGCCGATAGTGGACTGGCGTTTAACTTGTCTCATTCCCAAGATTTAGGTTTGTGTGCGGTGAATTGCACCCGCCAAATTGGCGTAGACCTAGAATATATTCGCCCCATGTCTGATTTAGAAGCTATTGCCAAACGGTTCTTTTTACCGAGAGAATATGAAATGTTGCGATCGCTATCTCCCAACCAACAGCAAGAGGTATTTTTCCGTTACTGGACTTGTAAGGAAGCTTATTTAAAAGCAACTGGAGAGGGACTATCCCAGTTAGAGCAAATTGAAGTGTCATTGACTCCCACCGAACCAGCCAAGTTACAGATATTACAAGACTGGAGTCTTTTTGAACTAGTACCCGCGAACAATTATGTTGCTGCTGTTGCTGTAGCGAATTTTGGCTGGAACTTAAAATGCTGGCAATATTAGTCATTAGTCATTTGTCATTTGTCATTTGTCATTAATCTCCGTGTCTCCTCATCTCCCTCATCTCCCTCATCTCCCTCATCCCCCTCATCCCCCTCATCCCCCTCATCTTCCCTACTTCTCTTCCTGCATATTTCTGACAATTTTTGTCACCAGCTTTCTGGGTAGAAATCTGACGCTTTTTGCAAGTAGTTTATTGATAAAACCAGGAATGACAATAGTTTTGCCCTTCATTAAGGCACGAAAACCAATTTCGGCTACTGTTTGTGCATCCATCATTTTCTTGCCCTTGAGCAACTTAGAGTCAGCCATTCCGGTTCTTTCATGAAAGGCGGATGCGGTTGAACCTGGACAAAGAACTGTCACAGTGACACCTGTACCTTCTAATTCATTAGCGATCGCTTCTGAAAAAGATAAGATATAAGCTTTAGTAGCAAAATAAACCGCCATTAAAGGCCCAGGTTGAAAGGCCGCAGCCGAGGCAACATTTAATATTTTACCTTCACCTTGGTTTACCATGCCCTTCACGAATAGCTTAGTTAAATGGGTGAGACACACCAAATTTACCTGTAGCATTTCTAGTTCAGTAGCTAGGTCTGTTTCGTGAAATAATCCATAGATCCCAAATCCAGCATTATTTACCAGCACATCAACATTAATATCGGCTTTTTGCAACTCCATGAAAATTTCTTCAGGAGCTGTTGATATCGATAAATCCTTAACAATAGTTTTGACAAAATTTCCAAATTCTTCTTGGAATTTACCTGCAATTTCTATTAGTTTTAACCCGTTTCTGTCTATTAAGACTAGATTGTAATCATGAGCAGCAAAAATACACGCTAATTCGTAGCCAATTCCACCGGCTGCTCCAGTAATAAGAGCAGTTTTTTTGCTCTGACCTCGATGTGTTTTGTTCATGTAATAATATTGGTGAATTCAACTTGATGAAGCTGCGTTGCATTTACAGTGGTTCTCGTCCTACAATTAAGTACACGTAATATTTGAACCGACAGGAACTATCTGGAGTTATTACCCTTTCAAATGCTTGTGTGATGCCTTGGATAGATGTAGCAGTCCAAAGGTAAATTTAGGATTTATGCATCGAATTAAGTACGGCATTAAAGAAGTTTGGTTATTTCAAACTACTCGCGTTGGCTTTTGATTACTTACAACAGCCAGCAGGTAAAATCAAACTTTTATGCCCGACACTAACCATTCTATCTTCAATTGCTTCTGTCAAGGGGTGAATCCTAAAAATCTACATTATTGAGCATAAAAAAACAGGGCAACTATATTGCCACTGTTGATGTATGAGTTGTTGCTGGCATCTGAAATATTGGCTATTCAGCAGTACTGAATTTTAAAAAACATGGACATAAACAAAATAACTTTGTAGGGTGTGTTACGGCTGACCTAACGCACCGAAAGTATCCGAGATAGTGCCTTACCTTCCTAACACACCCTACGCAATTTGTGAATTACTAAGTACAACATTTCATTAATTCGTAGCGAATTCTCTGCGCCCCTACCCTACGGGAAGGCGTTCGCGCAGCGTCTCGTAGAGAAGCGCCTATGCGTTTACCTCTCTGCGTTCCTACCCTGCGGGAAGGCGAAGCGCCTATGCGTTTAAACTTCAACCCTCAATTCACCACGGTTTTATGCAAAGCTGTACTAAGCGATATTCAAGAAGCTACTTTGAATCAAGTATGTAGTATAAGTCATAAACAATTGAGAGTCAATGGTCGGACAAGCAATCGAACTACCTGCTAGTGCATGGAGAGTGTCTTGGCAGCTAATATGAGGTCTTCTAGCTTGCAAGTACAAATCAGGAATAGTCAGTTGTTCATCAGACCAACGTTCCAGTAAAAAGGGTCGCAGAGTGTACAAAGGATTGTCAGCAGAAGTCACATTATTGATTAACTCAGATTGCCATTTTTCGTAGGTAATCATTTCAACTGAATAACCAAAAGAGCGTATCCACTCAACTAATATTTTCAAAGAAACAGGTTGTGGATGTTGTAAATTGAAAGCTTTACCTATGGATTCTTTTTGGCGTGATAGATAAACAATCGCTTTACTTACATAGTCTACAGGAGACATATCTAACATATAATCTACATCAGGAAAATATCCCATTTGTAGACACCCTTTGGTCATCAAATTGATAAAGTCATGTGTGTTGCAAATGCCCGTTTTGCTATCGCCAGAAATTAATGGCGGTCTATGGATAGTTACAGGAAGCCCACGGTCACGGGCAATTTTGACTAACTTTTCAGCTACCCATTTAGTTTGAGAGTAACCAAGATAAATACCTTCCCAATGATTGAATTCATCCTGTTCTTTGACAACTTTGCCAGCATAAGCAGTCGATTCAAAAACAGCTACACTAGAAACGTAATGTACAGGCTTGACTTTAATTTGACAAGCCAATCTCAAAACTTCTTGAGTTCCTAAAACATTGGCTGCCTTCAGTGCTGAGTATGGGAAAACATAATTCAACAAAGCACCACTATGATATATAGTATCAATATTGGCAGCTAAAATTTGAAACTGTTCAGAGCCAACTCCTAACAACGGCAGAGATAAATCGCCGACAATCGGAATAATTCTGGAATTAAATTCTTCCTGCCAAATTGCATACTGTTGCAGATTATTTTGGAGTTTGCTTTTGCCTTCTTCGGCATTGGCAGCACGGACTAAGCAATAGATATCCGCATTGGTTTCCTGTAGCAATTCCCGAATGATAAAAGCTCCTAAAAAGCCTGTTCCTCCAGTTAAAAAGATGTTTTTGGGTTCACCTACAAGCACATTAGATGCAGCGCCGGGATGGATGGTGGGGTCAAGAACAGCCTCGGCACTTAAATCTAGAACAGTGGGTGCAGCGTTGGCATTAGAGGTTGTCACCTTTGTATCTTGAATCGGTGAACCATCTTGCACTTCTTCAGCTAAACGCTGTGAAAGAGCTTCAATATTTGGGTAATGCCACAAGAGCAATGGAGAGGGTTGAAATCCGAGCAACTTTTCTAAGTTACTTACTAGGATCATTGCTTGGGCTGAATCCAAACCATAGTTTTCTAAATGTTCTTTGACATCTATTTCATCAGTTGCGACTCCTAGCAACTTAGCTAAGTTAGATACCAAAAATATTTGAATATCGTCTGCTGTGAAAGACTGTTTTATAGTCATTTTTAAATCTCCAACAATGATGTAGAACGAACAGGGTGATATTGACTGTAATAATCGGAAGCTTGCAGCCCTTGAATTTTCAAGTTTTGGACACGATACAAAAAGGCTGCACCAGTCATAATTTGATTAGCAACATCAACTACCTGACGATTATTTGGTTCAGACAGGTAAGAACCGCGTACCCAGTCATTGAAACCGCCCATTGCCGGGCCACACCAAATTTGATAATCGACTTCTCTACCTTTTTCACCAGAACTAGACCAACGAGAAGATAATCCTAGATACCAGCGAAAAATCAACGCCATTTTCAGTTTAGGATTATTGACTGCTTTCCCAAGTTTCTCAGGATTCTTTTGGGACAAATAAGCCGCAGTTCCTTCCCATACTTCAGCAATAGTTTTGCGAAAAACTTGTTTTTCTAATTTCTCTCTTTCTGCGAGGGGGATGCTTTCAATGGAATCGTAAGCGCGATAGAGTTCAAATAATTTTTGCGCTCGCATGGGGAACATTGTACCCCGTTTGAGAACTTGCAATTTGACCCCCATTTCAAACATATCTGCGGCTGGGGCCATTATCATATCAGCCATTTCTGCTTGAGCGAGTAACTTTTTGGTATGTTCACAAGCCCCAGATTCAACACATGATTGATTAATTGAACCAGTCATTATATAAGCAGCACCCATCATAAAGGCTGCTAATGCTGATTGTGGTGTGCCAATTCCCCCGGCTACGCCGATTCTAATGGGTGTTTGGTAATGATATTGTGCTTGAATTTCATCCCGCAAGGCAATAAGAGAAGGTAACAAACAAACTAGAGGACGGTTATCTGTATGACCTCCAGAATCAGCCTCGACGGTAATATCATCAGCCATCGGAACTTTAGCTGCAAGGGTTGCTTGTAACTCGGTAATTAATCCTTGTTGAAGAAGTTCTTTGACAATTCTGGCTGGTGCTGGTTGGAGAAATTTTGTAGCTACTTCTCGGCGCGAAATTTTGGCGATGACTTTATTTTTGATTTCAATTTGATTGGTGTTATTTAAGCCCAATCCAGCAACACGGTAATAAACAATGTTGGGAGTCAAGTCGAGAAATGCAGAGGCTTCTACTGTTCTTACTTGATATTTGAGATATAAATCCACAGCGCGGCGTTCAATTGCAGGTTCATTGGGACTGTGAATTAAATTAAATGCATAAGGCCCTTGAGGTAAGGCTTGTTGAATACGATTGATGGCTGCTTCTAAACGTTCTGGAGTTAAACCACCTGCACCAAAGGAACTCAAAATTTGCTCTTTTCCGAGTGCAATGACCATTTCTTCGGAAGCTATTCCGCCAGCCATTGCGCCGGTAACGTAAGCATATTTTACTCCATGAGAGGAGAGAAAATTGGGATCTCCAAATTGTTGAATGCGGATTGGGGCTGCAAATGTTAGCAGTTCTACTTGTGCTGTTGTGCCATTATCACCAGGGCATAAGTAACCCTCATTTGTGACACCGATTTTTCCGGCAACTTTCACGATGTAGCAGGGTTTATTTAATACCATCAATTTATCTTTGATGGTTTGTTTCTCGAAAGATACTGTTTCTAAAGAACCTTTCCAAACCTGGTTTTTGTTATATGACCAGGGGGAGAAGTTAAGGCCATTATCGTGTTTACTTAGTACCGTATCTACGGTTGTCACGGCAGTTATCCCTCGGTTTACAAGCAATGGATGATAAGGTTGAAGGGTGTAGACTCTGTTGACGAACCGCAGAGGCGCAGAGGGCACAGAGTAAGAGAGTAATACCAATTTTTTCGGAGATGCACGTAATAATTTTTAAACGAACCGCAAAGGACGCAAAGGGCGCAAAGGAAGAGAAGGTTTGGAGAGAATTGGTATGAGATATTAAGATTCTTCGTTCAGCAAGTTTTGGGCGCAAGCTAGTTGTAATTGAATTATTTCGCTCATTTGTTGACTGTAATCTTGTCTGGCTTGTAGGAAGGCTGTGTGGGCTTTGGTTATTTTTGAATTATTAGCATTGAGCTTTTGATACTGGGTCTTATTTAAATCGATCATGCTGATGATGCTACTAATTTTTGGAGTTATGACTGATGGGGAAGAAGGAGGATTTTGCTGTTTAATTGCGCTTGACTCAGAAGATTGTAATTGTTCTCTCGTTTCAAAAACGTTATCAATGATATTTTTCGGTTTTACTTGTTCTGGGTGAGGCAAGATGTTAGAGTAATAATTTTCTTGT
>NZ_JAIVFV010000140.1 GCF_020829445.1 Nostoc sp. CHAB 5836
TTGCAGCAACATATTACAAAGATTAGGCATCATTAACCGAAGCCTTACAAGAGTTTTTATCGCAACGCATTCGCACTTTTTTGCAAGAAGAAAAACAGATTGATTATGACTTAGTAAATGCAGTTTTAGGAGAAAATGACCCAGAATACACAGAACGGACATTAAAGGATTTATTAGATGTACGCGATCGCGCCTTATACGTACAACAAATCCGCAACGACAGTACCTTAGATAACATCTACGAAACCGTTAACCGTTCCACACGATTAGCCGCCCAAGGTGATTTGGATACAAAACAGCTAGAACCAACAACCGTAGTTCGTCAAGAACTATTCCAAAAGCCCTCTGAAGTCGCTTTGTATCATGCCCTAATCGAATCAGTACCACAAACTCAAACAGCACAGCAAACACGAAATTATCAACTATTAGTAGTAGCATTAGCAAAAATTGCTCCGACAGTTAGTAACTTCTTTGATGGGCCAGATAGCGTTTTAGTTATGGACTCCGATCCAGAAATTAAGCGTAATCGATTACATCTGCTGGGACTAGTTCGCAATCATGCCCGTGTTTTAGCTGACTTTGGGGCGATCGTCAAAAATCTGTAGCGTAGGTCAACAAAAACTTGTGTAATTTTTGCCAATAAACGCTACTATAGGGAGTGCTTAACCAGGGACACTCTGCTGCAATCTATGCCTAGAGCTTCTGTAATTGGATTGGGAAAGTCCGGTGTTGCTGCGGCGAGATTGTTGAAACAGGAAGGTTGGGAGGTAGAGGTGAGCGATTCCGCCAGTGCGGACAGCTTCGCTTCACGCAACACCTCCGAAACCCTCCTAGAACAACAACAAGAACTCGCTGCCGAGCAAATAACCGTTAAACTCGGCCAATCCCTAGAATTGAAAGGTGCTAATTTACCTAAATTAATAGTTGTTAGTCCTGGCGTACCTTGGGATATTCCCGTATTAATTGAGGCACGCCAATTAGGTATTGAAACCATTGGGGAAATGGAACTCGCTTGGCGAAATTTGCGTTGGCGCAGCCAGCCGCAGGCATCGCTACCTTGGGTAGGAATTACCGGCACTAATGGCAAAACTACTACCACAGCTTTAATTGCCGCCATTTTCCAAGCAGCAGAATTAAATGCACCAGCTTGCGGTAACATTGGCTACGCCGCCTGTGAAGTTGCCCTATCTTGGGCGGGCAGAGGGGCAGGGGGAGCAGGGGGAGATGAGGGAGCAGGGGGAGATGAGGGAGCAGGGGGAGATGAGGGAGCAGGGGGAGATGAGGGAGCAGGGGGAGATAGGGAAGTAAATTCTTCCTCATCCCCCTCATCCCCCTCATCCCCCTCATCCCCCTCATCCCCCTCATCCCCCTCACTCGATTGGGTGATTGCCGAAATTAGCAGCTATCAAATAGAATCTTCTAGTTCTCTTGCTCCCCGTATCGGTGTTTGGACGACTTTCACACCGGATCATCTGAGTCGCCATCAGACTTTAGAGAACTATTACAACATCAAAGCTAAGTTATTACGTCAGTCTGAGTTGCAAGTATTCAATGGCGATGATGCATACTTGAGCAAGTTAGGTTTAAGTGCTTGGCCTGATGCTTATTGGACAAGTGTCAAAGGAAAAGATTTCCTAATTAGCGAAAAAGGCTTTTATATTGAAGACGGCTGGGTTGTGGAAAAATTGACTGCAACCTCTGCACCAGAAGCGATCGTGAAAGTATCTAGTTTGCGAATGGTGGGAGAACATAACCAGCAAAATCTCTTGATGGCAGTAGCTACGGCAAGATTAGCAGGAATTAATTGTGATGCGATCGCCCGTGCTATTATCGAATTCCCCGGTGTTCCTCATCGTTTGGAGCATATCTGCACATGGGAAGGTATTGATTTTATTAACGATAGCAAAGCTACCAACTACGATGCTGCCGAAGTTGGTTTAGCATCGGTTAAGAGTCCAGCGATTTTAATTGCTGGTGGAGAAGCTAAAGCCGGTGATGATACTGGTTGGCTAGCAAAAATTCACTCCCAAGCTGCTGCTGTATTATTGATTGGCTCTGCTGCACCCGCATTTGCCCAACGTCTGCAAGAAGTGGGGTATTATGCTTACGAAATTGTGGAAACGATGGAAAAGGCAGTACCTAGAGCAGCAGAATTAGCTAAAGAATATCAAGCGCGTGTAGTGTTGCTATCTCCGGCTTGTGCCAGTTTCGACCAATACCCGAATTTTGAAGTGCGGGGCGATCGTTTTCGTCAGTTGTCCCTTGCTTGGGCGGGAGGAGAGAAGCTTCAATACAACTCGATTCTTTCATCCCCCCTGCCTTAGAGGATGTTTTAAAGATGTTTTAAAAATATTGGGCGAATAGAATTCGCTACTACACAAGCGTTCGCGTAGCGTCTCGAAGAGAAGTCCACCTCCGTAGACTAAGGGAAATTAAAGGTTTTTAACCCACGAAGGTGGGTTTTGTCTGTGTAGCCGCGACTTATAGTCGCCCGGCTAGTAAGAAATTAGACTTTTCAAACATCCCCTTAATTCATTTGCGGCTCTGCGAGTCAGGGAGGCGGAGCCTCCCATAGGCATTCCCAGCCAGAGACTGGGAACGAGAGAAAGGAGAGAAATTATGTAAAATTATTAACATTTTTTCTATCTCCTAGCAAATAACTGTATTCTAAACAGCTAAAGAATAATACTGTGCAGCCAGAAGAGATTTATGAAATTAAAAATGGTCGCAGCTTGGGAATATGCAAAGAAAAATTTTGTTTTCCCAAAAAATATTATATTTTTTGGATTGGCACTTTTGCTAATTTTAGGTTTTAGTACGGCTGTAAACTTCACATCATTGGCTCAACCTGCCACAGCTCAAGTGGCTCCACTCTCAACCACTATTCCACGTTATGTCGTAACTGCTGAATTTGGTAGAGACAGAGCAGGTAGCGATTACACATCTTTTATGACGACTTCACCATCCGCTTCAGTTTGTCAGGAGTCTTGTATTAATGATAGCAGGTGTAGTGCTTATACTTATGTTCGACCAGGAGTACAAGGTGCTAATGCTGTTTGTTATTTAAAATCTCCAGCACCAGCATCAACACCAAATAGCTGCTGTGTATCCGGCGTGAAATTGTAACTTAAAAGTGCAGTGCGAACTTCCGCCACAGTGTATTAGAAGGATTGTTTAGAGCTAATTTAGTGATTTCCTATAATTATATTTTGATGTAGTTTGCAACTTCAACCTCATGAGCAATGCTTGTCGGTTTAGGAATAGGTAAACCATCTTCTAGCATTCCTTCTAGATGAAATTCAATAGCTTCTGCAATCATCTGCTTGACTTCTTCTAAGGTTTCACCTGTAGTTACACAACCTGGTAAATCAGGCACATAAGCAGAGTAATTACTATCCGCCTTTTCAATCACCACTACATAATGCATTGCCGTTCTCCTTATAACTGTGCTTGCCTCCAAATACTACTGAGAGTACCAGGGGCTAAGTCGTCAGACAATTTACCTGGAACTGTAACTAAACCTGGTTTATCAGGATGCTTGAATTGTCGATGACTACCTTTAGCTGAAACAGCAAGAAGCCCCACGTCTCACTTTTAGGAGCGTGGGATGAATTGCGAGTGAGTTGACGACAGTTTCCCGACCCATGGGACAGCGCGGTCGGGAAACATGGAGGAAACGAACAAATCTAAGTTAAAATTAATAAACAGGGGCGGCAGGGCATTCCGTCTCTCTAATAAAGCTCATCGCCTCCTAAGCAATAGCCGGATTGGGTGAGAAGCCTACACTGTACTGAGTACAGTACAGTGTAGGAGTATGTCACTTCTATCAAGATACCAACCATCAGCTTCCACTCGCTTGATTACATCACGTACTTTCATCTTACTACTTATCTGTACAGGTAAAATTTCTGTTACAGATAGAGTCGCTAATTGAGAAGTCAAAAGTCAATAATATAGCGGTTCTCGAATGGAAGCAATACAATTCGACCTCTCTCCAAACCTCTCTCCTAAAAGGAGAGAGGCTTTGAATCTTACTCCCCTTCCCTTACAGGGAAGGGGCTGGGGGTTAGGTCTGTATTGCACTCAACCAAGAACCGCTATATTTCCTGTTTTCGGACAATTTTCTGATTTAAGAAATATTTTGTAGGGTGCGTTAACGAAGTGTAACGCACCTTTCTATTTGAGAAGTTACCCAAAATCGATACGTCAACCAATGGGGCGATTACCGGGATTGACTGCATGAATATATTCACTACCCGATCGCGGCCTTCCTCGTTTATAATAAGCTTCTTCTGGTTTACCCCATCCTAGCTGCAAAATCATTTCCAAAAAGCTAGAATTTTCCCACTTGCACAAACTTGCCCATTCGGTTCTTTGAACAATTCTTTCTACATCAGATATGACAATTTGTTGATGCTGTTTACTATTATTGAAACTCAAGTATAATTCCATCCCTATAGTTACCTGATACCAAAATTCTAGGATGGAATTTTTAGCAGCTTTTAATATCTCCAAGTCAGTAGTGAGGGCAATTAACTCACTATCTATTTCAGGATAGTACAAGTTTTTCCCTTTAACTGTTACTTCCCGCCAGATAATACCTGAAACTTGATTTTCTCTCTGATAATTGTGAATTGCAGTTTTGAAATCTTGATAAGCAGTGAACTGTTGTAGCCCATCAGTTCTGATAAACTGGTCAATTACAGGATTGCCAGAGAGTGTTATTTCTAATTTTAGACGTTTTCCTTTGAGGCAAGCTTGGCGTTCATCTGCCAAAATTTGAATTAGCTCCTGGGTGGTGTAAACCTTTGACATCAGAGTACACTCTAGTGAGTCATTGGGCATTCGGCACTTGTACTGCTCTTCTGGTGCGATCGCACTGGCGTTCCACTACGCTCAGGAACTGCGAAGTCGTTGGCGTGGTCACTGAGCGAAGTCGAAGCGCAGCCTCTCGTAGAGAAGTATTGGGCATTGATTACGGACTATAGACCTGACAATTCAGGTTATGTGGAAAAGTCCACCAAAAACCTAACCCCCTAACCCCCAACTCGTCGCGGGAAGGGAGAAATTCAAAGTCTCTCTCCTTAAAGGAAGAGAGAAATATAGCGGTTCTCGCTTGGATGCAATACAGTTTGACCTCACTTCCATTCCTCTCTCCTAAAAGGAGAGAGGCTTTGAATATTACTCCCCTTCCCTTGCAGGGAAGGGGCTGGGGGTTAGGTCTGTATTCCATGCAATTGAGAACCGCTATATTGTGTAAGTCCTAGTTGGGTCTCCCTCTGGGAGAAGGACGCAAAAAAGGTTTTTACCTACCTTGAGATCCAAGGACTTTTTCGCCCTACTTACAGACGAGGTTTTGAACCTTTACTTTTTTGATAAATTATCCAAAATTATTTTTACATTTGCAGGAGACCAACGCCTTGCGCCCTTACGACGGGATATTTTTTAATTAGAAGTCTCTTAGGGCATTGATGGTGAAAAACGCAATCTTGAGGTTTCCCTCTCCTAAGGGAGACGCTACGCGAACAAAGAGCGATTTTGAACCCGGAAGGTCAAGATGTACAATCATACCAGAAAAAGAGTTCCTTTCCTCCATGTCCATTTTCAAAAGTAAGCAACCAATCATTGCCAAAAGGAAGCTTCTTAGACAAACGCTGACTGAAGATTGCCACGACCCCCAGTAATCCATAACATAATGACAGTCACTAGTCCAAGCAGCAGCCTTTGCTACTCAAAACTTTAGTGATTGTAAAGCAATTGTAAGATTCGTTGACATACATTTATATAATTTATATATAAGGTTATGAGAGTGAGTTCCAGTGCAGATGAAATTGCAAAGTTGATCGCAGACATTGACAACTTACTTGCCAGTGGTGGCAAGCGCCTGTCTAGATTTTTGTCTGGTCAGGCGCAAGAGCCTAAAGAAGTTTTAGAACGAATTCGCAACTTCTTGGTAAGGTTACAAGAACAAGAAGCATTACAGAGCGGCATCCCAAATCAGTCTTCTGAAGAACCGCGATCGCCTTTGTTAACAAAATTTATCGATCAAGGTAATAACCAGTATTCACAACCGCAGCTGGAACCCAGTCAACAAGAGAGTCCTGCTGAAACGGGACAATTAAAAAATGAATTGTCGAGATTGATCCAGCCATTGCGATCGGAATTAGAATTGCTCTTGCAAGAGCGAGCCACTGTCATCCAGGAAATTCGGCAGCTAGAGCAAAAGCGTTTGCAAAACTACTCCTTAGCGCAGCAGTTGACAAACCAGGAGCAAATGATTACCGAGTTTTTACAGGTACTCATGAATCACCTTGTGCCAACGATAACGCCAGTGCTAGCACAGACGGGGGAAAATTCTGCCAGTTCTTCAGGAGTAACTAATCACGCAACCTCTACAACTCAATCTTTGTTAGAATCACCAGATCCTGTGGAGCGCTTAACCCAGTTGTCCAGGGAATTAGATCAACGCCTATTATCACTAGATGGGACGGTGAATGTAGTCTTTGAGGCACTACAGCGCAACATTAATACTTATTACGAATCCCTGTCGCAAGCATTGGCAAGAATGCATAGTCAGGGGATGCAAGGCGAACAGATGATGGCCAGCTTTCTCAACAATTTGACCCAGCATTTGCAGCAAGAATCCCCTAGTTCCCAGCGATCTTTTCTGGGGATAGAACCTGAGACACCATCATCATTAGCTGACCCAGCCGAGATCACTGCTGAAGTTGCACCCCAACCTTTGGAGCTGATAGAGCCAGAAACTTCATCTTCACTCACAATTAATTTTGAGCAACAGGAGACTACTCTCACAGAAGATTTAGATGCAGTGCTGTTGCAGCTTGGCTTAGACTCGTCTCAATCTTGTAAAACTTCGGCGGAATTAACGCAAGACATTTCTGCGTTAATTGGTGATCAAGTAGACCAACTTTACGCCAGTTTGTTTGGTAGCGGTGATATTAATAATCTAAGCTTCGATGTTGCCACAAATGACTTATCTGCTTCCACAGCCTCCCCATCACCGTCGCAGACCCCTGAGAGTTCATCAACTGGGGATTCTGCAATTGTGACAACAGAGATAGAGCTTTCAACCCAAGAGACTTTAGGAGAAACTACAGATTCATCATCACAGCCAGAGGAAGAACTATTTTTTGAAGAAAATACTGACCTAGACTCCCCTCTGAGCTTTTCTGTGCCACAAACAGACAGTTTCCCGGTGGAACTCGACACTCAGCCAGCTAGTGTTGATACAATTAATACCCTAACTGACCTCTTGCCGGATACAGGTAGTGAGCAGCAACTGCTGGAAGTATCATCCTCTGTGGATCATGCCACAACTACAGCACAAGTTAGTCCAGAAATAGCAGAAAGTGCGTTGGCATTCCCCTACGGGGAAGTAAGCTACGCGCAGAGTCTCGTAGAGAAGCCTACCGTACCCCTACGGGAAAGCAAGCTACGCGAAGCGTCTGGCAAAGAAGGTATCGCGACATCGGAAGTATTAATTAACGATGATCAGCCAGAACCGCCTTCAGATAACTACATTCCTGCTTCACGACAAGAAAACTTGCTTTCTATTGAGTCAAATCAGGCTTCAGCCCTACCTGATATTTTTCTAGATGAAGAGCAGTTGCAACAATTAGATCGGGATTTGGCTAATTTCGATCGGCAACTTAATTCTGAGTCACAGCCAGCTACTAACTTGGATATTTTTTCGGAACCACTGGATAAAACTCAAGACACAATCCCCGCAACTTCCCCTGAAAATCTCCAAATAGCAGAGAATACCTCAACTGGTGCTTTCTTCAGTTTGCCAGTTCCCCAGATAGAAACTGAAAAAAAAAAGCAAGTCACAACTCCCATTCAAGAAAGTTATTTACCTCCAATTTCCAACTCTATAAATAATCCAGAAGTTTCGCCCAATGTTGTAGAATCAGTCTGGTATTTAGGAATTGATTTAGGTACAACCGGAATTTCCGCCGCATTATTAAATCGTTCCACTTTTGTTGTATATCCGATCTACTGGTCAGCAGAAAATCCGCCAGGAACAACTTCCTTCCAGCAATCCTTTCGTTTACCAACAGAGGTTTATCTACCTACAGCTTCTGTACCCCACGGTGACAATGAAAGTATAGAAACACATGAGCAGACAGCACCTGCGGCTGTTGCTCAAGATAAAGTGCCTGACCATTCCGCCACTAATCCTGCAACACCAAGATCAACAGCAGAGCGGACGACAAATAACCTCTACTCGGCACAATTGAAGCCATACTTGCAAGTAGCCATTCCCTACAAGAATAAACTACAAAAATGGGAACCTGTTTTGCAATTAAATGAATTTTCGGCAGGGCCTTTGATTTGGGTTGTACGATCGCTCTCTAAGCTACTATTGACCCTCAAATCCGAAAAAACTTGTACTACCCCTAGTTTAATGGCTGCTGCTGTTGGGATCAGCGAACAAAATTTTCCCCAGATTATCAATAACATTGCTGGTGTAATTTGTACCTGTCCATCTAACTGGTCGGAACAATACCGCTTTAATGTGCGGGAAGCTTTACTCACCAGTAAACTGATTCAACATCCGCAGCAAGTGTTTTTTGTCGAAGAAGCGATCGCTAGTTTACTCCCAGAACTCGATGCTGCTAACGGTGAGCAAGTAAAATTAAGCGACCCTCAAGGTTCTCATCCAGCAAAAACCAGCGAACATCCCATTGTTGGCAACACCCTTGTGATTAACATTGGAACAACTGCCACAGAAATGTTGCTGGTGAATGTACCAGAAAACTCGCTGCAATTGACATACAATGACTTCATGCTCCACAGTTTTGCATACGCTGGCAAAGGAATTGAACAAGATATAATCTGCCAGCTACTATTGCCACCGAAATCTCGGCAATCACGCCCAGAAATACCAAGCAATCGCAAAACTATCACCAGTAATCCTTGGCAATGGCAACCATCAATTCCCGGTTTAGACCAAATGCGTTGGCAGAGTTTAGGGTTAGATGAATTAGAACTACCCAGAGTCGGAGAACCAGATATCACCGCTCGAATTCGCCTCCAGCAGCGTCTAGAAAGTTCTCTACTAGGACAGGCGGTATTAGATGCTGCACTAGCCCTAAAGCTAATTTTGCAACACCAAGACTCTTTTACCCTGGAATTGGCCGATCAACAATGGATTTTGCAGAAGCGAGACTTAGAAAGCCAGGTATTTATCCCCTTTGTGCGCCGCCTGAACCGAGAACTCAACAAGTTATTGGTAGCTCGTGGCATCCCCACTGAGGCAATTAATCAAGCTATCCTAACTGGTGGAGTGGCTGGTGTCGGCACTGTGAACCGATGGTTACAACAAAAACTCCCCAGCGCTAAAATTATTCAAGATTTATATCTCGGCGAAAACGGCGCTCCCAATTGCAGTCGGGTTGCTTATGGTTTGGCCATGCTACCTCTGCATCCGCAGATATTAGATAGACCCAGGCAACAATACACTGATTATTTCCTATTTACAGAATTGCTGCGACTACTACCAGACCGATCCTTATCTTTCGGTGAAGTTATCCAGTTATTTGAGGGTCGTGGGATCAATACTCGCACTTGTCAGCAACGGCTGCTGGCTTTTTTGGAAGGTGAACTACCTTCGGGTTTGATACCTTCAGTTACAGACTCAACCTGGCTAACCCAGAGTTCACAAGAAAATCCAGACTATCAGGCGATCGCTACAGCACCACTTTTTGAAAAACAAGGGAGTCTCACTTATCGTCCCAATTCCCAACAACTATTGTCTTTGCGTCGCTATCTAGATGCGATCAAGGCTAGTAATCAGCAATCACTAGAGGAACCATATACGGTGAATTTCGCCTTAGAGGTTGATCATTAGGGACTTGCAAAAAATAAATTATCCCAAATTATTTATAGATTTGTAGGGGCGCAAGACCTTGCGCCCCTACTTCAGGACAGTAGTTTTTGGATGTCTACCATAGCAGGATATTTTTTATTCGATAGACAAAATACTGTAGTTTTACAATCTACCACTTTAGTTGAAAGATTCTGTAAATTTTGGGTTTTCGCTTTTTCTATTCTGGAAAAATTGTGTACATTTACACTCAGTAGTAATGGCAAAAACAGTAAAAATCGACTAAAGATCATGTCCATGTCTAAACTACTGATGCAAAAATTCCTGTAATAAAATAAGTTAGCCCTTGTGAATAATCTTTATCTTTATGCAATTAATTGTTCGGAGCAACCTTCACACCCGTCAACTTTAAGCGTCAGAAAACGATTAATTGACATTGTTGGAGCCATTGTGGGGCTGATGATTACATTTATAGTGGCAATTCCAGTAGCAATTGCTACCTTCACTCATGAGCCAAGTCCAATATTTTATTCCCAAATTCGCTGTGGTTTGAACGGAAAAACTTTCCGGATGTGGAAATTTCGTTCCATGATCGTCGATGCGGATAAACTCAAGCATTTGGTTGAAAACCAAGCTAAAGGTCATATCTTTAAATCTGTTGACGATCCTCGCATCACTCCTGTGGGTAAATTTTTGCGGCGTACTAGCTTGGACGAATTACCCCAATTTTGGAATGTTTTGTTAGGGGATATGAGTTTAGTTGGTACTCGTCCTCCTACTCCTGATGAAGTCAGCCATTACGAGCTACACCACTGGGATAGATTGCGAGTCAAACCAGGTATTACCGGAGAATGGCAAGCTAATGGGCGTTCAACCATTACAGACTTTGAAACCATTGTCAAAATGGACATGGATTATCAACGCAAGTGGTCTGTAACTTATGACCTGAGTTTGATTATTAAAACTATCGGGGTGGTATTGAAAAAGACTGGTGCTTATTGAATTTGTCATTTGTCATTTGTCATTGGTCATTTGTCATTGGTCATTTGTCATTTGTCATTTGTCATTTGTCATTTGTCATTTGTCCCCCTGCTTCCCCTGCCTCCTCATCTCCCCCTGCTCCCTCATCCTCCTCATCTCCACTTTCTTCTTCATCCCTTGACCCCACTACCTGTTTCTGTCGGTACAATGTAACGTTGTAAAAATATAAATAATAATAATACTGGGGCGATCGCAATCACTGAGCCAGCAGCTACCAACCGCCAGTTAAGGGAAAATGTCCCTGCCAGCTTCGCAACTCCCAAAGGAAGAGTGTATAAATTTTCGTCTTGGATGACAATTAAAGGCCACAAAAAGTCACTCCAAGCACCAATGAATACAAAAATAGCCAAAGTTACCAGTGCAGGACGAATTGCTGGCAACATAATATACCACCACAAACCTAACTCCGAACTGCCGTCCATCCGGGCGGCTTCTTCTATTTCTTTGGGGACACTCATGAAAGCTTGGCGCAACAGAAAAATGCCAAAGGCAGAAGCTAAACTTGGAAAAATCATCCCTAAATAACTATTTCTCAAACCCAACTGGACTGTCAAAATATAGAGGGGAATCATCACGATTTGGAAGGGAATCATAATTGTGGAGACGATCGCAACAAAAATCCCGTCTCGCCCTACAAATGACAATCTTGCCAAGGGATAGGCAGCTAAAGCGCAAAACAGCAGATTTAAGCCCACGGTCAGCACTGACACCAAAGTACTGTTATACAGGTATTGTGCAAAAGGTAGAGAGTTCCACACACTAAAGAAGTTATCTAGTGTCGGTGACGCAGGCAATAACTGTGGCGGCGACTGAAAAATATTTTCCGTAGGCGATTTTAAGGCTGTACTGATTAGCCATAGTAAAGGAAAGAGCATCACCAGTGCGATCGCTCCTAATAGGGCATATATTAGCAGAATTTGCGATCGTGATTTTTTCCAGTTCAGCATTTGATTAACGCTCTTTTATTACTCTCGTCAGATGAAATTTGAAACCCTATTTTCACGTTAGTCCGCGCAGGCGGACTTTGCCTGTGTAGCCGCGACTTCCAGTCGCCTCGATTATTCTTTCTCCAGAGTCATAAAAGAGCGTTAATAACTTTCCCAGTTCTCTAAATATTTATTTAAGCTATATCTAGCTCTAGTTTTAAGAATATTTAATTGGTCAATCTCTGCCAAGAATCTGTCTAAAGTTTCAGTTTCGTCATGTGACAAATCATTCTCAGAATTTTTTACTAATAATTCGTGTAACTGTATCTGAGCTTTGGGAGATAAATAACTTGCTGCCAAAGCTTGCAACTCATCTAGATTTAAACCAATCAATAATTCGGAATCTACAGATAAGTTAGTTAGCTGTTGGTAAGTTTCTAAATCTAACAGTAGTCCAACTTTTTTTCCCTCTGCATTAGTGACATACTGAACTGAGTCAGACATGGCTTTAGTTGATAATTTGGTTAATTTTATCGTAACTTAAGTAGGTTGGCGCAATTAAAGTTAACTGGCTAAGGCTGTCCTAAGTCAATTCGTCATTTGTCATTAGTAAGGGTTTTAAGCTTATTTACGTTTCGTGACATGAAGATGTGTTTTCATCATCCTCAATCCTTCAGCTTTTGGGAGTCAATCCGGTATCTGTAGAAACAGCTTGTAGTGGTTTATCCCAAGGTTCAATCGGTATTTGGGACAAATAGGCAAACTCAAAGACAATTCCGATAGTTGGCTTTGTCTGCCACTGGGGTAAACTGAGGAAGCGATCGTAATATCCCCCGCCATAACCTAAACGATATCCTCGATAGTCGCAAGCTACACTGGGGACGAGAATCAAATCTACTTCAGCAGCATCTAATAGAGGAGCATCGGGGTAGGGTTCAGTAATACCATAAGCGCCACTTTGGACAGAATCATTCGGTGTCCAAATATGCCAACATAGAGATTTCTCAACGCATCGAGGAAATCCCCAACGGTATTTGGTATTTGTAAATAGTGGACTGAGGTCAGGTTCTTGGCGAAAGCTGAAATAAGCGAGTATTATTTTTGCCTGGGTAAACAAAGTAGAGTTTTGTAAATGAGAGCAAATGCGATCGCTTTTTTCTCTCCATTCTCCAACGGACATTGATTGACGTGTTTTGAGTAGAGTGCGGCGCAGTTCTGCTTTATTTAGTTGATGATTAACTTTGTTCATGAAAATTTAGACCGTCAAACAAATAAGCTGGGCATGGCCCAGCTTATATCATCAGCCTACATTCACCAGTAAATTGTTATGCAGCGTGTTGACGATACCACTCAATGGTATTCTTTAGACCTTGCTCAAAGCTTACCTGAGCCATAAAATTAAAGGCAAGCTTGGCCCGTTCAATATCTAAACAACGGCGGGGTTGACCATTAGGCTTGTCAGTTTGCCAGACAATTTCACCTTTAAACTTCATCAATTCGCAGATGAGAGTTACTAAATCAAGGATGGAGATTTCAGAACCGGTTCCCAAGTTAACTGGTTCCGATTCGTTATAGAATTGAGTCCCCATAACAATGCCCCGCGCTGCATCTTCTGAATACAGAAACTCGCGGGTGGGAGTGCCATCACCCCAAATTGGAAGTTGCTTTTCTCCCTTAATTTGGGCTTCGTGAACTTTCCTAATTAACGCTGGAATAACATGAGAACTTCCGGAATCAAAGTTATCTTCTGGGCCATACAAATTCACTGGCAGTAGGTAAATCCCATTAAAACCGTACTGCTGGCGGTAAGATTGCAATTGGACTAAAAGTGCTTT
Organism: Nostoc sp. CHAB 5836; assembly: GCF_020829445.1. Taxonomy (GTDB): domain Bacteria; phylum Cyanobacteriota; class Cyanobacteriia; order Cyanobacteriales; family Nostocaceae; genus Nostoc. The sequence goes on from NZ_JAIVFV010000140.1 coordinate 13,653, forward strand.
TTTAGCAATTCCATAAGGAGCATTAGTTTCCTCTGGGTAGCCATTCCACAGATCATCTTCTTTAAATGGCACTGGGGTAAATTTAGGATAGGCGCAGATTGTGCCAACACATACGAATTTTTTGACTCCAGCTTGATAGGCAGCGTGAATTAGCTGGGTTCCCATAATCAAATTATCGTAGAACAACTCTGCGGGTTTTTCGCGGTTGAGACCGATACCACCCACATGAGCTGCTAGGTGAATAACTATATCTTGCTGGTCAACTGCACGTTGGCTATTTTTCCAGACACGCAGATCATAGTCACGCGATCGCGGTATTGTAATCTTCTCACGATCAGCCCCTGCTTTACACAGTTGATCTATCACTTGACGACCTAGAAACCCCGACCCACCAGTGACCAGAATGCGTTGATTTTTTAGTTCTAAGGCGGTCATATTTTTATCCTCTGTGGTGCGAATCAGAAGTGCAAAGCGCCCAGTTCTTGCCGAATAGTCGCAATATCATCTGGAAATTGAGAACTATTTCCATTGGGTGAAGTGTGACCCAATGCTTGTAAGTCTGCTTCTACCATTAGCGCAACTAGTTCTTGAAAGGTTACTGATGGTTTCCAGTCCAATTTCTGCCGTGCTTTGGTAGAATCGCCAATCAATAAATCTACCTCAGATGGACGGAGGTAACGCTCATCAAACTCTACATAATCTTGCCAGTTGAGATTCACATAACTAAATGCCATCTCCAAAAATTCCTGCACCGAGTGGGTTTCACCAGTAGCAATTACGTAATCGTCTGGCTGGTCTTGCAGCAACATCAACCACATTGCTTTTACGTAATCCTTCGCATAGCCCCAATCTCGCTTGGCATCTAGATTACCCATGTAAATTTTTTTCTGCTTACCAGCAACGATACCAGCCACTCCTCTAGTAATTTTGCGGGTGACAAAGGTTTCACCTCGCCGTGGTGACTCGTGGTTAAAAAGTATACCGTTGCAAGCAAACAAACCATAGGACTCACGATAATTGACAGTTTGCCAGTGGGCATAAACTTTTGCACAAGCATAGGGGCTGCGGGGATAAAAGGGCGTTGTCTCAGTTTGAGGTATTGCTTGTACTAAACCGTACATTTCTGAAGAACCTGCCTGGTAAAATCGTACCTGAATTCCGGTACGATGTTGGTAGTCCCGAATTGCTTCCAACAGACGCAATGTCCCCATTGCTACAGCATCCACCGTATATTCTGGTGAATCAAAGCTGACTCTGACATGGGATTGAGCGCCAAGATTGTAAATCTCTACTGGCTTGACTTCTTCTAAAATGCGCCGCAAGGTCGTACCATCGGTCAAGTCACCATAGTGAAGAAATAACCGCACTCCCTCTTTGTGGGGGTCTTCGTAAATGTGATCGATGCGGTCTGTGTTGAAGGTAGAAGTTCGGCGAATGATGCCATGAACCTCATAACCTTGTTCCAACAAAAACTCAGTTAGATATGAACCATCTTGACCGGTAATACCAGTAATTAACGCTCGCTTTTGTTGCGTCATCCTAAATTATCCCTTATTGTCTTTGATTAAAAAGTTACAGCCAATCTGATACAACCTAGCAGCTAATTGCTGAATTGCCTAATGGGAAACCTACGATTTTTTGTTGTTAGAATACTTTTTTAGTTAGTAAATATACGTAAAAAACAGTTCTTGAACACCTAAGCCAAACTTTGAAATAGATCAAGCAAGATTTTTGAATAATGTATATTTTTTATTTTACAGTTGGTAATTAGGGGCATTAACTGCCCCACAGAATCCAACCAAAGTAGTTACTCAGTATGCTCCGTTATTTTTGGGCAGAATGACTACATCAACAGTTTTCAAGATGATCCATAAATCAAGCCACAAATTCCTAAATTTGACATAATGCAGGTCTATTTGGACTCGCCGAGGATAGGGAATGTCATTACGCCCAGATACCTGCCACAAACCAGTAATTCCAGGACGGATTGTTAAAATCTCATCAATGTGACAACCGTATTTTGGCAGTTCTTCTGCTACTAAGGGTCGGGGGCCGACTACACTCATATCCCCTTTTAAAACGTTCCAGAACTGGGGAAATTCGTCTAAGCTAGTAATTCGCAAAAATCGACCAATTTTGGTAATCCGGGGGTCTTGTTTCAGCTTAAAACTGCTCTCAAATTCTTGTCGCAACTCGGGCGATGTTTCCATCATTTGCATGAGGATTTCGTCCGCATTGCTTACCATTGTTCGGAATTTAATACAATTAAACGCTTTGTAATTTTTCCCTACCCGTTCCTGGATATAAAAAATTGGGCCTTCTGAGCTACAGGCAATCAGTAAGGTCAAAATTAAGTAGACGGGGAAGAACAAAATTAATACCGACAGCGAAAACACTATATCGAACAGTCGCTTGGCAAACTCTCCGTTTAAACCCTGAAAAGGTAAACCTTTGGGTTTAACTCTTGGCGTCTTCGTTTTTTGACCGCGTTTTAAGAAAATACGCGTAGACGCTCTAGTGTCTTGCCGTACGCCTCGCTTGCCGGAGAGGAGTGAGCTCTGGGCAGTCATCATACTCCTTAATAATCCACACCACACATAGTCCCAATATTAAAGCTAAAATGATGTGCTTCTGGGGGAAATTGCCAAAAGCCTAAAAAATCAGACATTAACCAAGACCATCATTCCAAAAGCGGTCTTTTTTCGTTGCATTTATTTACAAAATCTAGATAACGATTTGCAAAGATTTGCGGTGAAAACTGCGCGGCGTGCGATCGCATATACTCGGAACTGAACGAACCCTGATACACTTCAAACTTTTCTACTGCCTCCACTAAAGCCGCCTCTGTTTGCGTCCTGAACAATATACCTGTTCCTGTATCCGCACAAGAACGGATATCTCGCACGGTTTCTAAAGCACCCCCTGCACCATAGGCAATTACTGGCGTGCCGCAGGCCTGTGCTTCCACTAGGGCAATACCAAAATCTTCACAAGCTGCATACACAAATGCTTTAGCCCTAGACATATATTTTTTTACCACATTATCGGGTTGCCATCCCAGTATTTGGATATTGGAGTTTGCCATCTCGCAAATCTTGTTCATTTCATCTCCTGTACCAATGACTACTAATGGTCGTTTTAGTTGATTAAAAGCCTTGACAATCAACGATATTTGCTTATAACTGACTAACCGGGAAACTGTCAGATAAAAGTCCTCTTTCTCAGAGAGAAACGGAAATTCCGCAATATTCACGGGTGGGTAAATGACCGTTGCTTCTCGCCGATAGCAACGCCAAATCCGCCGAGCTGTATGCTGCGAGTTGGCAATGAAGTAATCAACGCGATTGGCACTCAATACATCCCACTGGCGCAAACGATGTAATAAATATCGTGTTATCCAGCCAGGTAAGCCACTACCCAGTTTGCTGTGGCGCAGATAATCAAAGGTTAAGTCCCAGGCATAGCGCATAGGGCTGTGACAGTAGCAAATATGCACCTGTTCGGCAGTGGTAAGGATTCCTTTGGCAACAGCGTGAGATGAAGACAGAATTACATCATAATGCCGCAAATCCAGTTGTTCAATTGCCAAGGGCCATAAAGGCAGGTATTTCTGTACACCGTTTTGGGCATAGGGAAAGTTTTGCAGAAAAGTCTTGCCAATCTGACGCTTGTATAAATAACTTTCTCTATTGCTGGATTCAAAATCGATGAGAGCATACAAATCAGCATCAATGTGATTCAAAATTTCTCGGACAACGAGTTCGGAACCACCGGTGGCTTTGGGTGTCAGCCACTCATGAACCAGAGCATATTTCAAGGGCACAGCTAAACAATTCAAAATTCAAAATTCAAAATAGTTTTCTTAGACTCCGACTGAAAAGTTTCCCCTTGTGATTAATTAACGGGAAGTGCCCCAGATTAGCAAATGGGACGGAATCTTTCCCTCAGAGGTTCCAAATGGATACTGCAACCTGATAATCTCAGAATGGGCATTGGGCACTTGTACTGCCCTTCTCTACGAGAAGTGCAGCCTCTGGTAGAGTTGTATTGGGCATAAGGCATGAGTAATTTTCCTTGTGCCTACTCCCTACTACCCACTCTCTTAACGACAACTGATATAGAAAGGGTGAATTTATGCGAGTTCTGATTATGGGTGGTACTCGGTTCATTGGTGTCTACTTGACTCAACTACTAGTGAAACAAGGACATCAGGTGGTGCTGTTCAATCGTGGAAATCGGGCTGCACCTTCTTTACAGGGAGTAGGACAAATTATAG
>NZ_JAIVFV010000141.1 GCF_020829445.1 Nostoc sp. CHAB 5836
CAATACTCATAATTTGTTTATTATCTAAACTGGTATTCTTACCCTTGGCGTGTAGAAGAATATCACCAAATTCTCAAGTCAGGGTATCAAGTGGAATGATACAAACTTCCACCTGAGGCAATACGGTTCGGTTAAGATCCCCACGCCTACAGCGACCCCCTTAAAAAGCAATACGGTTCACTTAAGGCTAAGAGGTTGTTTGAAAAGTCTAATTTATTACTTACCTCGGCGATTTGAAATCGCGGCTACACAGGCAAAACCCTTGATTTTGTATTATTCCACAGAGGTGGACGAGAGTTTGTGTAGTAGCGATCTCCAATCGCCCAATACTTTTCAAACATCCTTTAAGACCAATGACCACAACTGAAACCTTGGGGCATTTTTAAATGAACTGTGGAGATTCTGGATACATTGTTACCTGAACGTGTTCATCGATATAATCCCAGAGTTGTAAAAAATCTGTATCTAAGTATTGACAAAAGCTCTATAAGCTTAACCTCTCACTGATGTTTCAAGCCTAATTGTCCAAAAAACTCGTTATAACTTTCATAGAAAAAGCCTCCCTTCTCTCTACGCGGAAGTCAAAATAATTGTATTCCTGGCTTTTATGGCATCGCAGATGCTGAAGAAGTATTTTTATTAAAGTCTATTAATGCTTGATACTTAGGTGAAGTATTTTGCTCGACATATTCTAAAGCACCCCAACTGCCCCATTTGCTGGGCGATGCTATGTCCACAAAATGCATGAAAAGTCTACCACCAGAGGTTTTCCAATAATTCAGTAATTCAGTATACAGATCATACATTGCTCTCTGTCGATTTAGCTGAATAAAAAACTTTTCAAGTTTTGGATTATTTTCTACTCCTGCATAACCTACGATATGTTGACCTCCTTCATAAGCAACTAATGCTAAACCTTTTTTTCGGGCAACATCAACATGATAAATAAAGCTATTATAAACATCTAGCAAATTATCTTTTGAATCTTTCAGTAACCCTCCTTGTCTTAATTGTTGCAAAGCTTTACCAAAACCACCATCCTGATCCTTTAGCCAAGACTCTACTGTTGTAGAGTTTTCTGGCGCACCCAAGCTTCCACCAAAATACCCTGATATAGCATAAGCATCAATACCATTTTGATAACATGGTTTATTACCTTCAGCTACCCAGTATGAGCAATCTAAAACTGAATTTTCTAACCCTTGCCATGCTGTTTGAGTACTCATCACACACATGACACGATTCTTTTGTTCAGCAAAAACGCTTTTCCAAAGATTGCACATCTGAGCAGTACGCATTCCATACCATTGCATATATGCGTCTCCCTTATCCTTCCCCCATCTAGCTTGACCTTGTTGCAAAGCATAATGAGCTTGTGGAAATTGCCAATTCCAAACCTCATTAGAAAACTCTACATAAACTTTCAGATTTGCTTTTAATCTCTCTTTAACTAATTGGGCAAAGTTGGTGATGTATTCATCAGTAGCCATGTGAGGCATATTGAACCAAGGAACGGCATTAATTTTATTGGATAGAGCAACCATCACCTCTACAGGGACTCCTTGTAACCCATAGGAGATACTATGTGGTGTTGGCCTAGCAAACCATTCCTTCTGTTCGGAACCATTAGTGTCCATCCAATCCATAAAACGAAGAAATTTAAAGTCTTTGATTTTGTCTATGAAAGTAGGATTAAATATTTCGTCTTTGGCATAAAGGGTCTCTTTTTCGGCTTTAATAACTCTGATATTACGAATGTAGTTACCAGTTTTTTTCGGGTCAGTAGATTTGATAGTAATATATATACCGCCTCCTTCTGCCGAATTGACATTAATGATATCTCTACCAGGAATTGAAGCGGCTTCATCTTTTTTGGCATCCAATCCGTAGACAATTGTTCCTTCTCCTTCGTAAAAAACAATATATTTCCCTGAAGGATATCGATTTGGTATCTCTCTTAAGAGTAGAGTGCTTACTTGAGTGTATTTGGGAGCTTCTGTTGACTCTGGTAATGATTTAACCCAACCATCTTTATCGAGATTTAAAAGACTGTATTCATTTGTATCCCATTCTCCATGACATTCAGGGTCTCCATCTTGACATTGAGTGATCCATTTTCGAGACAACTTAAAAGTATCTAAAAAGGGTAACTGAGTTGACCAATCAGCAATACCATTAAGACCAATGCCTAAAGACGGATTGTAAGTAGAAACACTATTTTCTGCTCTAGTAACTACTTGGTTAACTGATTGATCAATGATAAAACTTTGTGAAAATAATATAGAACATATAAGAGAAATAAAAACAATTATTACAAATGTTTTTTTTTGCATATTTTATCAAAAATATTTTATTTATTATTAAACACTTTCAAAGTAGAATATTATTTGATACTACCGCGATAATTTTGCCAGAAAAATCAAAAGTTGTTCAGCAACTATTTTACGTCCAAATTTATTTAAATGTCCACCATCGTCAGTATAGTCTTGAACTAAAGAAAAATAATTATTACCATCTTCAAAAAACACACTTCTTTGACCATTAGGGAAAGTTGATTCTATTTTTGCAATATCGAAAATAGGAGTGTTTCCTTGATATTGCTTTTTCAGTAACTCATTAAATTGGTTTCGTCTGATATTGTCAGATAAATTATTTGCCTTACCTTCTATTAATTGCTTAAGTAAGTATTTCGCCCTTTTTGCGAATTTTTTTATTCCACTTGGCTCAGAAGTAAGTGGTTCTGTAACGTAAACAAAGGTTGTTTTTGGAAAAGCTTTTTTTAGGCTTTCCATAGCATTTTTATATTCGTCAAAAAGCTTATATACATCTGTGTTGAATGTTATGTCTACAAAACAAAACTTAAAAAATGCTATATCTGCCATCTCACCAGTATTTTTTTGTATAGTGTTTATAAATGCATATATTTTTGATTGTGGTATTGTATTTTCTCCAATTACGAAGTGAATAAAACTTGGTTTTGTAACTTCCCAAGGTTTAGTATTTTCAATGATGTCCATCTTCATTTGTGGATTTTCTTTTAGGATATCTTTCATACCTTCTACAATATTAAAACCCACAGATTGATGACCGAATAAGATTCTTTTATGAGAAAGATTTTCCCAAGTTGATTCAGGTATATCTTTGATTGCAGGAAAATTCTTCAGATTATGTTGCATTTGTTGTATATTGAAAGTAAGTATCAGAAACAGACAAGCAAAAAACATAAACGCTAGTTTGAAGTTATTTCTTGGATTTATGGAAATCATTGAGTGTGTTAGAAAGCTATTGAGCCAAAAAGAAATGGAAATTTAATGAGTAAATCAGTTGTAATAATTGACAGTACGTTCAATACAGAACTTAGTTAAGTTATTCACATTTTAATTTGCATATTAGGGCGGCAAGATGCCCACCCCACAAAAGTTTGATTTAATTTGATTATGCAACTTAGATGTTTTTCAGCTTATATTCTTCGTCGTCCATCCCAATATGAGGCATACGGAGATAAGCTGTTGTGTGCTGTTTGCGAAGGATATCGTCAACTACACGCTCCACCTGCTCTAGAGATAGATTTAGTGCTTGTGCAATCTCATGATTAGCTACACCGCGTTCATATCCAAGCCAGACAGTATCCAGGATATCGAAGGGCATACGGAAGAAAAACTCTTCTTGGCTACTGCCACCCGGATAAGTATCTGAAGTAGGTGTGCGCGACTGAATGTCCTCTGGCACGTCTAAGTATTTTGCTAGCTGATAGACCTGTGTCTTGAACAAATGGCCGATTGGATTGACATCATGACCACCATCTCCATGCTTAACAAAAAAACCAAGCATATATTCGTTTTTGTTGGCTGTTCCAATCACCGCGTAATTACGCAATTCTGCATGATAGTAAAGCATCGACATCCGAGAGCGTTGTTTGAAGTTAGAGGCTGCTACAATTTGATAGTACTCACGTGGGGGCAGACGCTTGGTAAATGTCTGACCATCTGGACTGGTAACAGTCAAAGAAAAGATATTGAGCGTTTCTTGTTCCAATAAGTTGCCGGGTAGAGTAATTTTTGCCCCCCAGCCAGTACTAAAATCAGGGAATAAACGCTGAATTGCTTCATTACGCCGATGGTAACAACCAAACCCGTCTAAAGCAGCGGAGATTTCTTCGGTAAGCGTCTGGACACCATAGTGATCAGCAAGTAACTCTGCCAGCGTAGAACTCTCTGGGCTAGATTCACCTTCTGGTAACAACAACGGCACAACACGCTCCGCTCCAAAAGCTTTAGTACACAGAGCTAGCACAACGGAAGAGTCAATACCACCGCTAATACCTAATACCACACCTTGACGCCGTAAGGTCTGATGTACACTTTGGCGAAGTTTTTCAACAATGCGCTCTGTTTCTTTAGCCACATCCAGATTTAAGGAATGCCGATCAAAGCGAAATAAATTCTCTGTTGCTTGATGACTCATATTTTAATTTCCTGTTTAACTCCACCATTGATAACTTTGACGCGATCCGAGAGGGTTAGCGTCGATAATCGGGATTGGAAATTTTTCACAAACTGCTGATACACCAGTTGAGTAGATAACACTCCAGCGATCGCCATATCATCTAATTCACTCAATTGGGTGCCTGATTCAGCTTTACGCACTAATTGGGCAACAGCTTGGGGATTAAATAAGCCCGATTCACCTAAAGCTGCTTCTGACAACAACTCTGACACGTAAGCAGGATTATTCGGATGAAAGAAACTTCGGTGAATCGGAGCGCGGTATGGGCGCTTACGGCGTTTCCAGATATCAGGGGGTAACAATTTGCTAGCTAATTGACGCAGTAACCATTTCTCTGTTAGACCCTTTAGCTTGAGCTTTGAAGGTAGGTGATTACAAAACTCTACTATACGGTAGTCCAGAAATGGGAAACGTCCTTCTACAGAATGCGCCATCGCCACGCGATCGCCTTGCGATGATAGTAAATATGGTGACAGGAAGGACAAGATTTCCAAGTATTGTGCTTGTCCTAAAGATGACCAACTCTGGAAGTTCGATGGTGGTGGTACTAACTCCTTTGCCAGTTCTGAGGACAGTGCTGACTCAGGATTAAGTAGTAGTCGTTGCAACCGCGCTGTATTTGACCATCGGATCGTGTGCGAATAAAAAGGTGAATTCGTGTCGGTGAGGTTTTTCTTAAAGAACGCATTTAAGAATGCTTCACTAGAGCTACCCAAACGAGAAATCTCTGGGTATAGGCGCTTCAGCAGTAACGGTCGCAGTTTTGAATCTGGTTGTTTTGCCCAAAATCGACGCACTGCCATTTCTTTAAAAATGTCGTAACCACCAAGAAATTCGTCAGCTCCCTCACCAGTGATCACGACCTTTAATTGATGCCTGTGTACTAGCTCGGATAACATGAACATCGGCGCAGGTGCAGTACGCAATGTCGGCATTTCCGTATGCCAAATCACCTCTGGAAACACACGACCAATATCAGGATGTGTGCAATAAACAACTTGATGGTCAGTTCCTAAAATATTTGCCATCCGTTGTTGAAATTCACTTTCGTCAAATTCTGGGTCGGAGAAGGCGATAGAGAATGTATCTAATGAATTTTGCGTGTATTTACGTATAATGGCCGTAGTTGTTGAAGAGTCCAAGCCGCCACTAAGATAAGCCCCGACAGGCACATCAGCACGTAGGCGGATCAACGTTGCGTCAATGAGTAAGTCCTCAAACTCATCTAAGTAATCTTGCTCATTGCGAGTAGACTCTGAATCTACTGCAAAATCTAGCTCCCAATAAGGCTGGATATTCAAGTGTCCGTCTCGAACCAGCATATAATGAGCAGGTGGCAAGCTGTAAATGTCTTTAAAAATAGTGTGGGGGGGTAGTACACTCCAAAATGTGAAGACCTGCGTCAGCGCTGCCAAGTCAATGTCTGCGTGAACATTTGGATGCGCTAGCAAAGTTTTGATTTCAGAACCAAAAATTAACTGCCCATTTCGGACAGTATAAAATAGGGGTCGGACACCCAGGCGATCGCGGGCCAAAAACAAACTGCGCTGGCGGGTATCCCAGATAGCGATCGCAAACTGACCATTGAGATAATTTAAACAGTCTGGGCCATACTCTTCATATAAATGCAAAATGACTTCAGTATCGCAGTGTGTTTGAAACCGATGACCTCGTTTTTCCAGATCAGGGCGCAGTTCTAAATGATTGAAGATTTCGCCGTTAAATACAATCCACAGCGTTTTGTCTTCGTTACAAATCGGTTGTTGTCCACCACCTAAGTCAATGATGCTCAAACGTGCGTTGCCAAGATTTGCCCACTCATCGCGGTACAGCCCAAATTCGTCTGGCCCCCGATGACGAATCATTCCTAACATCTGCCGTAGAACTATTTCTGGAACGGGTTGCGGTTCTTGCAAATTAAGAACACCAACAATGCCACACATAAAGTTACTCCATAGTTTATTAACCCATCTGGTGCTAAGTCAGATCGGTCTTTTTAATTTTGCCCGTGGAAGTTTTGGGCAATTCTGTGCAAAACTCAACCTGCTTTGGTACCATGAAGTCTTCTAAATGAGCGCGACAATGCCGTAGTATATCCGCCTCAGTCAGCGCAACGCCATCTACCATAACAAATGCTTTTACTGCTTGTCCCAGTACTGGATCAGAGACACCGATGACAGCAGCTTCTCGGATGCCTACCAGACTATACAGTACGTTCTCCACTTCTTTGGGGGCAACCTTCTCACCTCGGCTTTTGATGATGTCGTCCTTACGAGCAACAAAGTACATAAAGCCTTCCTCATCCATGCGGAAGAGATCACCTGTGTAGCACAGCCTCTCACCCGGAATCAAACCAGGGCGAAAACGTTCTGCCGTTTTATTGGGATCTTTCCAGTAACCGCGCATCACGTGCCGACCTCGAACCACTAATTCACCAATCTCTCCCGGATTTAGCCTCTGACCTTCTTCATCTTCAATCCAAACTTCAGTACCAGGGATAGCTATACCTACGGAACTGGGGCGTTTATCTAATTGCTCAGGCGGCAGATACAGCGTCCGTTTTGTTTCTGTAAGTCCATACATAGAGAACAACTTCGCCCAGGGAAATTTGCTGCAAATTTCCGCAATATGAGATGGAGGCAAAGCTGCTGCTGTATTTGTTAAATAGCGCAAGCTCGATAAGTCGTAGGGACTGAGATCCATTTTCACCAGCATACTGTAAATCGTCGGCACACCGGGAAAACCAGTGACACGTTCTTCCTCTATGCGCTTTAAAATGGCTGCTGGATAAGTGAATCCTTTTTCTAGTACAAGTGTAGCTCCCAACATAAAGACCATGAACAGCTGATAGAGTCCGTAATCGAAAGACAATGGTAACAAACCAATGACTATATCAGTTTCGATATTACCCAGGTATTTAATGATGGAATCGGCTGCAAACACTACATTATTGTGATCCGACATTACACCTTTCGGTTCACCAGTGCTACCAGAAGTGTAGATTAGGCACGCTATATCTAGATCAATGTTGACCGCCAATGGACGCTGCTCAGAGTAATCACATTGAATAGCAGCATAGGAGAGGAAATTACCAGCATCAGTTTCATTAAGTGGTGAGGTAAGTACAACAGTCTTGAGCGATCGCACTACTTGCCTCAACTTTCCTGCTAATTCTACCTGCGTGCCACTGGTGATGAAAACACGAGCTTGGCAATTGTTCAGAATGTAGGCGCACTTATCATACTTAGTAGTGTGGTTAATTGGAACAAACACGCCGCCTGCTTTCAGCGTTGCAAAAATACCGATTGCTAACTCAATACAGTTTGGCAAATATAAAGCAACGCGATCCCCACGTTCTACACCCTGTGCTTTGAGCGCATTTGCGAAACGGTTTACCTGTGCCTCTATCTCGGCATAGGTGAGATGTTGTTCATTGTAAACTAAGGCAACCTTATCTGGCAGGCGATCAGCGCTATGTTCTAAAAACTCATGTATTAACACCACAACTACTCCGCATAAAAACAAACAACGTTAATTGGACAGTCAGGGAAATTGATTAAATTCAACCTATTCTCTGGGCCAGGGCAACACGAGGGACACCAAAGATATCCTTAGCAAACTGCACTTCACCGTAAGCCTTGGAACGCTTGAATAGATGGAGTAATTGCTTTTCTTGACCCAAACCAATCTCAAAAAGTAACCAGCCATCAGGTTTAAGGAAGGGTAGAGCTTCTTTAATGACGCGTTGGTGAATTGACAACCCATAGGGGCCTCCGTCAAATGCTTCGCGGGGTTCATTGTCCAGCAGGTAGGCGCGATCTTTTGCGAGGCGAGAGGTGGATATGTATGGGGGGTTGCATAGCACCATATCGATATTGCCCTCAAGCGCTAGTTCAGAGAGTCCTGCAAAGATATCTCCCTGCACAACAACTACCCGCGACGACAACCCAAGAGATTTAACATTGCGCCCCGCGAGCTGAACTGTGCTGTCTGTGAGGTCACTAGCCCAAAGCCTCAAATCACGAATCTTAGAGGCAACTCCACATGCGAGATTTCCTGAGCCGCAGCACATATCGATCGCACGCTGACCAGAACCTCGTTCACTGAGTACTTTCACTGCTGTTGCCCCAAGAAGCTCAGTTTCCTCTCGTGGAACCAACGCACCTGGAGCCACCTCGATCTTCACGCCCATGAATGTTTGCCAACCTACTTGGTAAACCAGTGGAATTTGCTTTTCGTATACGATATCACTAACTGTATTTGCAAAAAGGGGATTTACTGAGCAATTTTCTTGTATATGTACTTCAGTATTAGTAATATTTTGTCCATCAAATACTGAGTAAATCTGATCTAACGAATGACCAAAGTCATGGTCAAGAAACTTATGTTCTAGCATTATAATTAATCCTGTTCTAATTTTCCTCAACAGATCACGCTGCTAGCAATTGCTTGCGTCTGACATATTTAGCTAATCGGGTGACAGAATCGAAATTATCAGGTGTGATATCGCGGTCTTCAATCTGGATGCAGAACTTCTCTTCTAGAAACATCACCAACTCTATTACGTTCATAGAGTCAATAATATTGTTTTCCAAAAACGAAGCATCCTCGGGATATGGATAACCCTTGCTGCTGAAAAGAATATTTTCTGCAATGTGTTGGCAAACTATGTCTTCAACGGTCGGCATAAGTAAATTCACTCCTGTATAGTGTTAAATTTAGTATTCCCTAAAATTCTTATGAAGTAACACTGGTAAATACGTTAACGAATGGCATTAAAATAATTCGTAATACCTCGACTTCGCGGCTCCTGAGCGTAGTCGAAGGACGGCACAAGTTCGTAATTCGTAATACTTCGGCTACGCGGTTCCTGAGCGTAGTCGAACGCGAGTGCCTCTCGTAGAGAAGGGCAGTACAAGGAAAGTAAATTTTGTTTTGTGTTAGCGACGCCGAAAGCGAGTCTGCGAACGCGCAGAGCGTCTCGTAGAGAGCGTCCGGGGATTTAGACCCCGACCCAAAACGTTCTGCGTGTATTGCTGGGGAATTAAACCCCTAAACTTTGTTAATATTCCGCCAAATCCATAATGTATAAGGCTTTTGGGTGTAAAGGGTAGGGGTTGCACGGCCAAAAACTAAAAAGCAATTTACTTTTAAAATCGCTTAGAGATCAACAGGCAAAATTTTCTTTGCCCAGCCAAAAGTCCAGTAATCAGCCATTTTTAGTAACTAAGTCGGCGTTAAAAAATCCACTTATGTAACGAAGTGTAAAAGCCGCTGAGAGCTTATAAATTATTTGTTCCAGGGTTTTTATAAAACTCAACATACCTTGATTTTATCGTGCCGACTTACTTATAGTAACTGAACTAACCTAACCAAGTAGGCGGGTTTAATGCTTTAGGATAGCTATCTGTGCTTGCTCTAAACTCTCTCTTAATTTTTCACCTAGTACTTGAACATCAGGTTCTTTTAAGATTCCTAGGTGGTCTCCAGGAACATGATAAATTTCTATTCCTCCAGTAGCTAAAGCATCCCAACCCAAACTATAGTCAAGTTGATAAGCTCCAGCATCTTGCCGATCTTTAGCAGCGAAGATAGCTACTCGACCTGGATAAGCTTTGGGCGTATAGTTTTGGCAGGCTTGGTTGAAAGCTTGGCGCATCGCAAAGTGTTCTTCGTTTTGTGGCACAGGCATCATCTGGTTTTCCGGAAAAAACTTCCTATTTGTATTGCTCAAGCTCTTAAACTGCTGGAGACTCAATCTTTTTTGAATTTGACCGCTCACCTTCTCTAAACCATAAGCAGGTCCATTTCTTAACAAGTTTTTCAAGTGCCACATAATTCGGAGTCCAATTGGATTTGGTTTATAAGCACCAGGTCGAATGGTGTCAAAAAAGGCTAATAGCGCGACTTCATGACCTTGTGAGACTAATTGTTGAGCAATTTCAAAAGCAACTACGCCTCCCCAAGAGATGCCACCAAGAAAATACGGGCCTTTCGGTTGTAAAGTTTGCATTTCTGCAATGTAAAGGGCTGCTAAATCCTCTAAGCACTCGTATTGAATTGGTTTACCTTCTTGACTTCCGGCAACAAGCCCATAAATTGGCTGCTCTAACCTTAAATACGGAATCAATGGATAGTAGATGCCGACCCCTTCACATAAAAAAAGCGGTGGTTTGGAGCCTTTTGGTTGAATTGGTGTTAGTGAAGACCAAGAGTCCGACCGTTCTTCTTGCCGAAGAATCAGGGCTAATTGTTCAACTGTAGGAGCTTGAAACATTGTCACTAGAGGAAGTGCTTTGTAAAAAGCTTGCTCAATGCGATCGCAAAGTCGTACAGCTAATAACGAATCTGCACCCTGGGCAAACAGATTGTCTCGAATACCAAGCACACTAAAACCTAAAACATCTTTGCAGATATTGATGAGTTGAAGCTCTACTTCATCTTGTGGAGGTACAAAGGGTTTTGGTAGTTTTGATGTTAAGCTAGCCGAACTACCTTGGGACTTTGTGGTAGAAAAGCGGGGTAAGTCTGCAAGGTACTGTTCAGGGGTGGCAACGAGTTGCTCTAATAAGGTCTGGAAATTTTCCAGCATTTGCGTAATAGTAGTAATATCGAACAAATCAGTTTTGTAGTGCAACACTCCTCCCAGTTGACCTGCGTTCTCCTGCATAGACAACGACAAATCAAAATTTGTGATCGGTCGTTGCATATATGAAGAATTTACCGTTAAGCCTTCTAGATTAAGAGTCGGATTCGGAATATTTTGCAGGGCAAACATCGCTCGATTTAGCGGTGTATGGGCTAGACTCCCTAAATCTGCCAGTTGCTGCAATGGAACGTCCTGGTTGGTATAAGCTTCTAAAGTAACTTGGCTGACTCTACTTAACAATTCCAAGACAGTGGGATTGCCAGACAAGTTGGTTCGCATCACTACAAGATTGTTGAAGTACCCAATAAGTCCTTGGGTTTCAGAATGATGGCGACTGGCGATAGGAGAAGACACAAGCATATCATCTTGCTGACTATAACAGTAAAGCAAAATCTTAAAAGCAGCTAGCAATGTGGCAAACAGGGTGATTCCTTGCTGACGACTTAGTGTCTTGAGTGCTACAGTTAGCTCCTCAGATAGCACCAAAGATTTGGATCCACCTTGATAAGTTAGCATTGCTGAACGTGGGTAATCTGTAGGTAACTCCAGCGCTGTAACATTATTGCTAAATTGTTGCTTCCAGTAATCAAGCTGAGAGACAAACACTTCTGCTTCAAACCACTGTCGTTGTGCTTGAGCAAAATCAGCGTATTGGATGGACAGTTTAGGAAGCGGCGAAGGCTTACCAGTAGAGAAAGCGTCGTAAAGTACTCCTAGTTCTCTTAGAAAAATGCCATGCGACCAACCATCAAAGATGATGTGGTGGACAGTGCGGATAAGCAGGTGTTCATCTGGTGCCAGACATAGCAGTTGGAATCGCCACAATGGTCCGCTAATTAGATCAAAAGGTTGTTCAGCATTATTGAAGGCAAGTTCTTGGGCTGTTGCTTCCCGCTCTTCTAAAGGTAAGTATTGTAGGTCTATAACTGGCAGGTGCAGGGTAAGATTAGGCGCGATATGCTGTACAGGCTGTCCATTTACTATAGGAAAAGTAGTGTGCAAAATTTCGTGGCGATGCACAATTTCATTTATGCTCTGCTTAAGTGTTTCTATATTAAGTAAGCCTGTAAAGCGAAAGGTATGCAGGAGGTTTTGAACAGAACTACGAGGTTGCAACTGTTCTAGGCACCAAAGTCGTCGCTGATTCAAGGTAAGTGGCAGCTTGCCATCTCGGGGAAAAGATTGAATGGGAGGAGTCTGCTGCTTTAGCCTGACGTTTGTTCGCATCGTGAGCCAGAAGTCTGATGTGGGTACATGAGACTGATCCTGATTTAAGTCAGTTGTACTGGAGTTTTCAAGAGCAAGGTCTTTCATTCATCTTGAGACTGTAAAATTGAGTTTTGCAAGATATCAATAGTTCCTGCGATGACTACGCCAGGAAGTACAAATACTGAGGTATTTCTTACGTATGTAACTCAGGTTTTAGCACCTCAGTTATGACAAGGAGCAATTGTCGTAATGGATAATTTTAATTTTGCTCAAAGAACCGAGCTAACTGTGGTGCTATTCACTAAAAGTTTTACTGTTTATTCATCTCAGCTATCAAATGATCATTAGAATGACTGCACCGCAGATTTAGATGAAACCAGAATTGGCATCATATCTAACACTTTGTTTGTAAGAGTCTTTCTCACAACATGAATTACATCTTCCACATCTGCATCTGTTAATTTTGGTGAAAGTGGCAAACTAATTGTCTGCCTGCCAACGCGCATTGCATTTGGATAGTCTTCAGGCTTCCAACCAAAGGATTGTTGATAATAAGGATGTTCTGGAATACTCATGTAATGTACGCCAACGCCAATATTTTCAGCAGTAATTAGACTAAGTAAAGAATCACGGCTAATACCTGTTTTCGCTTCATCTATAAGAATGGTATATAAATGATAGCCATGAATCGTTTCAGGCTGTGGATCTGCTGGTAGCTGAATGGGGAGATCAGCAAATGCCTCATTGTAGCGTTGCCAAATCTGCTCCCGTCGCAGCCAATAAGACTTGACTCTTTGCAATTGATGAACACCAATTGCAGCCTGAATGTCCATCATATTGTATTTAAAACCAGGCTCCACAACCTGGTAATGTTTGTAGCCATCGTCACCAAACCGCTTCCAAGCATCTTTACTCATACCGTGTAGTGCCAGTACTTTAATTTTGTCAGCATCTTCTTGACGGTGAGTTAAAATCATGCCTCCTTCACCAGTAGTAATATTCTTTGTGACATAAAAGCTGAAACAACCGAAGTCACCTATTGTGCCTGCTTTCTTTCCTCTGTACTCTGTCTCAATAGCATGGGCACAGTCTTCAATTATCTTTAAGTTGTAACGTGCAGCAATATCACAAAGAGCATCCATATCACAAGGACGACCAGCAAAGTGAACTGGAATAATTGCTTTAGTCTTTGAGGTGATCCTAGCTTCGACCTCATCTGGATCAATATTCATCGTAATAAGGTCTACATCTGCTAGAACTGGTTTTGCACCTGCATGAATAATGGCGTTAACCGTAGCACAGAAAGTCAAAGGAGTTGTGATAACCTCGTCTCCTGGTTTTAACTCAGAAGCCAGTAGACTTAGATGTAAAGCTGCTGTGCAGGAATTAACTGCGGCAGCATAATTACTACCTTTATAAGTCTTAAAGTCATTTTCAAATTGTGCAACCTTAGGACCAGTTCCTAGCCAACCACTTTCCATACTAATAACCACTTCTTGAATCTCAGATGCTTCAATGGCAGGAGAACCAAAAACAAGAAAACGGTCTTTTGAGCGAATAGGCGCAGTGTTCATTGTGAATAAATTGATATAGGTTTGTTGTTGTTTTATGAGCAGTGGGTTAAAAATAGTCAGATATGCTATGAAACTCCCGTTTGATTCCTGCTAAGTATATTGAGGTTCTAATCTGAATTACGATTAGTTCAAGCTCATACTGGTCTAGCTGTTCAAAAATCAAATAGTATTGCTACATATATACAGCATTATGTTGATTTTTGAGGTTCGTTGAATGCATACTAAATCTGTTTCAATTCCAACGTTATAATCTCAATTATTATTGACAGTCAAGATACAACATCAAAAATTTATTAATCTGAACTTGTTCTCAAGGAAAAGGAGCTAAATACTCTCAACTTTGTGCAGTTGTTGTAAAAAAAAGGGCATACTAAACCCCGTCCATTTTGAAACCTGGAGTTTTTAAATAGAGTGTATTATTCGCTCGTGGGTTGAGTTATGAGCTTTACTCTAATTCAAAAAAACTATGGTTTTCAAGGTAGACGCAATTTCTATATCAAGTTCAGATAATTACTGATAATAAAGGTGAATAGTGATAGTGGATCTATGCAAGTAATATAGCGAAACAGATTGCGATCGCTAACCACTTAAGTGCAGAAGAATAGTTCGTCAGTTATTGTCAACGAACAGAAGCGACAGAGTGTAGCCCTTACCAAATAAGTTGGTTATTAGCGACAGGAAAAACACCTCTATAAGTGGCACAAGTAAAAGTTTATAAGTAGGTGACCCTGACTTTATTAACAGTTGGTATATAAGAATAGATTTTAAAGCTTTAATACTACCAAAATTGTTAGTGGATAAGCTTAAATATACTGATAAGATAGTCAGAGTGTGAAACCACTTGGTCTATAATGGCTGCGTTTATGCGATCGCGATCGTCAGGATTTTAGCCTTTTGATTATGAATAAATTTATTAATTACATGAGTTTTTATACTCGATTAGTACAGTCTTAGTTTGGAGTGTTAGATTTTTTAAAAAGTCTAGTAATCCTAGCAATTGAGCAAATTTACTGAGAACACAAGAGAGAGCATAAAGAGCAGCATTTTCACTAGATATTTTCTGAGAACGTGCTTTGACAAAGACCCTAACTCCCAGTAAAGGATATCCAATTAACAGCAATAGACTCAAACCGTGGGTAAACCATCCCATACCTAATACCAGCAAAGGTATGAATAACCCCCATAATAGGATACTCTGACTTTCTTTCATCCAATGGCGTTCCGGTTTACTTCCGTGCAGCCAAGCTCCTTCAGCATGAGCATAACCTGCCCGAATTGATCGTCTCCACCATTGCTTGAAATGCATTATTTGTGCATCATGCAGAGTCATTTCAGCATTGAGACGCAAAATTTTCCAACCCATTTGGCGTAGCCTAATACATAGTTCCGGTTCCTCACCAGCAATTAAAGTAGGATTAAATCCACTAACTTGTTGGAAGGCTTTGACACGCATCATTGCATCACCACCACAAGCTTTAGCTTCACCGATAGGTGTATCCCACTCCATGTCGCACAATCGGTTGTAGATAGATTTATCAGGATACTGTTCACGCCGACGACCACAAACTACGGCAACATCGAATTTAGCATCAAGTTCATTTTGGGCAAACTCAACCCATCCCGTCGCTATCTCGCAGTCACCATCTATAAATTGGACGTATTCTATCTGGGGATTTACTGCAAGCAGATGTGCTAAACCTGCATTTCTGGATCGAGCAGCTGTAAAGGGTACAGATGCATCGAGTTCAACTACATCTACTTTAAGTGATCGTGCTAAATCAACACTACTGTCTGTTGAACCTGAATCTACATATACAACAATTTCTTGTAGTTGGCTAATCGCTGAAAGCAAGCACTTTTTCAGGCGTTGACCTTCATTTCTTCCGATAACAACCAATCCAATACGATTCATGATCTTGATCTTGCTCTAATCTTTATTTAAGTAATTCAAACAATACCTTAGCCAAAAAAATAAGTAGTCTAGCTTTTGTCGAAATAGCCCAACACAAGACCATAGTTGATTACCTAGGCAAAACGTAAAACCCTACTCCAGACGTATACGACTTTCATTATTACTTCCACACAAACCATACAGGATTTTATTTTATTGGCTTAGTTTTTTGTCATCCGGCAAAAACAAGCGTGTAAAATCTTAGGTTTGTTCTATATCAACGCTCGTAAATTGGCGAAGATATTGTCAAAAAGAGATAATTTTAGGAAATAACAACTTATTGATTAACTCATTGACTATTTTACATTTTGTTACATAGTTAGGTTAATTTGTGCCTACCTACTTAACTTTTTCAAACACTGAAAGTAAAAAATGGTTTAGTATTGAATTTCATTTTGTCCAGTAGCAACCAATCCAATCAAATCCAAATTATTATTTACGGATTTAATAATCTTAGCAGGAATACCAACTGCTGTTTGGTCTGCAGGAATGTCAGATAAAACAACAGCATTCGCTCCAATATTAACCTCATCTCCAATGATCAGACCACCAAGAATTTTTGCTCCTGCACCAACATTGACGCGATCGCCTAACTTCGGTGCCTCAAACGGACGGTCTAGGTAACGATTTCCTAATGTGACTCCTTGGCGGATGATACAGTCGTCCCCAATGACACAATTTCCATGAATCACAATCGCCCCTTGGTGTTCAATAATCACACGGCGACCTAATTTAACGGTGTAAGGTAAATCAATGCCGTAGATGTTTCGCGCATGGCGATACAATGCTCGGTAGAGAATGCTAAACGGAGATCGAAGCACTTTAGATTTAATTGTCATTCTCCAAACACCAAAACGCTGAGTAGCTACCGCTCTAAATCCAGGCTTAGTCCAGTCACGCCCGTGAGCTTCCCAGTCTTCTTTAATCTGTTGCCAAAGTCCTACGGTAACAGTTTCTAAATCACTCAAAGCTGACCCCTTTAAAAAATACGCTGTTAAACAGGAAATCACTGAGAAGCCTTGGCGGGTCTTTTCTTAATTTGCGTTGAATTACATACCGCCACTTTGATAAAATAAAGCCTATAACCCAGGCTGCATCAGTTAGGATTGCATATAGCCAACCGTGGTTCTTGAGGAAGTATCGTCGCCTCGAATCAAACCAGTATTTAGGTAGACGCTTAGGTGGGCGCTTTGTGCCAGTAACTCCTGAACTTTGTCCAACAAAATGTACAACTCTGCTTTGAGGTACGTACCAACAAGGCCACCCTGACTTATTAGCCTTTAGGCAAAAGTCTACCTCTTCAAAATACATGAAATATTTCTCGTCCAGCAAGCCTACTGAGTTAAACACTTCATGACGAACAATCATGCTTGCTCCAGCCACCCAGTCGGTTTGACAGGTTTCTTCGGAAACAGGAGGGGCGACGACCCACTTTGACAATAACTTCGACACGATTCCCAAACACAAGGCTAAATCAAATTCACTTAGCACTGTATGGAAGCGAAATGCTGATCTCTGTGGCGTAGCATCAGGTTCTTCTAAGCGGCTACCAGCAATCCCCACTTCTGGATGTTCATTCATGAAGTCCACTAGTACGCTTAAAGCACCGGGACGAACAATGGTGTCTGGGTTGAGCAATAGAAAATAGGATGGTGGACGATTTGATTGTAGTGCTGGTGTGATCGCAGCGTTGTTGCCAAAGGCATATCCGCCATTATGCTCTAATGGCATTAGTGATG
>NZ_JAIVFV010000142.1 GCF_020829445.1 Nostoc sp. CHAB 5836
TAGCAATAAGGGATGTCAGGGTTTGGGCAATTTCAACTAATTGGCAGAGATTGGGATTAGACATTTCAAAGCCGAGTCTGGAACATAAATCTCTGGCTTTCACCCCGATGGTTCCTGGTTCAATTTCCGTTTCTAACTCTTCAAGTAGTGATTGAAAATCAGGATGTTCATCGTTAATTTCAACCTCAAACAAATCTGCACCCTTTGTAACAGCAGTTGCCCAATCGGGTAATATTTGTGGAATAGTTCTGGTGTAAAATTTCATGATTTTTTCCTTTGTGATTAAAAATCCTCTGCAATCTCTAACAGAAAGCCGCATCCTGTGTTCTGCACTTGCACCAATTCTTTATCTAGCAGTGTTTGAATGACTGAATTGGAGACTTGGAATTGGAGAGAGTGCAGAGGAACGCAACCCCCACAAAGTTGAATCAAACGCAGCAGATGATTCGCTCTGCGGTCAAAGTTACTGTCAACCGTCTTAGGCATTTGGGCTACCTCCTCTGATTGCGGCTAACTGTTGTTGTAAAATTGCTATTTCGTGCTGATAAAGCTCAATCTCTGCGGTGATTTGTGAGAGTAATTCTGATGGTGTAAGTGGTTTAATTTGATTCTCTTCAAAGTGGAATAGTTCGTCAGAATTTTTCCGAGACATCAGCGCATAGCGCCACCCGTGACCAAATTGTTCAGCCAGTTCTGTGCCATTTGGGTAGTAGTGAAGCCCCAGAATGATGCCCTGTTGTGTGCGCTGATTCAAAGCAAAGCGGGGATAGTCCCAGTGTTTGGGTATCGAGATTGTTGGTTGCATTGATTTAATTGCAATGAAGGGAAATAATCAGTGAGCGATTATCAGTTAACAGTGTCGAATCTTGATAACTGTTAACTGATAATTGTTTGAATTACACTGCCATTAGTTCAAAAACTGGTTCATACTCCCGTAACTACTGCCGTCCATCGGGGTTAACATCTCAAATGGGCGGTTCAACAATTGGGTTTGTGTGACCGCTAATAACCACACTGCTTGCAGCGCAGACTGACAAGCGACTCGTTCGGTATTGGCTGCGCGTGTCACCCACCAGCCGCCTAGGGTGCATCCCACTTCGCCCAGTTTCACCTCGTTGTTGTAGATTATTCCATTTATTCCATCGCCCACTATTTCAAACCCGTACTTCTGGCACTCGTTGAAAATTTGGCACATGATTTCGTTCTCAGTACTACCATTTGTGTCTGTAGCGTTTTGCTCTTGTACTGGTAGTGTGCCGTCTTTGTAGTGTGAGCAGATGTAATGGTGACAAAGTATGTTCGTAGAAGCACGGTGGACTTCCTTGTCGTTCACCATCACCACCCAAGGTCGCGTTAGGTCGTCGTCGTAACGGATTGCGGCGATCAACTTATCCCCGGCGTAATATTCGTGGTCGTAAAAACTGATTTCGATGGGTGTCAGTGATACGTCCGCAGGGGTGATGAATTGCTCAGGGTGGGCGGACTGGTAATCGGCGATCGCAGTAATCCATGCATCTTTACAGCGTTTGTCGATTACTTCGACTGTACAGGCGATTTCGCTGTAGATTTGTTTGAGACGGGCAATGGATTTGCGTTGCAGCCGTTGTTGGCTATAAGTCGCACGATATGTCATGATGAGTAGTACTCCATCTATTTGGTGGGTGTTTTGAAAGGCGATCGCACTAAGTTTTCCAGACCGGCGCGATCGTCTTTTGTTTTGTTTTTATAGTGTAATGCCACAACCATGTTTTTGTCAATACCATTAACATTACACTTGTCATTACCATCAGATGTTGCTAATTTGAGGTAATAAAGAGGTAAATTCGTATGGCAAGAAGAGATAGAACTTTTGTGCAAGTACAGGTAGATCCGAACAAGAAAAACAGGTTTGCTCAAAAGTTGGAACAGGAAGGCAAGACAATAACAGATGTTATTAACGTGTGGATTGATGAATACCTTGGTGAATCTTCACCTAGTGTTGATGTAGCTGAATTAAGAAACAACGTAATTGAACTTCAGCAGCGTCTATCAGTTTTGGAACAAGCCCTTGAGGTAAAGGAGAGGGATTACCAGGGGGAATTCGCCGCCTGAGAGAAGAAAACGAATCTCTCAGGCAAATACATGAAAAACTTCAAGAGTTGTTAAAAGAAAAACCCGCCAGTAACTTGGCGGGTTAATTTTTTGGTAGATCATGATTGTGTAATGACTGCAATCATGTTGAGTTCGTCTCTGTGTAAAGAGGCGAACAACCCTACCTTCAAGCATTATGAACATATAGACAGCAAATATAGTGATTACAAGCCCTAGTAATGGATATCCCCTAGTAAAACGCGACGGCACAAGGGAGAGGGAAGCGGGAGCATCCACTGGCGCACGATTACCAGAAACGGCAAGGATTACCCACAGGCGTACTACCACTACGAGTTTTGGAGCGAAAGCGATCGCACCCTCAAGTCATTAAAGTACATTCCCAAGCGCTTGTTGAAACGAGTTTAGCAGATGGAGTGGGAGAAGGCAGCAGCGAGGGAGATTTTGATGGTATTGGGGGTGTTGAAATCATCAAAGCAGAATCAGGGCAAACGCACGGTATTTCTAAAACCCTTACGGCATAAGGATATTGATGAAAAAATTGGCTCCCGAGAAAAACGCCAAAACCCTTACTATTAAAGGATTATTGTACTTTAGATGCGTTTGCTCTGATTTTAGTTCCTATCGTAAATTTACTGAATATTGCTAATATCAATCTGGAATCAGGTTTTGTGCATTTGTAGCTTTGTGTAGACACTACTTAGAATAACCGCTATGCACATCAGTATCACAGACGATTTGAAGAAACGTTTTCATGCAGCTTGCGCTTTACGTGGGCTGAAGATGAGTCAAGTTGTAGTGGAGATGATTGAGCAATGGCTGAAGGCTAATGAGGCACAGTTGTCTAGGGAGTTAAAAGGGCGAGAAACTGTTGTAAATTGAAGTCTGGTGATAGTCAAACTGATGTGAGAGTAGTTGCGGTAAATTCATGAAGGAATCTTTTTTGCTTAGTACTAATAGTTTTTCATCTCAGGAGTAATATATGACTCAACACGAATGGTTAATTGATGAAGCTGTCCCGCCCGATGTTGTGGCTATTGAGCAGATAGAACATGAACTCAACTCTAATCAACGAGGTGGTAGGGAATCATTTCGTCAACCACAAGCAGTTCCTTTAGCTATACGCTTGCAAGATATTATGATTTTGGATACCAAAAAATGGTTCGGGGATGCAGATATTCGATTGGATGCTTTAGTGGTTCACGGGAATGCCACACAAGGCGATGGAACAAGTGCCTATGTACCTAAAACGTTTCGCTTTCCTGGTATTAAAGACCGAGATCGTCTTCCTACGGGCGAGAATGGGCTACTAATATTTTATGGCAATGCTCTGCACTTTTTAGACATATTTATCACAGTATCCCGCGATCGCAAAGACACAGATGATTTAGCTACGTTATTATCCCAGCAATTGCAATCAGCAGAGTTACAAAGAGCAGTAGGTACATTAGTTGGACTGGCTGTGGTTTTGCCGCAAGTTAGTACTATTACTACTGCCATCGGAGGAGCATCAATTTTGGGTAATTTTGCTTATCAAATTTTAAGTAAGGTAACTGGTGATACTATAGGACTATACCGTACATCATGGTTGCAGTATAAAGACGGGTTTGGTATCGGGCGGCATCCTCAAGGAGGTTCTCACAAAGTCAGGGATTTATCTTTTTGGTACGAAATAATTCAAGAAGATCCTGAAGTTTAGTTAACATTTATGAGTTGTTTAGTAAGCACTATTACAGTAACTTGCTGAGGAGAATTGTATGGCACTGCGTGGTGATCAATGGGAGAAACTGTCAGACGCTTTACGTGATGCGTTTAGACGACCAAACAGGTTTGAAGAATTTGTAACATATCGGTTTAGTAAAAATCTTTACGACATAACAATTGCCGATGACTTAAGAGAATTGTCCTACGATTTGATTAATGAAGCAGACCGACAAGGATGGCTTAGAACTCTGATTTTAGGTGCGCTTCAGTCAAATCCTGGAAACCAAAATTTAATAGCATTTTCCCAGGAGTTTTTTACTGATACTTCGGATTTTCTTGATACTTGTTTGCCAGGAGAATTCTCAACAAGGGGTTCACGGGAAAAAATTATTAGAGAAACAAATTCATTCCTGGATGTGGATACATGGCTAGGAAAATTGAGCCGAATTCAGGCACAAGTATGCCGAATCGAATTTCCCAAAGGTACAGCACAAGGTACAGGTTTTTTGATTGCCCCAAATGTAATTATTACTAATTATCATGTAATCAAAGACGTAATTGACCAAAACGTTGATTATAAAAGTGTCGTCCTGCGTTTTGATTATAAAAAGCTAGTAGGTGGCAAGTCAACTGATGGGACAGAATACCGCTTAACAAAAGACTGGCTGATTGATCAAAGCCCATATCCAGATGTTGATAATCGATTGCCAACCCTTGAGGAACTAGACTACACATTACTCAAGGTAGATGGGAATCCAGGAAACAGCATCCTTGGAGAAAAAGGTTCTTCAGAGCGAGGATGGATTGAATTACCTACTAAAACCTATGAATTTTCACCTAAAACTCCATTATCTATTCTGCAACATCCAAAGGGTCAACGATTAAAGTTAGCATTTGATACAGATGCAATTATTGGCGTTAACGATAATTATACAATTGTTAAATATAAAACTAATACTGAGCCAGGTTCCTCTGGTTCTCCTTGTTTTAATATTGATTGGGAGTTAGTAGCTTTGCATCACATGGGAATAGAGGGAGAATATAATGGTGGAACGCCTTTCAGTACTATCTGTTCAAGGTTAGAAAGACAAGGTTTATTGGCAGATATACGAAGCAATCAAGCAATCTAATACATTTTTTATTATTTGTTGCTAAAATCAAAATTTATCATTGAAATTAGATGCTGAATTTGAAGATTGGGAATGAGTTTTTTGTGAAAATAAGCAATAGTAACGTTGAGATGATGAAATAATGTAAACAGTATTGAATAGTTATCAATGACGACCCCATCTGAAATTAAAGAACAAATCAAAACAGCACTAGATGATGCTTTTCGTGAAGCAAAAAAAATACAAGATGAGTTGTTCCATAAACTTGACACAAATATTAAAAATCACTTTGGTATGATTGAATTAAATAAGAACTCTTCTAATGTATCGGATTTGATAAATGAATTCGATAGAAAAGGTTTTTTAGATGAATTGGTTATTGCTGCAATTAGAGCTAATCCTAAAAATCCTAAATTAGTCGATTTAATGCAAAAACATAGAATGGATGATATTAATCCAGCACTTAAGAATAAGGATTTCTCACAAGAATTCGATAGTTTATGGTCAATTACTTGCACCATAAACCAAGATATTATTATAAACGAGTGCCTGAATATTTTATCTTTATTTGATTTTACAAACCCGGAGAAGTCGGATTTAGAATATAAATTTAAGGATTTAAAAGATATAGACGGAATATTTTGTTATATTCTAAAAAAGTTTTTACTTGTTGAACGTAAAAAGTTAAATGATGGAAAAAAAACAATTTCATGTTTTGCTCAACGTTTAGCTGATAATAAAGACGTAGAAAATTCAGTAAAGGAAAAATTAAAGGGTTGGAGTTCTGATGTAAAAAATAAATGTAATTCACCTACAATCAGCTTCTCTTCTAATGCACAACCTTATCTACTTATTATTATTAGTCCTGAATATAATAGTTTTCGTGTTTATGCCTACCTTATGCCTGATCATAATAACCTGCAAAGTATTGAGCCTATTGAATATGAACGAGACGGAATTGCGTTGGAGCCAGGAATAAGATTTGATTCCTTTGACGAGATTCAAAATAATGTAATAGATAGTTTTATAGATAAAAGCCAAGCAAAGCTTGTTAGTTTAAAAATATCTACAGAATTAATAATTGAATTTTTTGTACCTGTTCAGCATTTACATGAAAAAATAGAACAGTGGAAAATATTAGGTGATTGGGGGGAGGAGGATGACGTAAAAATACTAGGACAGGAATATGGGGTTGTGGTGCGTTCCTATGATCTATTTCAAAACCCTAAGTTGAAAAGAGCATTAAGACAATTACATAATAAGAGGATAAATTTTAATTTACTACGTCAACAATCAAACAGTATTCCCCATATTAATGAATTAGATTGTTATTGTAATAATTGGAATAATTTGAGAGCTAAATTAGAAAACGCTATAGGATTGGTGCTGACTCCTCCAGTACCCGAAAATGAGAAAATTCGCACAAAACTCTTTCAAGAGATTATTTCTTTAGGTATGATTATGGTTATTTGGAAAATACCTAACACTTCTGGTAGTAGTCCAATAGATACAAATGATGAATTATTGAATTTGAACTCACTAACTAATTTAAATAATTTATTTATTGATGTGAAGAAAAAACGCAGAGAAAAACATGATATATTTCTTCTATGTGAAGAACCATATTTAGAGAATTTGCCACTATGTCCAGAATTGATAACACCAAAATAATATTACTTATATTATTATTTACATCAGTAATAATGTATAAGGAGTAAAAAATGGCTGAATCGAAAGACTGGAAAATTTTTCAAGGCAAGAGGCAACAACACGATTTAATTGAGCATCTTCCCTTGCCACCTAAATGGCGCAGGTTTAATAATCAAGTTGAATCTACTATAAATCAAGATAAACCTACTATAGAGAAAACTGAAATTGAAGAACGTTGGCAGAAACTCCAAGATTTAGCCAATAAAAATACCAAGGACAAAGAACGAGGGCAGACTTTTTGTATCCAAACAGACCAAATTAATGATGGTGGTAATGAGCAATATAATAATGTTGTTGATGCAGTTAATGCTGCTCTTTACTTACGTCGTCCCTTGCTAGTAACTGGTAAACCAGGTAGTGGTAAAACTTCTCTAGCCTATGCTGTTGCTTATGAACTTAAGCTTGGCCCCGTGCTACTTTGGCCGATTACTACACGCTCAACTTTGCAAGAAGGACTTTATCGCTATGATGCGATCACTCGACTGCAAGATGTACAATTAGCAGATAAAAATAAAGATAATCAACAACCTAATAATAATCAGAACATAGGCGAATATATTCAGCTTGCGGCTGTTGGTACAGCATTTCTACCCTCTCTTCACCCACGAGTTTTGCTGATTGACGAGATAGATAAAAGTGATATTAATCTACCCAACGATTTGCTGAATCTGTTTGAAGAGGGAGAATTTGAAATACCAGAACTAGCTCGCTTATCTAAGCATCTTGGTGAGCAGTCAGTTACAGTTCGTACCAAAGATGACAACATTGATGCGCCTATTAAAGCTGGTCGTGTACGTTGTTCCACTTTTCCGTTTATTATTATGACAAGCAATGGCGAACGAGACTTTCCTCCCGCTTTTCTGCGGCGATGTCTACGGGTAAATATGCCACAACCCGAAGAAAAAGCCCTCAAAGCTATTGTTAACGCACAGTTGGATAGAGAAATTTCAGAAACAAGCCAAGAATTAGAATTAATCAAGTTTTTTTTGAGATCGTTAAACAATGGAGATAATCTGGCAATTGATCAACTTCTAAACATCGTCTACTTGGTAACTAATGAAAAGGTTAGCAAGAGCGAAATTAATCTGGAAAATATGAAAAGCCTACTATTGAAAAGCTTAACCAGCGCCGAAGATAGATGATAGAGGAACTGATTGCCGTTTTGCGTTCAAGTGAGAAGTTAAGCGAACTGACAGCAGAACAGTTCACAGATATATTCTGGCTGGCAATGCAGCAGTCTCGTTTCTCTGGGCTAAATAACCAAGAGGTTTCCAAAAATCCTCAACAAAATGTCACAACCACTCCTGTAAAAGATAAACCTGACACACCAGATACTCTTCCTTTTCTTAAGCCTCAAGAACCACCAAAGTCTCCAAAAGATTTACAGCCAAAAACAGATATTTACCCCAAGACAGCATCGAGCGATAATCAAGAATCAAAAGGAGCAGGTACACTTCCAATTAGAGTGGCAGATGCAGCTGCGTTGCCAAACAAACTCGAACTGGCGCGATCGCTAAAACCTTTAATGCGCCGCGTCCCCGATCTGTATGACACTGTATTAGATGAAATTGCAACTACAGAACGAATTGCCAACGAGCAACTCTGGATACCAGTACTCAAGCCTGCTCAAGAACTCTGGTTAGAACTAGATATAGTAGTCGATGAGGGAGCATCGATGCTGATCTGGAAAAAAACCATTTTAGAACTGCGACAACTATTAGAAACCCTTGGTGCTTTTCGCAATGTCCGCACATGGAGTTTGCTTACCGAAAATGAGAAAGAAGTGCAAATTCATCCCGGTATTGGTTCAGCAGCCCGTCAGCAATATGCCCGTAGTCCCAGAGAATTAGTAGATCCCAATGGACGACGGCTGATTTTGGTATTGAGCGATTGTGTGTCACCCCTCTGGCGAAATGGGGTGCAAAACGGAGTACAAAACGAGAATATTATTTCCGCACTGAATACTTGGGCAAACAGTGGCCCAGTGGCAATTGTACAGATGTTACCAAAATGGCTCTGGGCTAGAACTGCGCTTGGTTTAGCTTCCACAGTGCAATTATCTGGACTGACTCCAGGAGTTCCTAATCAACAATTGCAAGTTAGACAACTTTCTCTTTGGGATGAAATTGACAAAGAGCAGGATATTAAAGTACCTATACTCACATTAGAGCCAGAAATGGTTGCTACCTGGAGTCAAATGGTTGCAGGTATGGGTACAGATTGGACTTCTGGCGTTGTGTTTCAGTCGAAGGTTGAAAATTCAAATAATGAGGACGAGCCGGATGAAAGTTCTACTGAGTTAACAGCAAAACAGCGTTCCCAGCGTTTTCGGTTGACAGCTTCACCAATAGCGCGGAGATTAGCATACTTAGTAGCAGTAGCCCCAATTGTCACCTTACCAGTTATCCGTTTAATTCAAAAGACGATGCTGTCCCAGTCCAGTCAAGTTCATGTTGCTGAGGTATTGTTGGGTGGATTGGTGGAGCTAAAATCACAGACAAAAATCGTTCTTGATACCAATCCCAATGAAGTTGAGTACCAATTCATAGATGGGGTAGATGAGATACTTCTTGACTCACTTCCAGCCACTGATAAAGCTATTGTCAAATTCAACTTACTGGAAGAACTCACAGAGCATATAACAGATAGAATTGGGCTATCAATTGATATTTTTGCTGGTTTTCTGCAAGATCCGAGACAGATTGGTTCTATTACTCAACAACCTAACCCCATTGCAAGTTTGGCTATTCAAAAACTGAAAAAGCTTGGGGGAGAATATGCACATTTTGCTAAAAAATTAGAAGATTCTTTGAACCCACTTGATTTTAAATCTGTTGCCGGAGAATATGCTTGTGCAGTCAAATGGGGTGGAGAAACTGGTACTTGGCAAAAAGAATCAGAACCAGAACATTTGCTAATTTCTGAACAAGGTGAAGTACAGTTCCGTTCTCGGTTTGGTTTAGCGGCAATTCAAAATTTAACAGTACAAGGGCAAACACTATCTTGGAGTTTTGATCATAATCAAACTGCCGCTAGTATCACTTTTAAAGAAAATAGTGAAGATAGCTATTTTTGGTCAGAGAAGCAAACAGGCAAGTTATTTGAGGGATGGTTGAATTATCCCAATGAAGGCAGAATAGATTTTCGTGGCAGGTTTGTAATTAGTGATGATTTTCCTCCAATTCAAGAGTTCATATTTGAAGTAGCAACTATTACTTTGCAGCCAGAAATACAACCCTTTGAATTTGAAGTTGCAATCATTGAACTGGAGAGAAAATGGAGTAGCTTGGGAAGAAAAGCACCAGTAATCAAGCGTAGTCGTCAGCAAGTCCAATATTTTATCGAAGACTTAGGCAATGGCGTTCAGCTAGAAATGGTGTCCATTCCTGAAGGCAGCTTTATCATGGGATCTCCAGAAGATGAACCGGAACGTTCAAGTAGTGAAAGTCCTCAACACCAAGTAACTGTTCTACCGTTCTTTATGGGCAAATACTCAGTAACGCAAGCACAGTGGCAAGCAGTAGCATCTCTGCGGCAGGTAAACCGAGAACTAAACCCCGATCCATCTAGATTTAAAGGTGCAAATCGACCAGTTGAGCAAGTTTCTTGGTACGATGCAGTTGAGTTTTGCTCACGCCTCTCCCAATATACAAAAAGGCAGTATCGGCTACCCAGTGAAGCAGAATGGGAATATGCGTGTAGAGCGGGAACTACCACCCCATTTCATTTTGGCGAAACAATTACATCAGAATTGGCGAACTACAGAGCCAACGAAGTTTATGGTGCGGGAGTAAAGGGAAGGTATCGACAACAGACTACACCTGTGGGCAGTTTTAAAGTAGCTAACGCCTTTGGGCTATACGATATGCATGGAAACGTCTGGGAATGGTGTCTAGACCATTGGCACGGCAACTATGAAGATGCGCCAACAGATGGTAGTCCGTGGTTTGACGAAAAGAATGATAATTTTTCTCAAAAGCACAGAATTACCGTGCTGCGGGGCGGTTCCTGGTACGACCTTGCTGGAAACTGCCGTTCCGCGTCCCGCGACGACGACTACACGCGCGATAACCACGACGACGTTATTGGTTTTCGTGTTGTCTGCGCCGTTGGGAGGATTCTTTAGTAGCCCTTTATACTTTTTCTCTTTTGCCCTTTACTCTTGTTTTTTTTATTCTTGTTTAGTGTAGCGAAGCGGAACGATCTTTTTTTTTTGAAATCAAGGGTGGATAGAAAATAAATATATAATCGAGCGAAAAATAAATTAAGATTTATAAACGGAATGAAAGAATTATCGGTAATCCAAAAGACTTATGATTGTATTAAATGGTATGTGCCAATTATTGAGCGATTGCCGAAAATTCATAAGTTTTCTTTAGGAGATAGGATAATTAATCAACTGTACGATTTATTGGAGGGTTTAATTAAAGCCAAGTATGCCAAAAATAAACTATCTCAACTAGAATCTCTCAATACAGAGTTAGATATTTTACGATATCAAACACGAATGCTACTTGACTTTAATAAAATATCAGTCGAACGATACGAATATGCCATAAAATTATTAGATGAAATTGGTATCGAACTAGGCGGATGGATCAAAAAACAAAGAGAAAGAGAAAAGTGAGCTTACCTACATAAAAACATAATGAAGCGTTATGGCAATCTTTACCCTGAAATCATTAATTTTGAAAATATCCTTCTAGCATCGCGTCAGGCACAAAAGGGCAAGCGATTTCGGGATAATGTTTTAGAGTTTAATTATAATTTAGAGACGGAATTAATTAGATTACAGCAAAAGTTAACGGATAAAATTTATCAGCCAGGAGCTTACCGAACCTTTCACCTGACAAATCCTAAAAGTCGCCTCATTTCTGCCGCACCCTATCCTGATAGAGTTGTTCATCATGCCCTGTGCAATATCATCGTGCCAATTTTCGAGAGAACTTTTATAGCTGATTCTTATGCTAACAGACTTGGTTTTGGAACCCATCGAGCTTTGAATAAATTTACTCACTTTGCTCGTAACAACCGCTATGTACTTCAGTGTGATATCAGAAAATATTTTCCTACTATTGACCATACAATTTTAAAAGAATTAATCCGCCGTAAAATCAAATGCCCCGATACATTGTGGTTAATTGATACTCTAATAGAGAACAGTAACGAACAAGAAATAGTAATTGATTATTTTCCTGGAGATGATTTACTTACTCCTGTGACTCGTAGGAGAGGTTTACCAATTGGAAATTTAACCAGTCAATTTTTTGCCAATATTTATTTAAATGGCTTTGACCATTTTGTGAAAGAACAACTAAAGATATCCAAATATGTCCGTTATGTTGATGACTTTGCTTTATTTAGTGATGACCGAGAATTTTTAGCAGATGCCAGACTAGAAATAGAAGCATATCTAGCTGAATTAAGGCTGAAAATCCATCCAATTAAAAGCCAGTTATTTGAAACGAAAATCGGTGCAACTTTTCTAGGCTTTAGAGTATTTTCAGACAGAATCCGGGTGCGAAATAGTAATTTGCATCAAGCAAGGCGCAGACTCAAGGGATTGAAAACAGACTATGCTCAAGGTAAAATTAAACTCAAGCAAGTAACTCAATCTATAAAAAGTTGGATTGCTCATCTAGAGCATGGCGATACTTGGCGATTACGCAAACAGATATTTACTTCTCTCTGTTTTAGGAGAAAGTAGAGAAGGGGTAGGCGAACCCGACTGCGGGGCGGTTCCTGGTACAACAATGCTGAAAACTGCCGTTCCGCGTCCCGCAACAACAACAACACGCGCGATAACCACAACAACAATATTGGTTTTCGTGTTGTCTGCGCCGTTGGGATGTCTCTTCACCGCGAGAGTTGGCAGGTGGGAATCTGTCGAGAGTGCAACCGAAGAGTCCAGCCTACACCTGTGATGTCGGTGACGATATCCGAATATCAAACTGGGTTGGGTAGCTTGGTAGGTGTAAACCGAACAGTTGCCCAACTCTACAATAGCAGATTCCTGTTCTTGGTGAATGCGGTAAGCTCCCGCCATGCCTTCAACCTTATCGCTCTTGGGCAACAGTAATCCCATGATGGAGTCACGCTACTTAACTGACAGGAGTATCAAACATGGTTTCAGCAGAATTACTGAACACGCTGCAAGGACTCAGCCGTGCTGAAAAACTCTATGTTGTGCAAGTTTTGATTTCAGGATTAGCCCAACAGGAGGCAGACTTAATTAAATCAGAGCAATCTTATCCTGTTTGGTCTCCATATAATGCTTTTGAAGCAGCAAACACAATGCTAGAAGTTTTACAAGCAACACAAAATCAAAACAATGCCGAATGTTGAGCAATTTCCTTTTGTCAACGCTGATACAACATTGGGGGAGGCTGGTTTTCGCCCACTCCTTCCAATTACACTTGCCAGTTCACAATATTCTATCACAACATCCACGCTGTTAGATACAGGAGCGACAGTAAACGTGTTGCCATATCCAATAGGTCTAGATTTAGGGTATGTTTGGGAACGTCAAACAGCAACCTTAAACCTAACAGGAAATCTGGCTCAATTTGAGGCTCGTGTTGTGGTCATTCAGGCAATAGTTGCTCAGTTTGAACCTGTCCAACTTGTATTTGCTTGGACAAAAGCTGTACAAGTTCCTCTAATTTTAGGACAAGTAAATTTTTTTATGGAGTTTGATGTTTGTTTCTATCGCTCACAGCTATATTTTGTAGTAAATCCGAAGAACAAACTCCCAAAATAACTATTATTTGGTGTTGCTGAATTCCGGGATTAGCCACTGTTTCCACCTAACTGTTGTTGTAAAATTGCTATTTGGTGCTGGTAAAACTCAATCTCTGCGGTGATTTGTGAGACTAATTCCTGCGGGGAGAGCAGTTGGATTTGATTCTCTTCAAAGTGGAATAATTCATCATAATTTTTCCGCGACATCAGCGCATAGCGCCAACCCGCACCAAATTGTTCAGCTAATTCTGTGCCATTTGGGTAGTAGTGAAGCCCCAGAATGATGCCCTGTTGTGTGCGCTGTTCCAGAGCAAAGCGCGGATAGTCCCAGTGTTTGGGTATCGAGATTGTTGGTTGCATTGATTTATGATTGTTGAGAACGTGTGGCGATCGCAGTTGTTGATCGCCTGTAATCAGAAAAATTACGCCGCCATTAGTTCAAAAGCTCGTTTATACTCCCGTAACTACTGCCATCCATCGGAGTCAACATCTCAAATCGGCGGTTCAACGATTGGGTTTGTGCGACCGCTAACCGCCAAACAGCAACAAGGGCAGACTGACAGGCGACGCGCTCCTGCTCTGCTGCACCCACTACCCACCAAGAGCCATCGGTGCATCCGACTTCCCCCAGCTTCACGTCGTTGTTGTAAATCCCATCGTGGAGGATTTCAAAGCCGTATTTCTCGCACTCGTTGAATATCTCCGCCTTGATTGCGTTCTCAGTAGGGGAAGAGGACAAGGAGCAGGGTGCGGGGTGCAGGGGGGAAATTTCTTCTCCCATGCACCCTGCCCCCTGTCCCCCTGCCTCTTCTTGTACTGGCAAAGAGCCATCCTTGTAATGTGAGCAGATGTAGCGATCGCAAAGCATGACGGTAGCAGCACGATGGACTTCCTTGTTGTTCACCATCACCACCCAAGGTCGCGTTAGGTCATCGTCGTAATGGATTGCGGCGATCAACTTATCCCCAGCGTAATATTCGTGGTCGTAAAAACTAATTTCGATGGGTGTCAGTGGTATTGAAGCAGGGGTGATGAATTGCTCAGGGTGGGCGGATTGATGAGCGATGATTGCGCTAATCCAAGAATCTTTGCAGCGTTTGTCTGTAACTTCGACTGTACAGGCGATTTCGCTGTAAATTTGCTTCAGGCGTGCTATGGATTTGTGTTGTAGCCGTTGTGTTGTGTAAGTCGGATGCGCCATAATAGTAGCTCCTGTAACAAGGTCGAAAGGCGATCGCGCAAGTTTCGTAGGCGAGGGCGGTCGTCTTTTGTTATGTCTTTATCTTACTATTTTGGTTAGTATATAGTCAAGCGACATCCTGAATTTTCTGAGGTAATTTTACTAACGCACATCCGAGAAAATCTTCAATCCGAATAGAAAGTGCTTGACATATACCTTCTAGCTTTTCAGTAGAAACTGTCGGTGCTGAGTTTCTTGGACTTGATTCTGGGTATTCTCCTCGCTCCAAATGCTGAATTAATTGATAAGCACAACCAGCGCGTTTAGCTAGAGACTGCATGGACTCTGCACCTCGTAAAATTTTCAGTTTTCTGCCTAACTCCTTATTCCATCGAATAGATGCGATTAAGCTTTTATCGATAATCATTAATTCATGACCCAGTTCACCAATTGCATTAGTAGACATGATATACTAATATTACTAATTAAATTAGTAAAAACAGACAAAACTATCCAATTAAAGTATGACTGCGATCGTTCGCAGTCATTGCAATGCAAACAAAAAGGAGGCGAACAGACAAAGAATGGTGAACTCTCAAACTTTTTTAAAGCTGCGTAGGCGCAACGAATGCCCACACAGGGTTACATCAAGCCATCCACGAACTGCGGCACGGGTCAGTTAACGAAGCAAACTTCTGGTGGCGCGACAGATTGCGGGAAAAAGCGAATGTACTGATGGTGCTGTGGGGCTACAAGCTGAGAGCTACGTGAGTTTACTTTCGGCTTGTGTCGTTGTGGGGATTTGGTTTGAGGGATGTGGACGCAGGGTGAGGTTGGCCAATGGTAGCCCATTCGTGGAGCGATCGCCCTTGAACCTGTTTATGTAGGTTAAGTACCTATGCAAAATTAATTGTATTAGGACTTACGCACTATACAAATTAACCAGAATATGTGCTACGCAAAATCAAGGCTTCAGGCGCAGAACATAACCCTAATTTGGTCGCATATTGACTGTTTTGGGTGTTAGATTTGGCTCAAAAGCCCAAACTTCGTATAGTACATATGTATGATGCGTAAGTTCTGCTGGGAGCAATGCGATTTTGTTAGGTCACCCCAAAATTAGAGCGATCGCTAATTTGTCTTCTCAGTGCTAAAAATTATTAAATGTTTTGAGTATTTTAGCTGATTGACAAAAGGCGCTTTATTTTAACCTCTCACGGATGGAGTATGCTTTACTCACCGCTCTCAATGGTGCTGTGTTTACTTATTTACCGATTAGCCCTGAGAGTTTTTTTTACTCCATTCCCATTGGTGACAAGCTAAGGTTATGATGCATTTATCAATATATCTATAGAGTGAAAATTCTGCCAAAAACTGTGATAGAAAACATTGTTTTTGGGTTAGCGATCGCCTAATCTTTGTCTTCATTGTTAATCTTTATACTAAAACCTTAGTACAAAGCTTAGTTTTATACCTTACTCCCTATTTAATTTCCAGCATAATTTCTGATTGACAAAAGCGATGTTATTTTAACTTGTCACCAATGGGCATCAAGTCGGTAAGCAGCGCCAAGCTTGAAAGCATTCTTAAAGGTGCGGCCGCCCTCCACCTGTAGAGCTAGGCGATCAACCGCTTGAACCAAATACTCAAATTCCATTCGGGCAGACTGAATGTTAACAGGTCGCCCCAAGATTATTTGTTTTATCGAATAACGATCTTTGTGTTTAAAGGCAAGGCAATAGTTAGCTTTGGAGACTGCATTTAGTAGAATGCCTTTCCAAGAACTTGGTCTTTGCGATTCATCAATGATTTGTTCTTCTACCTCAACTGGTGTAGAATCTGCTAAGTCTGCCATTGATAAATTGTGGCGAGTTAGCATTTCTTGGGCTTTAGAGAAAGCTGCAAGTGCCTCCGCTTCATTGGGAGATTGAGAAAGGGAAAATAGCTTCAATATTTTCTCGGTAATCTTCTCCAAATCTGGTAACTCAGTATTGGAGTTCTTCTCTTCAATTAAATCAGACATTTTCTTAATCCTGTTTAATAAGAAAGAATTCAGGAGTCAGGATTCAAAATTAAGTTAGGTATCCTGACTTTCTAAGATAAAAGCGATCCCTTGCAGTATAGATTATGAACAAGGCAATCGCGATCATCAAATATTTTCAATTAAGCTGTTCCACTCCCAAATCAATCACCTCAAGAACATCAGGTAACCAGCGAACGTGTTCCACAATCTTGTCGTGAGTCCGCGCTTTATCTCTTGTGACAGTACCCCAGAGTTTACCTTTCTCGGTTAAATGCCAGATATTTTTGTGACTTTGTTTACCATTCATGTCAGTCTTGATTTGAACCTCCTTGGTCTGCAAGCCAGCAAATTCCAAAACACGGTTAACAATTTGGGGTTTAATGGGCTGGGGTAGTCCGTTGCGTTCGGCATATAATTCACCGATTGCGGTTGGAGACAAATGCCGGTCGGGAGTCGCAACAATTTCCTGGATTGCACCGACCAACTCTTGTGCCATTGGGGTTATTTCGGGACACAGCGCTTGTACACCTCGAAGGATGGTGATGGTTTGGAGTTCTGCACTGAGGCGAGTGCCAGCAAGTACCTTTTGTCCAAAGTTCACTCATAAAGGTCGCCTTTTAAACATAACCATACTTGCTTGGCATCAAATGTTAATGCGGGGAACCAAGCAGCAAAAAATGTACCGCCATCCCTTCACGCTTATCAGGATTCACGTGACGGATGA